>JAHAAK010000003.1 GCA_018376905.1 Collinsella sp. | reverse complement strand
GATTCTGTTCTGTGCGTTTGAGATTGTGTCACAGGTAAGGGATAGCCGGTCCTTATGAGTTGAATTACGCGCGTGCGGATATAAAGGGTGGCATGTTAAATTTGTTGAAAGCTCTGACATGCGCTGTCGACTTCATTAAAATCGATTGCCGATCAAGTCTTCCTATATATGCGAGCCCCAAGAAACTGCGCTGTGAACCTGAGTCCTCTATTGATCGGCCCGGTGCACCGGGCCGCTGTCCTCGAGCCGGCAACAGCTTGCCGGTCTCAAAACGTATGCCGTCCGGCACGACCGACGGCCGAGTCTTGCGCCCCGTTCGGGCAGCGCCAGAACCCCGTGCCGGAACCCATGCGGTCGATTGCAGGGGAATTCAGCCGAGGCCATCGAGGAGCCGACCTAGGGACGGTGCCCTCAGTCCTCGAAGGATTTCAACCGCCCCTTAAAGGCTCGGATTGATTTAACGGTTGATTCAATCCGGCAGAATATGCCGGGCATGGACCGGTTGACACAATGTAAGGTAAAAAGCAGATGCGGCCGTACGCCGGTGCGGGGTTCGGGTGATGTGATAGAAAGAAATATACGTATTACATCTAACCAAGAGGTGCGTCATGGCAACCGCCACCGCAGCCCTGAGAATCCCCGAGGACCTTGCGAACAGGTACGACCGCCTGGCGAAGTCGACGGGCCGCACGAAAAACTTCTACATGACGGAGGCGCTTGCCGCAGAGATAGGCAGGCTCGAATACGAGTACGGCCTCATGAATTATCCGGGAAGCGTTTGGTTGCGAGGTATGCCAGTGTGAGGGCCTGATTCGTCAGGCCCCGCACAGGGGGACCGCGATGGTGGCCACCGCGCCGCCCGAGGGGCTGTTGGCGAGCGAGACGGAGCCCCCGTGGGCGCTCGCGGCCTCGGCGGCGGCGTGGAGGCCGAGCCCGTAGTGGCGGCCTCCGTCGCGCGAGGAGCGGGAGGAGTCGTCTGTGAAGAGGCGCTCGCAGCCGCGTTCGAGGGCGGCGGGAGAGAAGCCCGGTCCGTCGTCGGCCACCTCGATGACGAGGTGGCCGCCCTCGACGTCGCAGGAGACCGCCACGCGCGAGCGCGCGTGCTCGGCGGCGTTGGCCACGAGGTTCGCGGCGGCTCGCGCCAGGGCGGTTCGGTCGAGCGGGGCCTCGGGCGCGCCCGCGACAGCAGGGCCCGTGGCCGCGTCGAGCGTCACGCCTCGCGCCCGGGCGATCTGGGCGGCCTCGGCGAGGACCTGCTCGCAGAGCTCGGCCGGCCGCATGGGGGCCCTCTCAGCCCCGCCGGACCCGCGCGAGGCCTCGATGAGCAGGCGCACGTAGCCGTCGAGCCTTTCGACGCTGCCGGCTATGTCGCGCGCGGCGGCCGCGAGGTCGGCGTCTTTCTCGTCTTCCAGCTCCTCCGCCACGAAGTCGGCGTTGGCGCGCAGCACGGTGAGCGGCGTCTTGAGGTCGTGGGCGAGCGACGCCACCTGCTCGCGCTGCCCCCGCTCCGCGGCCCAGCGGGCCTCGAGCGACTCGGCGAGGGAGGCCCGCATGGCGTCCATCGCGGCGAGGACGTCGTTCACCTCGCGCACGTTGGTGCTGCCGACCGCGAAGTCGAGCTCCCCCGCGCCGACGCGCCCCGCCGCCTCCGCGAGCGGCGCCATCTTGCGCGAGATCACGCGGCTCGCGCGGCGCGCCACGAGCGCGAGCGCGAGCGCGCTTCCCGCAGCGGCGCCGACGAGCATGAGGTTCTGCGGGTTGGGAAGCAGGCCGGCGAGGTCGCGCGAGACCCACTGCGGCAGGTACTCGCTGACGAGTGCGCAGGCCCCGCCGCCCTTGAGCGGGAACGCGGCGTAGGTGAGGCCCGAGCCCCCGCCCTCGATCTCCACTGTGCCCGGATCCGCGGCGAGTTCCGCACGGGCCATTTCCGTCGCGTCCTCGAGCCGCGTGCCCTCGAGGTCTGTCATCAGCACGTGTCCGTCCTTGTTCAGGATGAGGTAGCGGTACGCCGTCGGCACGTCCTGCTGCCCGCAGACGCCGTCGCGTGCCAGGCCCTCCGCGACCTCGCGCGCATTGGCCGGCCCCCAGCTTGCCTCGTAGACGAAGCCCGCGTCGATCGCCGCGGAGAGCGCCATGAACGAGGCGAGCCACGCCGTGGCAACCGCCGCGAACGCGTAGGCGAAGTAGCGCGCGATGACGAAGGAGAGCGGCATGCCCCCGCGACCTCGCGCCCCGGTCCTCAAAGCTGCCACTTGTACCCCATCCCCCAGACGGTCGCGATCGGATCGGCGCCGGCCTCGGAGAGTTTCCTCCGGGCGCGGCTGACCTGCATGGATATGGCCGCGTCGTCGGCGTCGCTCTCCCAGCCGAGCACCGCCTCGCGGATCTGCGCGCGGCTCATGACCTGCCCGGGGTGGCGGGCGAGGTACTCGCAGATGGCGTACTCGGTGGGCGTGAGCGGCACGGCCTCGCCGCCCACGGCGAGGCCGCGCGCCCCGAGGTCGATCCGCACCTCCCCGAAGGAGAGGGCGTGCGAGCGCGGCCGGCGCTCACGGCGTAGATGGGCCGCGACCTTGGCGCGCAGCTCCGCGGCCCCGAAGGGCTTGCGGACGTAGTCGTCGGCGCCCAGGCCGTAGCCGGCCACGGCGTCCTCCTCGGCCACGCGCGCGGTCAGGAAGATGATGGGCCCGTCGAAGTTCGGGCGGATCTGCCGCACGAGCTCGAAGCCGTCGAGCCCCGGCATCATGACGTCGCAGAGTACGAGGTCGAAGCGCGAGAGGTCCGTCCCCAGGACCGCCGTCGGGTCCGCTGCCTTGACGACCTCATGGCCGTCGCGGCCGAGGACGCGCGCGAGCGCGTCGAGGATTGCCCGCTCATCATCCACTGCCAGTATTCTCGCCATGTTCGACCTCCTGAAACTCCCGTCGGCATTGTACTTGCGCCGCGCTCAGCGGTCCAGAGCCCCGCGCGCAGCCGCGGGTGCGGGCGCCCACATGGCGATCTCAGGGTTGGGCAGCACGCGGTCGGCGATCGAGCGCAGCACCGACCCCCAGCCGGCGTCGAGCAGGGCATTCCCGCCCAGGACGAGCGCTGCGGAGAGGAGGACGAGCACGGCGGCGAACGGCTTCCTACGCATCTGCCCTCCCGTCCTCGAAGCGGCAGAACCAGGCGAGAAGGACGGCGGCGCCCCCCAGGGTGAGCACGAGGCCAGCGAGCGCAGTCGTGAGGAGAGGGCCCGCCGCGCGTGCGGCGTCGATGAAGGCCTCCACCCCGAGCGACCCTAGGCGCGCGGGCCAGGCGAGCGGCACCCAGTTCAGGGGCGTCGCCAGGGCACCGGTGAGCTCGCCGGTCATGAGGCCGTGCGCAAGTCCGCCCACCGAGAAGAACGCGAGGAGCATCCCCGCCGCGCCGGCGCCGATGGCGGCGTTGCGGCCGAGGCGCAGGGCCACGCCGAGCCCCAGCGCATAGAGGGGCAGGCTGCCCAGCACGATGCCCGCCCAGGCGGCCGCAAGCGGAGCGGGCCCGAGCGGCAGGCGCCCGGCGACGGCGAGCACGGCCCCGAACACGCCGAGCGCCACGGCCAGCGCGCCCGCGCCGAGCGCCGCAAGGGCGAGCAGCTTCGCCGCGACGGCGCGCCCGCGCGAGGGGACCGCCGTGAGGTTGGCGAGGCGCCCGGCAGCGCGCTCCTCGTCCACGGCGAGCCCGCAGACGATGGCGGACATGAGCGGCATGAGGGCGCCGAGGAACTGGGCGTAGGCGTCCGCGCCCAGCGCCGGGTCCCATCGGGTTATGGAGAAGTACTCGCCGCAGGCAAGACCGGCTGCCAGGCCGCAGACGAGGTGCACCACTGCGAGCGGGGAACGCGCCAGGCGCAGGGCCTCGGAGAGCAGGGCACGCGAGAGAGTCATGCGCGGCGTCGGGTCGGAGAGTCGTGTCACGGCCATCACCTCTCCTCGGAGCGCGCGAACCAGGCCGCGCCCGCCGCCGTGAGCGCGGCGAACGCGAGCGCGCAGACCGCAAGGCCCGCCAGTGTGAGCATGCCGTCCGACGAGAGCGCCCCGCCGAGCGCCATGTCCGCCGCGAGTGGCTCGCCGCTCGGCAGCACGGGGATGAAGCTCGTGGGGATGACCATGCTCGCCGACGGCGGAAAGAGCTGCGGCAGCGGCACCAGCGACCAGGCGAACCCACCCACGAGCTGCGCGGCGAGCGGGCAGAAGATGCCCGCGAGCATGCCGAGCCGCGCCGTGAGGAAGAGCCCTGCGGGGATCATCCACGCCGCGGTCACCGTGTTGACGAGCGCACAGAGGAGCATCGTGAGCGTGCCCGCGGCCGTGAGGCCCTGCGAGGAGAACGCCGATCCCGCGAGGTAGATGCCGAAGACCACGAGGTTCGAGAGCGTGCAGAGCGCGAGGCACCAGAGCGCCTTGGCCCACCAGGCGCGCCCGAGCGGGAAGCCCAGGCCCAGAAGCCCCCGCATCCGCGTGCGCGCGTCCGCCCGCGCGACGCACGCCACCACGAGCGAGAGAGACACGGGCAGGAAGAGCGCGTACCAGTAGTTCCACGCGCTGAAGATCTGCACGCCCCGGTAGGGCATCGCGCCGAGCAGCGGCATCGGCAGCGCCATGAGCACGGCCAGGCGAACCGGTGCCGCGTGGCGCGACTTCAGGGCCTCGGCGCGCAGGCCCGCGAGCAGGGCGCCTTTCTCGCCCGTCATGCCGCCACCTCCCCGCGCGCTCGACGCCCCTCCCGGCAGACGCTCATGAAGAGTTCCTCGAGGTCCTGCCCGGGCCGAAGCGCATCCTCGTAGGCGAGGCGCCCCCCGCAGATGATGCCGATGGTGTCCGCCATCTGCTGCACCTCGGAGAGGATGTGGCTCGAGACGATCACCGTCGTGCCCGCCGCCGCGAAGCCGCGGATCTGGTCGCGCAGCTCCTCGATGCCGATGGGGTCGAGGCCGTTGGTGGGCTCGTCGAGCACGAGCAGGCGTGGCCGGGCGATCAGCGCCAGCGCGAGCCCCAGGCGCTGCCGCATGCCCATCGAGAAGCGCCCGGCGCGCTTCTTCCCGGTGTCCGCGAGGTCCACGGCGGCGAGCACCTCATCTACGCGGCTCTCGGGAAGGCCCAGCAGCGTGGTGCGCACGCGCAGGTTCTCGCGCGCGGTGAGGTTGGGGTAGAGCGGCGCCTCCTCGATGAGGCTGCCGATTGCGTAGAGGTCCTCGCGGCGCCAGGCGTGCCCGGCAAAGAGGATCTCCCCGGCCGTCGGCCGCAGCATCCCGCAGATCATCTTGAGCGTTGTCGACTTGCCGGCGCCGTTGGGGCCGAGCAGCCCGTACACCTCGCCCTCGCGGATATGAAGGCTCACGTCGGCCACGGCGTCCTGCGCCTGGTCGCCGCGGCCGAAGCGCTTGGTGAGCCCGCGCGTCTCGAGCATGTAACCCATGGGCTTATCCTTTCTCTTCCGGGCGCGCGGGCCGAGTCGCCGTGCCCGCGCGCCTTACCTTTCGGGTTCACCATCCATGATGGGGCGCGTTTCTAACGAAGCCGTAACGGCCGTTGGGCTCTTTTGGTGCCAGCCCTTCTCGACCCGTACGCATTTGCTTAAAGCAACAACTTTCCCGATCGATGTAATCACCGAATCAAAACGTGTACACCAGCCACCAAAGATGCCGAAAAATGTCGCTTTTGGAGGCTGATGTACACAAATGCAGAATCCAGCGCAGCCCAGAGGCGCCCTCCACATGTCTGGACTCTCTATGGCTGCGCTGGATAGACATCGCCGGAACGGGTATAGTATCGAAAGTTTTGTCGTTTACCAGCGGGGGAGTCCTGTGGGCATCAAGAAGAAGATCAAAAAGGAGCTTATCGGCACTTCCGATTACCCGTCGAATAAGATCTTCACGATCTCCAATTTCATTACCTTTACGCGCCTGGTCCTCACGCTTGTTTTCCTGTACCTGTTTGTGACGGGCAACAACCGTGTCGTCGCCATTGTCATCTATGCCATCGCGGCTTCCACCGACTGGATGGACGGTCAAATTGCCCGCATGACCAAAACGGTCTCGTGGCTCGGCAAGGTCATGGATCCCATTTGCGACCGTGCGCTGCTGTTTACGGGCGTTCTGGGCCTGGTAGTCCGCGGCGAGTTGCCCATCTGGGTCTGTGTGCTCATCATCGGCCGCGATATCTACCTGGGCATCGGCACGCTCATCGTACGCCACTACCACCGTCGCCCCATCGACGTCGTCTTTCCCGGGAAAATTGCCACGGCACTGCTCATGACCGGCTTCTCGCTCATGCTGCTGGGCTTTCCCGTCGTGGACGGCTGGCATCTGCTGCCCGCCACGTTCACGGCATTCCCGGGCCTCAACGGCAGCTCGGTGCCCCTCGGCATCTTCTTTGTGTACGGCGGCGTGATCTTCTCCATGCTCACCGCTGTCATCTATTCCATTAAGGGAGGGGCGGCCATTAAACAGGCCATCGCGCATCCCGAGGACGAGGACACCGACTTTCTCAACCCCGAAATCGAAGACTGATTCATTGGGGTATGATTACGTACGGTTCATTCTTTGCGGCACGTCCGCGTTAGATAGGGGTTGTCATGGACAACAAGGTTAACAATATGCCTCAGAACGATAAGACCGCGGACGCTACCTGCGTTTTCCGCGTTCCTTCGAGCGATGTCACCGTTCCCGACCTTATGGCCAACGTGCGCATCACCGCTCCGGTTCTGTCCATCGTCAAGGGTCCGCAGACCGGAGCTGCCTTTGAGCTCGAGGACGACGTGACCACCATCGGCCGCGATCCCGCGAACGGCATCTTCCTCAACGACATGACCGTCTCGCGCAGCCACGCACGCATTATTCGTGAGGGCCTGGGCGCCCGTATTGAGGATCTGGGCTCGCTCAATGGTACGTGGGTTGACGGCGCCATCGTCAACGGTGCTCCGCTGCACGACGGCTCTTCCGTTCAGATCGGTACGTTCACGCTCATCTACCACGAGAGCACGCCGGAGCGCATCGAAACCGGTGAGTAGGTAATGGCCGAACGCAACTATCTGAGTATCGGCCAAGTCGTCAACCTTCTTCGAGGCGCATACCCCGATCTATCGAACTCAAAAATTAGATTTCTAGAAGATGAGGGGCTCATCACCCCTCATCGTACGCCTAAGGGGTATCGCCAGTACTCCAAGGAAGACGTTGACCGTCTCGAGGTTATCCTGCACCTGCAGAAGACCCGTTACATGCCGCTCAACGTCATTAAGCAGCGCTTGGAAAACGCAACGGACCTGTCCACGTTGGCTTACGAGGTTGGTCTTCTGTCTGATGTTCCGCTTAAGACGGAGCCCAAGGAGACGAAGCAAAAGCTGCATCCCATCGAGACTATTCCCGACATGCTCGGTGTTGAGATTTCGTTTATCCGCTCCCTTGCCGAGAACGATCTAATCCGCATCATCAAGAGCCCGCAGAACCGTGAGCTCGTCGATGGCCGAGATTTCCCGATTATCCGTTACTGCTCGGAGCTGTCGCGCTTCCACATTGAGCCGCGCAACCTGCGTCAGTACGTATCGTCGGCAAATCGCGAGTCTTCGATGTTTGAGCAGGTTCTCGTGAGCATGCTCGGCATGGATACCTCCGATGACGAGCGCGACGCCAAGCTCGAGCGCGCTTTTAAGAAGCTGCACGACCTCACCGAGGGTGTTCACACCGCGCTACTTAAGAACCGTGTCTTTGAGTCGCTCAACGCCGTGGTCGAGGACGCTGACATCGATGCCCTCGATGAGGAGATCGCGCGTTCCGAATCCACCAAGGCTAAAAGCGATGCGACAAGCGTCCCCGCGGTTGCCGCGCACGACGAGTCGCTCGTGCAGCCGTCCAAGGTCGTCGTCCCCTCGCATAGCTCGTCTGCTAACACGGGCAAATAACCGCCGTTCACCCGGCAATCCATGAAAGGTCACCCATGTACGACTTCGAATCTCATATCGTCGATATCCCCGACTATCCCGAGCCCGGAGTCGTCTTTAAGGACATCACGCCGCTCTTTGGCAATCCCGAGGCCCTAAAGGCCATGGTGGATGCCCTGGCCGAGCATTTTGCCGGCATGGGCATTACCAAGGTCGTAGGACCCGAGGCCCGCGGCTTTATGGTCGGTGTGCCCGTGGCCGTCGCCCTGGGTGCCGGTTTTGTTCCCGCACGTAAGCCGGGTAAACTGCCGCGCAAGACGGTAAGCGAGAGCTACGAGCTCGAGTATGGAACGGATTCTATCGAGATCCACGCCGATGCCATCAGCTCTAAAGATACCGTGTTGATTCTGGACGACTTGGTCGCGACGGGCGGAACCGTCGAGGCAACAGGTAAACTTGTGCGGGATATGGGCGCAAAGCTTGTAGGTTACGGTTGTATCCTTGAGCTTGCGTTTCTCAACCCGCGCAAGAAGCTCACGCCTTCTAACGAGGACGTTGAGCTCTTTAGTCTGGTAACGGTGGACTAGCCGCTACCCTTAGATACCGGAAAGGAAGCTTCATGCGCACAGCAAATACGCACAAAAACATGGCACGCTGCGCTGCTACGGCAACCCTCGCTTGTGTTTTGGGCCTGGGCCTCGTGGCTCCGGCCTATGCCGATACCGCATCCGACCTTGCCGCTGCTCGTACCAAACTCGAGCAGATTGGCACCCAAACCCAGCAAATTCATGAAGAACTCTCCGCACAGACGCAGGAGCTTGATCAGACTGCAGGCGAGATCACGCAAAAGCAGCAAGAGATTGCCGAGGGTCAGGCAAAGCTTTCGAGCTACGTTGCCGGTGAGTACAAGACTGGCGGTCTGAGTCTCCTTCAGGTTCTGACGGGCGTCGACGATCTGGGCGACATGCTCAACCGTCTGTTCTACTACGGCAAGGTTTCCGACAAGCAGGCCCAGACCATTCAGGAGGTCAAGGACCTTAAGCAGCAGCTCACCGATAAGCAGACCGAGCAGGAGAAGAACGTCGCCGCGACGCAGAAGAAGGTCGACGAGCTCAATGCCCAGCAGGCTGAGGCCCAGAGTGTCGTGAACTCCCTGGATTCACAGCTGCAGGCCGAGCTTGCTGCCGAGGCCGAGGCCAACGCCGCGCTTCAGGCTGGCATCAATGCCAGCACCGCCGAAAAGGCCACGGTGAGCAACGACACTGCCGGTACGACCGAGAACACCAACAATGGTGGCGGTACGACCAACAACGGCGGCGGCAACACGCCCGCGCCCGCGCCCGCTCCTGCCCCCACGCCGCAGCCCGTGACGCCCGCTCCGACTCCGACGCCTTCCGCACCGAGCCAGTCCGTTGACGGCGGTACCGTTGTTTCGCGCGCCTACAGCAAGCTCGGATACGCTTATTCCTGGGGCGGCATTGGACCGAACAGCTTTGACTGCTCCGGTTTTGTAAGCTACTGCCTCACCGGCCGTTATTGCCGCCTTGGCACCACGGGAACCTTTATGGGCTGGACCCGCGTGTCCGATCCCCAGCCTGGTGACGTCGTGGTTAACTCTTACCACACCGGCATCTACATTGGTAACGGCCAGATGATCCATGCTTCCGACTACAAGACGGGCGTTATCATCAGCTCCGTCGCAGCCGGTATGAACAACAATTACATCTTCGTACGCTACTAATTTATTACTACAGCGAACGAACGTGGGTCTCGCGATCTTGAGTCACGAGGCCCATTCTTTTTGTCCCTACCGTTTGCCATAAGATCAGGACGACTATCTAGTATTCAAAACTAGATAGCTGTTCAATCAATCAAAAAGATGGCTATAATTGTTGGGGAACAATTAGAAAGGAACCTCAATGAGCTGGGCACTTATTTCCGATTCGAGCTGCAATCTTCGCGATTGGCAACCAACCGCACCTCATACCACCTTTGCATTTGCACCCCTTAAGATCCGAGTGGGGGAGTGCGAATTTGTCGATGACCTCTCGCTCGATGTTAACGAGCTCAATTGCGCCGTGCAGGCGGAGTCGAGCGCTTCTTCGAGCGCCTGTCCAAGCGTAGGGGAGTGGGCTGAACTCTTTAGGCTTGCCGACAAGACGATCTGCATGCCCATCTCGGAGGGCGTATCGGGAAGCTACAATGCCGCGGCCACCGCACGTGACATGGTGCTTGCCGAGGAGCCCAACCGCCAGATTCATTTGGTTAACTCGCGAGCCGCAGGTGGCAAAATGGATCTGATCTTCTTGCTGTTCGACCGCTATCTTGCGAGCAACCCGGACGTTTCCTTTGAAGACGCCTGCGCCTATTTCGATAGCTTGGAGCAAAACAGCAAAATCCTCTTTAGTTTATGCAATTACGAAAACCTTGCGAAGGCTGGACGTATTCCCAAGGCAGCCGGGGTCATTGCCAACAAGCTCAATATCCGCATTTTGGGCACGGCGAGCGAAGCGGGCGAAATTGAACTCGTTGGGCACACGCGTAGCGAAAAGAAGATGCTCACCAAGATTGTCGACACCATGGAGGCCGAGGGCTTTACTGGCGGCGAGGTCATCATCGATCACGTTGAGAACGAAGCTGGAGCCCAGGCGCTTGCCGACCGCATTGTGGAGCACTGGCCAGGCTCCAAGACTATCATCATGCCCTGTAACGGGCTAGATTCCTATTACGCCGAGATGCACGGTCTCATCATCGGTTACGGCATGGGTGTAGCTTCGGGCCGATAATGTCCAACTAGTCAAACGCGCGGGCGGGATAAGGGGCCAGTGGCCCCTTATCCCGCCCGTCTTATACCTCAGTTAGCTATTAAACCCATTGAACTTAAGATAGCTCATCAGGTATGCCTTCGAAACAAAGGACGATACCGCACTGCGTACGAGCAGCGACTCGCGCGTAACTTGATGTGCGGTATCGGGCACAGGAGTCTGCTCGACGGAAAACGCCGCACGAATCGATGCCTCAAGCTGATCGACAACATAATCAAAGGCGGTCGGAGCGTCGTAGCTCAAGCGCTGAATATTAAAGAGCGCCTGAACCGCAGCGATGGGTAGCACCTGCTTAAAGATACAAATGGCGATGAGACGCGCAATCTGCTCACGGCCATACTGTTTTTTAACCGGAGCAGGAACGAGGCCGACCTTCACGTAGTTATTGATCATCGATGGCGTGATAACGGGCTGCTCTACGCAAATCGAAAGCGGCTCCATCCACAGCGCAACATATTCAATAACCTGATCGCGATAGAGCGTTACGTTGGGCAGCTGGTCATAGCGTGGCAAGCTCAACGCGTTGAGTTTTCCCACCATATCGGACTGAATAAATGCATCCGGCAGCACCGTCGGCTGAATATCCTCCGGCTTAATGCTGACCGATGTATCGGACATCGGGATAACATGTTTAGCGTGGTTCATAAGAGGCCTCCGTTCGTTTTCTATATTGTATTCTAGGTTATCTAGTTTTGCATACCACATAGCCGCCAAGAAATAGTGGTTTGACTGTACATTGATGCACCGTCAAACCACTTTGTTTAAAGATAGCAACCTTACATAAGATATATTATCGTACTTATCCGCGGAGAAACGCGTATGCGCTAGTTGCTGCTATGGCTCCGTCAGAAACGGCGGTCACAACCTGGCGGAAGCGTTTGGAACGGATGTCGCCAGCAGCGAATAGACCTGGCGTGCGTGTCGCCATGGATTCATCAGTCAGAATGCCGCCATCAGGCGCCAGATCGACTAAATGCTCAACAAGCTCGGTATGGGGTTGCGTGCCGGTAAAGACAAAAATGCCAAACGAGCCAGGCTCAAATGACTCGGCATGAATTTCCCCGGATGCATTGTCCTTAAAGGCAATCGTCGTTGGCATCGCTTCACCAGAAAGTTCAACAATACTAGTTTGGTACCTAACTGTAATATTGTCCTTTTCGAGTACTTTCTGAACAACACCACCAGGCGCACGAAACTGGTCGCGGCGCAGCACGATGGTCACACTGCTGGCAATATCTGACAGGAACAGAGCCTCCTCGCAGGCAGCATTGCCGCCGCCGATGACAAAGACCTGTTTGCCGCGGAAGAACATACCGTCACATGTTGCGCAATATGAAACGCCACGACCGCGATACGTATCCTCGCCAACAAAACCAGCAGATCGCGGCGTGGCACCCATGCAAGCGATAACGCTCGAGGCCAGCGTATCGCCCATATCGTGATGCACCGTAAACAGCGCTGCATCGGCATCGTAATCGATACCCGTAACCATGCTCCATGCGACCTGAGCTCCCAAGCCCTCTGCATGCTGCTGAAAACGCTCGCCGAGTTCGGCGCCACACAAGAGCGGAATGCCCGGATAGTTCTCGACTTCATTGGTCGTGGCGATCTGTCCACCCGACATGCCCTGCTCAATCACGGTCGTCGTTAGGTTGGAGCGCGCCGCATAAATGGCCGCGGCATAGCCCGCGGGGCCGCCACCGATAATCGCAACATCGATCGGCTGATGGGTAGTCATGAAGAGACCTCCTGTCGAAAGATTGGCGTTCTTTGCGCTCATACCCAAATTTACGTGAACATGACACTCATGCACTACAATGATAAAACGCGTAACAAAGCTGAAGGGGAGTTATCGATGGATCAAACGCAGATGAGCAATAGCGCTCCCCTGCCCATGCAAGCCACTCCCCAACCGGAGCAAATGACCGTTTCACCTGCACAAAAACCCCTAGTAACCATTGTGCACGCATCGGTTGGATCGGGCCACAAAGCCGCCGCCAACGCGATTGCACAAGCATTTGATCTTATCCGCGGCACCAAGGGAATCCCTGAGGATATTGAAATTGAAGTGCTCGATATCCTTGATTTTGGACGTATTAAATTCGACGGCAATAAGACCGCGGCTTCTTTTACGGGAGCCACACGCCCCATTTACGACCTGACCTGGCGATATACGCTTACGGGACATCTTCTCTGGGGTGGCGGCACGGCATGGTCGCGTATTATGTTCCCCGCCTTCAACGAATATATTCGTCGCCGCAGGCCTATAGCCGTGGTCGCAACGCACATCACAGCAGCCAATGTTGCCGTGGGCGCCCGCGTAATTACGGGTATCGATTACCCGGTCATCTGTGTGCCGACCGATTACGAAGTCGAAGGCTTTTGGCCCCACAAGGACACCGACCTATTCTGTGTAGCCAACGAGTTTATGGCCGAAACGCTGCGCCCGCGCAAGGTTCCCGAGTCAAAGATCCGCATAACGGGCATCCCCATCCGAGCCGGTTTCGATTCAGATTACAAACGCGAAGATGAGCTCAGCAAGTTCAATCTCCCCATAGACAAAACCGTCGTATTGGTGATGGCCGGCGCCAGTTTGCCCCAACCATACGTGCGTTTCCGCGCCGCGATGGACCACACGCTCCCCTTCTTACGCGGCTTTGAGGACATGCACTTTGTCTTTTTGCCCGGTAAAGACGTGGAGTATGCCACCCGGCTGAAGACGCTCTTCGTCGCCATGAAGCTCGAAAACGTCACAGTTCTGGACTACGTGGATGACATGGCGGCCCTCATGCACGGCTGCGACCTGGCAATCCTCAAGTCGGGCGGGCTCACCGTCACCGAGTGCCTATGCGCACATCTGCCGATGATCCTGCTGGGCAAGTCCTATGGCCAGGAAAAGGCCAACACCACGATGCTCACCGGCATGGGCGCCAGCATGCATGTCACCACCGCACGAGAGCTCATCGTTACCCTACGTCACCTGCACGACCATCCCGAATCACTCAAAGCCCTACTCATCAATGGCGAAGTACTACGCCGCCCCCACGCAGCCGAAGACATAGCCATCGCAACCATGGAGCTAGTAGGCAAGCCCCAAAAGCGCAAACGAGCCTTCTGCCGCTTCTATTGGGGCGGAAAACCCGCGCATATCCGCTAGTCGAATGTCCGCCGCTCTGTCGGAGCCGCCCTTATATCATTCCATGCTCAAACATTCTCACTTCGCTGCGAAACTGCGCGTGGAACGATATAAGGGCGGCTCCGGCAGAGCGGCTGCGTTTACTTACTAGCAGCTACTTCAGAATCCCCTCCATTAGAACCTGCAAAGGTAAAACAGGAAAATAAAAATACAGTAAGCCGATGCGACAAAGGGACAGCCCCTTTGTCGCATCGGCTTACTAGAAAAGTAAATATTGTTTCAAGCGAGTAGCCGCCCGCCCGGGGCTTACCTATATCGTTCCACGCGCAGTTTCGCAGCGAGCGAAGCGACGCGAGAATGTTTGAGCATGGAATGATATAGGTAAGCCCCGGGCGGGAGGGATACGAGCGCCCTAGGCGACGCCGCTGGAGCCGAAGCCTCCGTTGCCTCGGTCGGTTTTGTCTAGTTCTTCTACTTCCATGAGGTTGACCGTGGGGACTTCTTGGATGACAAGTTGGGCTATGCGGTCGCCTTTGTTGATTTTGATGTTGTTGGAGGGATCCAGGTTGATGAGGATAACCTTGAGTTCTCCTCGGTAGTGGGCGTCGATGAGGCCCGGCGTATTGACTATAGACAGGCCCTGCTTGATGGCCAAGCCGCTGCGGGGCTGGACGAAGCCGGCGTAACCGTCGGGCAGGGCGATGACCAGCCCAGTAGAGACCAGACGACGTTCGAAGGGCCTCAGGACGCAGTCCTCGTTGGAGCGCAGATCCAAACCGGCATCGGTGGGATGGGCGTATTTGGGAAGCTCGACGGTGGGGTCGAGACGCTTTATGTTGACGGTAATGTTGGACATGGAATCACCTTAGCTTGTCAAGCTCTTGCAGAAACTCATCGACGTCTTTGAAATCGCGGTAGACCGAGGCAAAGCGGATGTACGCCACCTTGTCGATCTTGGCCAAGCGCTTGAGCACCATGTCACCCAACTCATGGGACGTGACGGCCGTCAGCGTACGAGAACGCAGCTCGACCTCGATATCGTCGATAATCTCATTGAGCTTCTTAGTGTCGATATCACGCTTGATGGTGGCGCGCATCAAGCCGACGAGCAGCTTATTGCGATCGAACCGCTGCTTGGTTCCGTCCGACTTAATGACCTCAATTGGGTCTTCGCATCGCTCGAACGTTGTAAATCGGTAGTTACACGAGCAACATTCGCGACGGCGCTTAATGGTGTTATTTGACTCCTGCATACGGGAATCAACGACGCGGGTATGTGCCTTGCCGCATTTGGGACAGCGCATGGTACCTCCTCTTAAACGATAACAAGGGTACCATGTGCAGCGCGATAATGATTACGAACGAGCAGGAACCTTAAGATGCGCACCGGCGGCGAGCGAACCATGCTCCAGATGATTGACGTTACGGATCATGTCGGAAGTCTCTTGCGTGGAAAGGCCTTCGATTGGATATTCCTCGGCAAGCGACCAAAGAGAATCACCAGGCTGAACGCGAATGGTCTCGTAGGTAACGTTGGAAACGGACTCGGCATACGCGGCGTGACGAGCGCTAAAGACCGACGTAGCGAGGACAAAGAAGAGCGTAAGCGCAACGGCAACGGCGACAATCGTCGGAACCTTCAGGGCAACGCGGGCCGGCACAACTGCAGCCTGCTGATTGCGAGCAGGCTTTACGGTCAAAGGCTGAAAGCCGGAGCGGCCACCCTGAACAACCGTAAAAGTGGGTTCAGCAGGCGTCACGAGCTTAAGGGCGAGGTTTCCCTGGACCATATTCGTTGCGTTCGTCATGTTCTCCTCTCGCGTGTTTTGCTGAGAACAGTTTTATCAAGCCGCGCGGACAAAAATATCTGGCGCGAGAACGAATGTTCGGTTATTATTATCTTCGAACAGTTGTTCCTGTCAAGCAAAATTCGAACATTTGTTTGACACGGGTAGAGAGGATGCCCTGATGGCTCGCAAAATTACCAAGCGTCAGCAGCAAATTTACGACTTCATCAAGGAATATCAGCAGGAGAAGGGTTATCCGCCCAGCGTGCGCGAGATGGCTTCTGCCGTGGGCCTTTCCTCCCCCAGCACCGTGCACGCCCATCTATCTGCTCTGGAGGCGCGCGGGCTACTCAAGCGCGATGCCACCAAACCGCGCGCCCTGGAACTCTTTAACGAGGACGGTTCCTCTGTCTCAATTTCTAAATCTGACGAGCCCACCGCACCTCGCGGAACGGTCTCGCTACCGCTCGTTGGTCGCGTCGCGGCTGGGATTCCCATTCTGGCCGAGCAGAATATCGAAGACACTTTTACTATCCCGACCGAAATCGCCACTGATCAGGGTTCCTTTATCCTTGAGGTGCATGGGAGCTCAATGATCAATGTCGGCATCTTCAATGGCGATTACATCATCGTCCGTGAACAAAAGAGTGCCATGAACGGCGAAATTGTCGTGGCCATGATTGATGGTTCAGCGACCGTCAAAACGTTCTACAAGGAGCAGGGACGCGTACGCCTGCAGCCCGAGAATGACACCATGGAGCCTATCTATGCAACGAATCCCGTTATCTTGGGCAAAGTCGTCGGCTTGATGCGCCGGTTCTCGTAATGCAAAAACGCATCACTATCTTTGATACCGTCCGCGGGTTTACGATGATTTCAATGGCAGGTTTTCACGCTTGCTACGATCTCGCCTACCTGTACGGTTGGGATATGCCCTGGTTTACCCAGACCGTCTTTCAAGACATCTGGCGCGCCAGCATCAGCTGGGTATTCTTGTTTATCGCGGGTTGGATGTGCACTCTTTCGCGCAACAATATCAAACGTGCCGCCAAATACGCCTTAGCAGCACTCGTCGTCTGGTTGGCAACAACACTTGTCTCAGTCGACGATTCGGTTAATTTTGGCATCATCTACTGTATGGCCGCATGTACCGGCATCGTAGCGTTGACCAATCCCGTCCTTAAGAAGATTTCGGCGAGATGGGGCGTGTCCCTATGCCTTGTGTTGTTCGCCCTCACCTGGAGCATCCCCAAAACGACCTACCCTGTCCCATACCTGGCGTGGCTAGGATTTCCGAGCCCTGGATTTATCTCAGGTGATTACTACCCCATCATCCCGTTTATCTTTATGTATCTTGCAGGATACTTCGCCGCACACATAGCGAAGGGAATCGATAAGACCGTCCCTAGCTGGGCCTACGCGAATCCCATCCCGGCGCTCGCCAGCCTAGGACGTCATGCACTCCCCTTTTATCTGCTGCATCAGCCCATCATTCTGGGCATTTTGGAGCTCGTCTACTCGGTGCGATAACGCTCGAGCCGCGGCGCGATACGGGCCGGCAGCTTCGCCACAATACGAACGCCGTCCTCAAGATATTCCTCGTGCAAAAGGGTTCCCTGCTCATGCACCAGCGTGATGAGGGCGCCCTCGCGATACGGGATATCAGCAGAAAGCAACACATCGGTAGCAGCCGCCTCACGAGCAATACGGTCGACGAGATCGTCGAGTCCCTCGCCCGTCTGGGCCGAGAACAGCACGGCCTCTGGATAGCGACGACGGAAGCTCAATCGATCAACGCTATCGAGAAGATCGATTTTATTGAATACGGTAAGCGTTAAACGCTCTCCGGCGCCGATCTCATCAAGCACGCGGTCAACAGCCTCCAGCTGCCGTTCATAGTCCTCGTCAGACGCATCTACGACTTTGAGAATTAAATCGGCACCCAACACCTCGGACAGCGTCGATCTAAAGGCATCGACCAAACCATGCGGTAGCTTTTGAATAAAGCCGACGGTATCGGTAATCGTCATGCCGCGACCGCCGGGCAGGCGATACGAACGCGTCGTCGGGTCGAGCGTAGCAAACAGCTTGTCCTGCGAAAGTACCGTAGAGCCGGTCAGGCGATTGAGCAACGTCGATTTACCGGCATTGGTATAACCGGCTAACGCGACGCGAAACGCCGGTGACTCAATGCGGCTCTTGGACTGGACATCGCGACGCTGTTCAACCTGCTTAAGCTCACGACGAAGCGCGGCAATCTTGTTGCGAATCAAGCGACGGTCGACCTCGAGCTGACTTTCACCCTGTCCAAAGCGTGAGCCGATGCCACCGCGCGTCTGCTCCTTGGCAAGATGACTCCACATGCCGCGCAGGCGAGGTAACAGATATTGAAGCTGTGCCAGCTGTACCTGCAGGCGTCCCTCACGCGTCTGAGCATGCAGGCCAAAGATATCCAGGATCAGTGCTGTACGATCGATAATTTTTACCGGCTCGCCCACGGCCTTCTCCAAATAAGATTGTTGCGAAGGCGTAAGGTCATCGTCAAAAATAACGACATCGGCATCCATGCGATGCACCAGGCCGCACAACTCTTCAACCTTACCGGAACCGATAAACGATTTAGGATATGGCTTTACCAAACGCTGTGACAAACGCGCCACGCACTGGGCACCAGCCGTGTGGGCAAGACGCTCCAGCTCATCGAGCGAGCGATCGAGCGGCCATGCATTGTCGCGCCATTCAACACCAACCAAAATGGCACGCTCGGGCTCGGGTGCCGTGGGAACAAGGGGAAAACGGGCCATTAGACAGCCTCAATACGATGCAGGATATCCTCAACGACCTCATCGATCGTAAATTCATCCATATCAAACCACACGATGCGATCATCGCGTTTAAACCACGAAAGCTGACGTTTGGCATAGCGACGCGAACGCATCTTGATGAGTTCGCGAGCCTCATCCATAGAAATCACGCCATTGAAAGCATCGATGATCTCTTTATAACCAATTGCCTGCATCGAAGTCAGGGCATCTCCCAGCCCCTGGTCCATAAGACCGCGAACCTCATCAACAAGACCCTGCTCAAACATAAGATCGACGCGCAGGTTAATGCGCTCATAGAGCACCTCGCGATTACGCGTCAGACCAAACCACAGAGCGTGATAATGCTCGCGCGGAACACTAAACTGCGACTTTTGCTGCGCATAGGAGACGCCATCATCGTGCATTTCGAGCGCACGAATCACGCGGCGAACATTATGGGGGTGGATGACCGCAGCGGACTCGGGGTCACGCTCGGCAAGCAGGGCATGCAGTTCTTCCTCGCCAATACGCTCGGCAAGCTCCTGATAGCCCACACGGCGATCGTCCTCAAGTTCACCCGAGGGAAAGTCCATCTCATCGAGGGCGGCCTTGAGATACAGCCCCGTACCCCCGCAAAACACCGGTAGGCGGCCCTCGCCAAGCAAGCGCTCAACATGCGCGCGAGCGTCAACCTGATAAAGCGCAGCAGAATATGCCACACCCGGCTCTACAATGTCGACGAGACGCAGCGACGCCGTACACTCATCGGGCGTCATCTTTGCGGTACCGATGTCCATGCCGCGATAGATTTGCATCGCATCGCACGACAGCACTTCGGACGAAAGACGAGCTGCCAAACGGTCGGCAACATCGCTCTTACCAACCGCCGTCGGACCGACGATCGCAACGGCGGAAAGACCTGCCCCGGAAGAAACCATTAGCGCGGCTCGCCCACAACGGAGCCGGACAAATACCAGGTCTTGGCAACGTCAACGTCAACATCAACGATCTTGCCAACAAGCTGATCGATGCTGTAACCCTCGGGGATAGGCGCATGCACGGTCTGATTCTTGGGACTCTTGCCCAGCAGGACCGCGTCGTTCTTTTTACTCGTTCCCTCAATGAGCGCCGGCACCACAGTATGAAGCTCACCCTGGTTATACTCGTGTGCCGTGGTCTCGATAACCTTAACCAGGCGGTTGAAACGCTCGAGAACAACCTCATGCGGCGTAGGATCGTCAATCTCTGCGGCCGGGGTACCGGCGCGCTTGGAATAGATGAAGGTATAGGCCTGGGCATAGCGGACCGTCTCGGCAAGCGAGAGCGTCTGCTCAAAGTCTTCTTCAGTCTCGCCTGGGAAGCCAACGATAATATCGGTCGAGAGCGCGATATCGGGCATACGGTTGCGAATGCGATCGACCAGGCCCAAATAGTCCTCACGTGTATAACGGCGATTCATCTCTTTGAGGATCCGCGTCGAACCTGACTGGACGGCCAGGTGCAGTTGCGGCATAACGGCAGACGTATCGGCCATGGCGTCGATGGTCTCGGGGAGAAGATCCTTGGGATGCGAAGACGTAAAGAAGATGCGCTCCACACCCGTATCGCCCACGGCACGCAGCAGATCGGCAAAACGCGGCTTGCCAAACAGATCGCGACCATATGAGTTAACGTTTTGGCCCAGCAGCGTAATCTCACGCACGCCCAGGTGCACCAAACCGGTCACCTCGTCGACAATCTCCTCGAAGGGGCGGCTCTTTTCGCGACCGCGCACGTACGGCACGATGCAATAGGTGCAGAAATTATTGCAGCCCGTCATGATGGGCACCCAAGCGTGATACTGGGTTTCGCGATGCCACGGCATGCTCATGGCATCCGTATCCTCATGCTCATTGGTGCGGATATGACGCTTGCCGTCAAGGAACGCCTCGGCAATGAGCTCGGCCACATGTGCAATAGAATGCGTGCCAAAGATGACATTGACGTTATCGACGTTGGTGAGCAGGCCCTCGCCATCACGCTGTGCGATGCAACCACCAACGGCAACCACGCGCTTGCCCGAAGGCGAAGGCGGCAGGCTTTTGCAGGA
The DNA here is from genome assembly GCA_018376905.1 of Collinsella sp. Lineage (GTDB taxonomy): Bacteria > Actinomycetota > Coriobacteriia > Coriobacteriales > Coriobacteriaceae > Collinsella. Next base: position 74,583 of record JAHAAK010000003.1, on the reverse strand, counting down.
ATTGCACTGACCGTACAGGCGAGTATCGGCGGCCTCGCGCACGCAGCATGTCATGAAGACAACAATATCAGCATGCTCGGGATCGAGCGCCATGAGGCAACCATACGAATCGAGCAGACCGCTCACGCGCTCAGAGTCGTGCTGATTCATCTGGCAGCCAAAGGTGCGGATAAAGTAGGTTTTACCGGCAAGAATATCGCGTACGGAACGCTGGCCCATGTGCATAAGTCCTAACGATGGAGAGGGGGGGCGAATCGAGGCAAGCAGAAGCTATGCCACAGGCTTAACATCATCCATGACGACGTTATCCATAGCAGCTCGATTGATCTGGTGAACGTAGATAGAAAGGCGAATGGCCGTGCGCGACTCCCCGTTAATGAGGATGTCGGAGAACACGGGCGCGCAGGAAATATCAAAACCGGTTGGAATCAAAAAACCGCGCGCGATAGCCACGGCCTTAATGGCCTGATTGACAGCACCAGCGCCGACACACTGGATGTTGACGGGTACACCATCCTTGACCATGCCGGCGATGGCGCCGGCAACGGACGCGGGCGATGATTTGCTTGATACCTTCAGGCAATCCATGAAGAAACTCCTGCGTTTAAAAGTACGTTTTAACTGCAATAACTGTATCGTACCGAGAGGACTCGGTAAAGGCACTATTCCTCTTTGGCAAGATCGAAGGTCACAGTGATTCGATCACGCGAAACACGAATCTTTGGGTCGCCACAAAGGTTGAGATAGTACCGGGCGGCAAGGTCATTAAAGTCACGCTCCACAGCACGCGAAAACTGTGCCATGTCATCCTTGGCAATACGTAGCCCGCGACGATCCTTCGCAAGATCGACAGGAGCCGGCGCATGCGAGGACGAATCACGCTCGCGCAGCAGACGCGCGGTCACACCGCGAACGGGCTTAATCTGCCCTGCCAAAATGCGATGAGCAGTGCGCTCGGACATCTCAAGACCCAAACCCGAACAGATACGGATAAAGTCCTCGGCATCAGAGGCAAGGCCTAAACGATCGACAACCGGAAGCTCACTCTCGTCATCAATGAACAGGAGACGCGACGTATCGAGCCGACTTGACGCCTGAGCATAAAGGGTCGCGGCAATCTCAGACGGAGAACCAAGATAGACATCGCAACCACGCAACTCCTCGAGCGCAAACTCACAAGCAGCGCGAATAATATTATGCGGGCCGCGAGCACAGACATAACGTCCGTCCTCATCCTTGACGGCCTGGGGCCAGCTGGACTGATCGGCACGCTCACTGAGGCGGTCGGCCGCAACGCTCACCTTAAAGGCCGAGCCAAGGTCGACACCAGACGTGACCACACGGGCCTCGTCAGTGTTCTGCTTGATCGAAAACAATGCCATGCCACGACCGTGAACGCCCCAACGGTCCATCTTCATGCTCTCGAGCTTGGAGGTAACGCGGGCATCGAAGATTCGCTCTTGCATATCCTGTGGAACGCCCGAACCGTTATCCAGAAAGACAAGCGTGCGGACGCCATCTTCCTTGGTCGTGGCGAGATAGACCTTGTCGGCACCAGCATCGCGAGCATTACGGAGCATTTCGATGACGATATCCTCGACATGCTGAATGTCGTGCTTTGCCTGGCGCCGCTCGGCCTCCGAAACGCGGAGGCGGACATACCCCTCGCCAAGGTTCTCCTCGACGCGAAGGTTGCCCTCCCCCGACATCGACGCGATAAATGAGATGAGCTCGTTCGCGTCGCTCATGTTATTTAGCGATATCGACAGCGCGGCTCTCGCGAATCACGACGACGCGCACCTGACCGGGATACTCCATCTCTTCCTCGATCTGATGGGCGATATCGTGAGCCAGGACCGTGGACTGGGCATCGGAGATCTTGTCCGGCTGAACCATGACGTGTACCTCGCGACCAGCCTGCATGGCATAGGTACGCTCGACGCCTTCATGGGAGTTGGCGATCTCCTCGAGCTTCTCGAGACGCTTGATGTAGTTCTCGGCAGACTCGCGACGGGCACCGGGGCGAGAGGCAGAGACAGCATCGGCGGCCTGCACCAGGACATCGAGCACCGTGTTGGGGTCGACATCGGCATGGTGAGCCTCGATAGCGTGGACGATAACGGGCTTCTCGCCATAACGGCGGGCAAGCTCAGCGCCGATGACGGCATGCGGCCCCTCGACGTCATGGTCGATTGCCTTGCCCAGGTCGTGCAGCAGGCCGGCGCGCTTGGCGGTCACGACGTCCAGGCCAAGCTCGGAAGCCATCACGCCGCACAGGTCAGAGACTTCGAGGGAGTGCTGAAGCACGTTCTGACCAAACGAGGTACGGTAGCGCAGGGCACCAAGGGTCTTGACGATCTCGGGGTGCAGGTCGTGAATGCCGGTATCGAATGCAGCTTGCTCGCCAGCCTCGCGCACGCGCTGCTGAACCAGGTCGGCAGCCTTGTGATACATCTCCTCGATGCGGGCGGGGTGAATGCGGCCGTCGGCGATGAGGTTCTCGAGGGCGACACGGGCGGTCTCACGACGGACCGGATCGAAGCTCGAAAGAACGACGGTCTCGGGCGTGTCGTCGATCACGAGGTTGACGCCGGAAACCTGCTCGAAGGTCCGGATGTTGCGACCCTCGCGACCGATGATACGGCCCTTGAGGTCATCAGAGGGAATGTGCACGGAGGTAACGGTGACCTCGGCAGTGTGGTCGGCAGCGCAGCGCTGAATCGCCAGGGAAAGAATCTCCTGGGCGGTCTTGTGGCACTCGGCGCGAACCTGCTGCTCGGACTCGCGAATAATCGTGGCGGCCTCGTGGGTGACCTCGCCGCGAACCTTATCGAGGAGCTCCTTGTGGGCATCCTCGCGGGTAAGGTCGGCGATACGCTCGAGCTCGGAGGTCTGCTTTGCGCAGAGTTCCTCGAGCTCACGGGAGCGCTTCTCGACCTGACCGGCCTGACTGGACAGCTGATGCTCGCGCTTGTCGAGAGCGTCGTTGCGGCGATCGAGGGATTCCTCGCGCTGCATCACGCGGTTCTCGAGCGTACGAATCTCGCTCTTACGCTGCTTGTCCTCGGCCTCGGCGGCCTGCTTGTTCTTGATGATCTCCTCTTTAGCCTCGAGCAGAGCCTCTTTTTTGAGGGTCTCGGCCTGACGCTTTGCATCACCGATCAGGGACTCAGCCTGTGCGTGTGCCGACTGGATCTTTTCGTCGGCCTCGTGAAGACTACCCTGCTTGGCGGTGCGCATGTAGGCAATGGCGGCGATGGCACCCAAAACGATGCCAACGAGCGCTGCAATGATAGGCATGCTCACTCCTTTTTATGGATTCGTTACACAACAAAGCGAACCGTCCTTATGAACGGCTCGCGACATTTGAGTAATATGGGCGCAGCTTATGCGGGTCGGATACAGATAAACATATAAACAAACTCATCACAGATGAGCACATATCACAAAGCAAATGACAGTGTTTATCGTACGTTGAACCACAACAACTGTCAAATAAATGGCCCCAGTACGGCGGCTAAAACGCGGTGAACGGCGGGGCCACAAAACGCATACGCCTAAAGCGCACATCCCTCGCATTCGGCATCGAGACGTGCCTTAACGGCATCGGCGGCGATGTGATACGAGAAGCCCTTGCCCATCAAAAACCGAACCAGTTTTTCGAATCCGCACGTCTCTGGAACACGCCGCTTGGCGAGCAGGGCTGACGCACGCGCCAAATCGTCTTCGACGGCAAAATAATCCTCGGGATAACCGGGAATGTCATCGAGCACGACATGACGGCGCTTAAGTTCGGTCTCGATTTTGCGCTGACCCCAACCGCGCCGCTTGCGTTCCTCGATAAAGTACGAGCAAAAGCGGTTCTCGTCTAAAAAGTGATACTCGGTGGCGCGCTCGACGGCGAAATCGATCGCGGGCTGGCGGAAGCCGTAGCAAGCCAGCTTGTCACGGACCTCACCCGTCGCATGGTCACGGCGTGATAACATCTCGGTCACCATGGTAAGTGCACATTTACGCTCGATGAGCTGCACAGCCTCACGAAAGTTATCCCAATCACAGGGAAAATCGGGGCGGTTTTTGAGATACAGCCGCGCAACCCGCACGGGAATCCAAATGGACCGTTCAAAACCGCCCTCAAGCTCACAATCGATATGCGCGCAGGGCTTTTTAGACGCATACCCGCTCGAGAACGAGGAGGCCGCCTTCTTATCGGGAAAGACGACCGTAGCCTCGGTCACCGTATACGACATGAGCGTAACCGCTACTCGTCGTCATCATCGAGCATGGCGGAACCATCGATGGCGTAAAGCTCGTCAAACTCCTCAGGCGCAGGCTGATCGGTCAGCTCGACCTCGGACGGAGCATCGTCATCAAACTCAAGCCCGCAGGCAAGGCGGACCTTATGCTCAATCTCGTCAGCGCAATCGGGGTGTTCGCGCAGGAACGCCTTGGCGGCCTCGCGACCGTTGCCGAGCTTGTCCTCGCCATAGGCAAACCAGGAGCCCATCTTCTTGCAGATGCCGCACTCGACAGCCATGTCCAAGATCGAGCCCTCCTTAGAGATGCCCGTACCATACATGATGTCGAACTCAGCAGAACGGAACGGAGCTGCCACCTTGTTCTTAACGACCTTGGCGCGCACGCGGTTACCGATAACCTCGTCCTTAAGCTTAATGCTGTCGATGCGGCGAATGTCGATACGCACCGAAGAGAAGAACTTAAGGGCGCGGCCGCCCGTCGTGGTCTCGGGATTGCCGAACATGACGCCGATCTTCTCACGCAGCTGGTTAATGAAGATGCACGTCGTGTTGGACTTGGACAGCGAGCCGGCGAGCTTGCGGAGCGCCTGGCTCATCAGGCGAGCCTGAAGACCGACCGTAGTGTCGCCGATTTCTCCCTCGATCTCGGCACGCGGGGTCAGCGCGGCGACGGAGTCGACAACGATGGCATCGATGGCTCCGGAACGCACAAGCATGTCAACGATCTCAAGCGCCTGCTCACCCGTATCGGGCTGGGAAATGAGCACCTCGTCGATATCCACGCCGATGCGCGCGGCATACGTGGGATCGAGCGCATGCTCGGCATCGATAAATGCCACAACGCCACCCATTGCCTGGGCCTCGGCCAGGATCTCGAGCGAAAGCGTCGTCTTACCGGAGGACTCGGGACCGTAGATCTCGACGATTCGGCCGCGCGGCACACCGCCGATACCCAGAGCGACATCGAGTGCCAGAGCGCCCGTAGGGATGGCCTCGACCTCGAGCTCGGGGCCACCGTCGCCGTACCTCATGATGGAACCCTGGCCGAATTTCTTCTCGATCTCGGCCTTGGTGGTGGCGATCATCTCATCGCGCTCTTTACCCGTCGTGCGAGCATGAACGGTACGTACGGGACCTGAATTCTTGGCCATGAATAGCCCTCCTCTTAACAACCTGCATCGATAATAAACGAACGGCTGTTCGTGGTCAACCGTTCAGATAAATCATATGCAGCCGACCTTTCCAAAACCCAACCAAACGCCGACCAAACACTGACCAAATGCTTGACCACAAAGGACCAAATATGAACAAGGCAGGCAAAAATACGTCTACAACCAGCACAAACGCCAAATGAGCCTAAGGTCCCTATCTCCACAATTAAGGGGCCCGGAGGCCCCTTAAAACACGTCTATTCCATAGAGTTGAGCACAAGGGCAATGCGACCCAATGCCTCCGTGACCGCATGGGCACGAACACACGAACGGTCGCCCTCATAGTGGCAGCGCACAGAGTCCACGACCGGCACTCCCCCATCGGCGGAACGATGTGCCCAGCCAATATAGAAAGTGCCAGCAGGATCGTCCTCAGTACCACCGCCGGGGCCGGCATAACCCGTTGCGCTCACTGCAATATCGCTCTGGTACAACTCCAGCGAACCCGACGCCATCTCGCGCGCAGTTTGATGCGACACCGCGGTGTAGCGGTCGAGCGTCTCCTGCTCAACACCCAGCACGCGATGCTTAATCTCATCGCAGTAGGTTACCGCACCGCCACGCAGCACCGCCGAGGCGCCCGGGATATCCGCAATCGTCGAGGCGATCATACCCGCCGTCAGCGACTCGGCCGTCGAAACCGTCACACCCCGAGCGCTCGCGCGCTCGACGATATCGCGCGCCAGCTCCTCGTTATGTGCGGAAATCTGCTCAAAAGAGTCCGTCATACCCACCAGGACCTAGACCGAAAAGACGATCTTGCGGCAGTTCCAGAAGTACTGGGCGCCCGAGATAACGGTCAAGACAACGGCAACGGCATACAGGAAGCGCGACACCGAGTAGATGCCGAGCGTCAGCGCCACCGGGCCAAGGTGCAAGCCAGCCATAGCAAAAACGCACAGGTAACCGCAGATGGAGACCATCGTGGTCGCCGTCTTGTACTTGCCGAGCTTATCGGCCGCAACGACCACACCGGCCGCACTCGCGACCATGCGAAGGGCGCTCACCAGAAGCTCACGGAACAGGATAATGAACACGGACCACACGGTCACCGCGCCAAAATCCAAGAACAGCAGCAGGGCCGAGAACACGAGCAGCTTATCGGCGATGGGGTCCAAGAATTTACCGAAGTCGGTGATCTCGTTGCGCGAACGCGCCAGATAACCGTCGACCTTATCGGTGCACGACAGGATCACATACAGAATGAAGGCAGCGGCGGCGAGCGGGCCGTCGAAGATGCTCCAATCCGTACCGGCAACACTCTTGTGAGAAAGCGCCGAAACGATCATGAACACCGGGATAAAGACGATGCGAACGCACGTCACGATGTTGGCGGGCGTCCAAACACTCGTCAGTTCCTTATTGCTCTCGTTTGCCACGATGCTCTCCTACTCCACAACATGGCCGATAAGCTCATAGCAGAAGCTATCGGTAAACTCGACAGTCAGAATATCGCCCACGGACGCCTCGCTGGCGTCCAGATGCACCGCTCCATCGGAATCGGGCGCCTGGAACCAGGCATGGCCGATCAGCTCGGCGCCGTCCTCGGTTTCTTCGATACCGTCGACGATCACCTGGGCGCGCTCGCCCACATGTGCGGCGGTGGCGGCAAAACCGAGCGACTCGGCCAGGTCCATGGCCTCCTGGGCGCGCTCGAGCTTGACCTCTTCGTCGACCTGACCCTCCATCTTAGCGGCCAGGCTGCCCTCCTCCTGCGAGTAGGCAAAGACGCTCGTGTAGTCAAAGCCGACGGTGTCCATAAAGTCGATAAGGTCGCGGAACTCGTCGTCGGTCTCGGTCGGGAAGCCGACCATAGCCGTGGAACGGATCACGATGCCGGGGATACGCTCACGCAGATCGCGGAACAGGTCCTCGAGCTCCTGGCGCGAACCGGAACGGCGCATAGCCTTGAGGATGCGCGCGTCGCTGTGCTGCACGGGGATATCGATATAGGGCAGCACCTCGGGCGTATCGCGAATCGTATCGATAAGCTCATCGGTCATGCCCTCGGGCTGCAGATAGAGCACGCGGACCCAGACGTTGTGCGGGCGCACGGCCTCGGCGACGGCACGCAGCAGCTGCGCCAGATTGCGCGGCGAGCCCTCGGCGACATCCTCGTCAGTAAAGTCGGTGCCCCAAATACCCGTGTCCTGGCCGATCAGCACGATCTCGCGCACACCGCCGGCAACCAGGTCGCGTACCTCGGAGATAATGCTCTCGGCATTGCGCGAATGATAGCGACCGCGAATATAGGGGATCATGCAGAAGCTGCAGAAGCGGTTGCAGCCATCGGAAATCTTGACGTAAGCAACGGCGCCCTCGACGGTACGCTTGACCTGAGGGATATAGGCCGCGATCTCACGCTCGACACCCAGCACGCCATCGATGACCGCCACGATGCCGTCCTCCTCGTCGGCCTTCACAAAGGCAGCGACCTCGGGCAGCTCGTCGGGCAGGTCGTCGCCATAGCGCGACGGCACGCAGCCGCACATGACGATGGGGCAAGAACGAACGCCGTCCTGAACCTCGTCGGCGAGCTCGAGCGTGGTCTCGATGCTCTCGGACGTTGCGGAGGCGAGGAACGAGCATGTATTGACGATGGCGATATCGGCATCCTGCGGGTCGAATGCCTCCTCGTAGCCCGCAGCAGTCAAAAGAGAACGCATGCGGTCGGTGTCGACCTCGTTCTTAGCGCACCCGAGGGTGATGTAGAGCACGGAGCCCAACGGTGTATCCATGTTGGAGAGCGGTCCTTTCGAATGATATTAGCGGTAGTTGGTGAACTGTAGCGGCTGGCCGTAGTCCTGGTCGCGCAGGAACTGGATTACGGTCTGCAACGCATCCTTCGAAGCAGAGGAAACACGCAGCTTGTCGGCCTCGATGGTCACCTTGACCTTGAGCTTTTGGTCCTTGATGTCCTTGTTGATCTTCTTGGCGGTCGCCTGGTCGATACCCTCGACAATATGGCCGAGCACGCGCACGGTGCCGCCCGATGCCGCCTGAGGAGCATCCCACGAGACAGCCTTGAGGTCAATGCCGCGCTTGATGAGCTTGGAACTCAGCACGTCGATAATCTGCTTAGAGACAAAGTCAGCCGGGGCGCTGATCGTAAAGAGCTTGTCGCCCTTCGAAAGCTCGATCGTGGCGCCGGAATCCTTAAGGTCATAGCGCTGGGAAATCTCGCGCGTGGTCTGCTGGAAGGCGTTGTCGACCTCTTGCATGTTGACCTCGGACACGACGTCGAAGCTGGAATCTTTAGCCATGATGTTTCCTTTCGCGTACGAGCGGCTTAGTAGCTATCGTACGAATAGTCGGTAGAATCGGTGGGTGTCTGACCGTCAGTTGCGGTATCGGCGCCATCCGTGGACTGGGCATCGGTAACGTCGGTGGTATCGGCACCATCGGTGGTATCGGTACCATCAGAACTTTCACCATTCTCGGAATCAGTCGTCTCCTTCTTGGGAACGGTGATCGTCACACGCGCCACGCCCGAGGTCTTGGTATCGTAACGAACCTTTTCACCGTTCTTGGTAACGGTGACATCGGAAGGCTTGGACGTGGTGATCTCGATCGAGGACTCGGGCGTGTACTCCTGCTCAAAGGGGCCAGTCGCCTGGGCGCCATAGACCGACTTGCCGTCGACCTTGACCTCAATCCACGCGGTCTTTCCCTTGGCAACGGAGACCTTGACCTTCGTTACCTCGTTCTCTTCCTTTTTAGCCGTCGTCTTGGTGGCGTCCGAATCGGTCGACTCATCCGTCGCCTCATCGGTGTCTTCGTCCTCGTCAACCGTTTCGGTCTTCTTAGAAGACTTCTTGGTCGTCGTCTTGGTAGCAGCGGGCGTCTCGGGCGTGGTCTCGGGCGTCGAAGATGCGCAGCCACGCAGAAGCACCACGATGAGCACAATCAACAGCAGCGCAACGGCACCGATGCCGGCGTAGATGATACGCGGATCGAGCCCGTTGTTTTGAGGAGTACGTGACCCGCCGCGTCCACGACCGGAACTGCTGCGGCCGCCTCCCTGAGGCATACGACCGCGATTGCTATCGGGACGGCCGCGATAGCCGCCCTGGCCCTGAAGGCTGCGTTGACCCGAGCGGGGCGCAAGCTCACCGCGGCATTGATAGCCACGCTGGCCCGAACGCGGAGCCGAAGAGCGCTGGCCATACGGCTGTGATTGAGAGCGAAGACGCGGCGTCACCTGCGTGGTATCGGCATCCGCATAGCCACCGCGAGAGCGTCCGGCGGAGGCACCACGGTAACCGCGATCGGAATAGCCGCCGTCGCCGTAGCCGGCACGAGGGTCACGCGCTACACCGCGGGCAGCGGGAAGTGCACGGTCCTCGGGCATCGGCGTACTGCGGAACCGGTCACGCTGTGAGCGAATCTCCTCGCCCGAACCCGTCTCGGTAATATAACCGGCCTGCTGAGGACGCTGTCCATAGCGGGTCGAACGACCGCCCTGAACCATCAGGAAGCGCCCGTTGTCGACCGAGGAACGCGAATTGACGTAGCCGGCGGCGTCCTGAAAACGACCGCCCTGCTGCGACGTCTCGCGTTCGTATGCCATCAGGTCGTCAAAGTAGGCATTGACGACCTCGCGCGGATTGAGGCCCAAAAAGCGAGCATAGCTCGAAATCATGCCCTGCGCATAGCCGCGCGGCGGCATCGAAGCATAGTTACCGGTCTCGAAAAACTCGATGATCTGCGGCCTGATTTTGATGGTGTTGGCGACCTGCTGAATGGAAAGGCCCATTCGGCGACGCTGCTCGAGCAGCATGTCACCAAAGCGTGCAGCCATCAGAATCCTCCAAACTCACGATCTTCACGTGCCATCTCGGCGTCGACAGACTCCAGCGCGGCAAGCCCCTCCTCGTCCAACAGGACCTCGCGCGGCTTGGAACCGTCGGGCGGGCCGACGACACCCTTTTCTTCCAGCATGTCCATAATACGCCCGGCACGCGCGTAGCCAACCTTCAGACGACGTTGCAGGCCAGATGTGGAGCCAAGCTGCGATTCCACCACAATATGGGCGGCTTCCCAAATGAGCGGATCATCGTCTTGCGGCTCGGCTACTCCGGTGCGGACAATGCCGCCGCCACCCGCCATGGACATGGAAGCGGGCGCCACGGCAGACAGAATCTCCTCGTGGTAGTCGGGCTCGCTCTGCGACTTGACGAACTCGACAATCTCATTGATTTCATCGTCCGAGACAAAGCAGCCCTGGATACGGCGAGGCTTGCCCCAGTCGACCTTGGAGAACAGCATGTCGCCCAAACCGGTAAGCTTTTCGGCACCCATCTGGTCGATGATGACGCGCGAGTCGATGCCCGTGGCGACGTTAAAGGCGATGCGATTGGTGATGTTGGCCTTGATGAGGCCCGTCACCACGTTTGAGCTGGGACGCTGCGTGGCCACGATAAGATGAATACCGGCGGCACGGCCCAGCTGTGCAATACGCACGATCGAGGCCTCGACATCCTTACCGGCGACCATCATCAGGTCCGAGAGCTCGTCAATGATGATGACCAGGTAGGGCATCTTTTGCGGCGGATTGTCGTAATGCTCAAACTCGCCGGCGGCCTGCTTTTCGTTGTAGGTCGAGATCTTACGCACGTTGAGACGCTCGAAGACCTTCAGGCGACGCTCCATCTCGGACACGGCCCATTGCAGAGCGCTCGCGGCCTGCTTGGGCTCGGTCACCACGGGCACATAGAGATGCGGCAGTCCGTTATAGCCCGCAAGCTCGACGCGCTTGGGGTCGACCATGATCAGGCGAACGTCCTCGGGAAGAGTACGCATGAGCAGAGTCGTGATGATGGAGTTGATCATCACCGACTTACCAGAACCGGTCGTACCGGCAATCAACAGGTGGGGCATCTTGGCAAGGTCGGCGACAACCGGCGTGCCCTCGGCATCGCGGCCGATGGCGAGCTCGAGCGGACCGCCCTTCACATAGGGCAGCACGTCGCCCAGGTTGACGTTCTGGCGCTTGCGGTTGGGAATCTCGATGCCCACGAGCGAGGTGCCGGGGATCGGGGCAAAGATACGTACCGACTGGGCAGCGAGCGAAAGCGCGATATCGTCCTCGAGGCTCGAAATCTTGCTCACGCGCTCGCCCTCACCAGGTTGCAGCTTAAAGGTCGTCACCGTGGGGCCGGCGATCCAGCCGACCACGCGGGCACTGCGGCCAAACTCAAGCAAGGTGGATTGCAGTGACTCAGCGGTCTGCTCCAACTCCTTGTCCGAAGACGCGGCGGAAGCCGACTGCGGGTTGGCATGCAGGATTTCGAGCGGCGGAAGCTTGAGGCCGTCCTCTTCTTCGCCCTCGTTATCTGCGGCGCCACCGTCCGCTCCCCCATCGCTAGCCGCAGCCGATTCGACGGCACTCGAGGCAGGCGCATCGGCAACCTTGGGATGCTTCAAGAAGTCGGGAATCTGAGGTGCTGCCGAGACAGGATTCACGGCAAACGGCGGCTCGAACTCGTCGATCTTATCGGGGTCGTCTTCCATCGAAAGCTGGCCGGTTACCTGGTCGCGCTTTGCATGGCGACGCGGCAGCAAAGTTGTCTTTGCGGTCTCAATCGGAGCCTCGTCGTCCTCGTCATCGCCCTCGGTGAGCTCAATCTCGCTATCGGACCAAGACGGGTCGGGCTCGCTTGTATTGAGCTTAGGCGCAGCCTTGCCCTTCTTGGCATGGCGGCGCGGCAGCAGCGTCGTCTTAGCGCGCTCAACCTCAACCGACTCGGACACGTCGACAAACGGATTCTCGTCCTCGTCGTCATCGTCCAAAACCGGGTCCACATCGTTGCCCATGACCGTGGTCACGGCAGCATCGGAGCCCTTTTGACGAAGAATGCTCAGGTGCGGACGGGCAACGCCGGGCACCGACAGGGCTTCGTCGTCACCCCACGGGCTGGCGTTGACATCGGCACGACGGCGCTCGGCAAAATCGGCCGCACGGTCGCGAGCAGAGCGCAGCACGCCACCCACCGAAAAGCCGATGATGACCAAGCCCACGACGACAAGGCCCAACAGGACTACCATCGCGATAGGCTTACCCAGGGCATTCTGCAGCGCACTCGCAATAAACGCACCGATGTAGCCACCCGAGGCGGACAAATTTTGCGGCGTGAACATAAGGTCACACGAGACACTCGTACCCGGCACCATCAGCGAAAGAATGGAGACGACGGCGATAAAGACCACGGCTCCGCCCGCAACAGAGCGCACGTTGAGCGGCGAGTCCTCGCCTAAAAAGAGCGTGGCGGCAAACAGCAAAATAACGATCGGCAGCACGTAGGCGCCCAGACCAAAGCCCAGGTGGTAGAAACCGGCAACCGCAGCCGTAACGGGTGCAGTCGCCGGCGAAATCACGGCAATGAAGGACGCAATCGCCAAAACGGCGATGACCACGCCGGCGATATCGCGGTTGGCCGAGGGCTCGACCAGGGGCTCAAAATCGTCGAAGTCGGTCTCGTGGCCCTTATTGGCACGAAGATGGGAACCGGCACCCTTAGCAGATGCCGGTTGGTTGTTGGCTTTATTGCCTTTGGCGTTTTGTGCAGATCCGCGCGCCAAACTAAACCTCCATGACGACCGGGATGATCATCGGACGAGTGCGCGTACGACTCCAGATAAAGTTAGAGAGCGAGTCGCGCACGGCCTTGCGAATGGCATCGGAACCGCTGCTCGTAAAGCTGAACTTGCCCTTCTCAATCGTCTTCATAATAGACGCGGAGGCATCCTCGGAGAACTGGTCGTCGATGGCAAACGAGACGCCGCGGCCCGAAAACTCGATGGCCTCAATCTTCTTGTGCTTGAGCGAGACGATGGCGACGGCCGTGACCATACCGTCATTGGCGAGCTTCTGGCGATCGCGCAGGACGATGGGGTCGGTATCGCCGATACGCAGGCCGTCGACGTAGACGACGCCGGACTCGACGGGCGTACCACGCTTGACGATACCACCGCGCATCTCGAGCGTGTCGCCGTTATCGAGGATAAAGATGTGATCATCCTTGATGCCCATCTTGCGGGCCAGCTGGGCATGGGCGCGCAGATGCACGGCCTCACCGTGAACCGGCATAAAGTACGTGGGCTTGGCCATGGCCATCAGGAGCTTAAGCTCCTCCTGGCTGCCGTGGCCCGAGACGTGGACAAGAGCACGGTTCTTATCCCACACGTCGCAGCCGAGCTTGGCCAAGCTGTTGACGACCTGCTGAACGGCTTTCTCGTTGCCGGGAACGGGAGTTGCCGAGAGGATGACGGTATCGCCCTCGTGGATAGAGAGCGTCTTGTGCTCGCCATTGGCCATGCGGGACAGGGCCGACAGCGGCTCGCCCTGCGAACCGGTGCACATGACGACGATCTTGTCGTCGGGCAGGTTATCGATATCGAAGGCATCGATGATATCGGCATCGTCGATGTTGAGGTAGCCCAGCTCGCGCGCGACGCGGGTGTTGGTGAGCATGGAGCGACCGGTCACAACGACCTTACGGCCGCACTTGCGGGCGGCATCGCAGATCTGCTGCAAACGATGGATATGGCTCGAGAACGAAGCGACGAACACGCGACCCGGGGCGTTCTTGATGGCATGCAGTAGGTTGGGACCAACCTCGGCCTCGGACTTGGTAAAGCCGGGAACCGTGGCATTGGTGGAGTCGGACAGCAACAGGTCGATGCCCTGCTTGGCAAAGCGGCTGATAGCGGCATAGTCGGGCGTGACACCATCGATGGGCGTCTGGTCGAGCTTAAAGTCGCCAGTGTGCATAACGGTGCCCTGATTGGTGCGAATGAACACGCCCAGAGCGCCGGGGATGGAGTGCGTCATCGAGAAGAAGTCGAGCGAGATGCCGCCGAGGTTGACATGGCTGCCGCCCTTAACCTCGCGGAACTTGGGTGCGCGGATGCGGAACTCAGAAAGCTTGCCTTCGATAAAGCCAAGCGTCAGCTTGCTCGAGAAGATGGGCACCTTGTTGTTGAGGTCCTGCAGCAGATACGGAAGCGAACCGGTGTGGTCCTCGTGGCCGTGGGTGACGACGATACCGCGGAGCTTCTCCTCGTTCTCCAGAACATAGGTGTAGTCGGGAAGCACCAGGTCAATACCGGGCTGGGAATCGTCGGGGAACATGAGGCCAGCGTCAACGAGCACCATGTCGTCGCCGCATTCGAAGACCGTCATGTTCTTGCCGATGCCGTCAAGGCCGCCGAGCGGAATGATCTTCAAGGGAGATGATTTTTTAGCTGCCATAGGTTAGTGTGGTTTCCTTTCTTCGAAACGGGTCTGGAACAACCGACGGGGCGCTTCTGGCAAACCGACCGCCGGGAACGTACAAACATGCATCGCAGAGTCGATGCAATAACCACAGTATGATACCCATTTGCACAACAACAGACCACCCATGCATCAAAGCCCCATCTGAACCTGTGTATCCCGCCGGTCAGGGCTCAGCGGCCCCGGCACGGGCTAAGTTTCCTGCTCTACAGTCCTGCGCAAGACGGAAAGCACATTAAGTGCTTTCCTTTGCGTGCGGAACTCGCGATAAACTTAGCCCGTGCCGGGCCCGCTGAGACCAGACCTGACAAAAAGGGACAAGTTTATTTTGGTCAGTTTTATCTGGGGCAATGGCGCACATGCGATTATCTAAAGATCTGAATTCAGATAACTGAATAGACTGTCTGACAAAATCGCAACCCACACCTACCAGCCCTTTTGCTATTCCCGGCGGGGGCCGCGGATAAAGTTTATCGCGAGTTCCGCACGAACAGGAGGCCACTTAATGTGGCCTCCGTCGTGAGCAGGACTGTAGAGCAGGAAACTTTATCCGCGGACCCCGCCGGGAATAGCAAAAGGGCGACCCCTGTACGGAGTCGCCCTTGTTGATCTGCTTATGTTTAGCTGTTACTCGGCGTCGTGGTGGCGGCGGGGCTTGCGGCCTCCGTTGTCACCGGGACGGCGCGGACGGTCGCTGCGCTCGGAGCGCTCGCGACGCGGACGCTCACGACGCTGGAAGTGCTCGCCGTCGCCCTCGGAGGCACCCTCGGCGCGAGCCGGGGCCTCGGGCTTGTCCAGACGATCGAGCGAGATCTTGCCGCGATCGTCAACCTCGATGACGACGACCTTGACCTCGTCGCCCACGTTGAGGACGTCCTCGACCTTCTCCACGCGGCCCTTGGCGACGCGAGAGATGTGCAGCAGGCCGTCCTTACCGGGCAGCAGGTTGACGAAGGCGCCGAAGGGCTGGATGGAGACCACGCGACCGGTGTACTCCTCGCCCGGCTCGGGAACCTTGATGATGAGCTTGATGCGCTCGACAGCCTGGTCCACGGACTCGCCGGTGCCGCCGACAAAGACGGTGCCGTCCTCCTGGATGTCGACCGAAGCGCCGGTCTCATCCTGGATACCGCGGATGACCTTACCGCCGGAACCGATGACGTCGCGGATCTTGTCGGTCGGAACCTGGATGGAGACGATGCGCGGAGCGGTGCTGCGCGTGGTGTGGCGCGGCTCGGGGATCACATCGAGCATCTTCTGCAGGATGAAGGCGCGACCCTCCTTGGCCTGCTGCAGAGCGCAGGCCAGGATGTCGAAGGTGAGGCCGGTGGCCTTGTTGTCCATCTGCAGGGCGGTGATGCCCTCGGTGGTGCCGGTGACCTTAAAGTCCATGTCGCCCAGGAAGTCCTCGAGACCCTGGATGTCGGACAGGACCACGGTCTTGCCCTCCTCCTGGATCAGGCCCATGGCGATACCGGAGACCGGGCGCTTAATGGGCACGCCGCCGTCCATAAGGGCGAGCGTGGAGCCGCAGGTCGAAGCCATCGAAGAGGAGCCGTTGGACTCCATGACCTCGGAGACGACGCGGATGGCGTAGGGGAACTCGTTCTCGTCGGGAAGCACCGGAAGCAGAGCGCGCTCGGCCAGATTGCCATGGCCGATCTCGCGGCGCTTGGGGCTGCCCATGCGGCCGGTCTCGCCGGTGCAGAAAGGCGGGAAGTTGTAGTGGTGCATGTAGCGCTTGCCCTCGGTGGGCTCGATGGTATCCAGACGCTGGCCCTCGTTGAGCATGCCGAGCGACAGGACGGAGAGCACCTGGGTCTGGCCACGCTGGAACAGGCCGGAGCCGTGAACGAGCGGCAGGTAGTTGTCCTTCACCATGATGGGACGGATCTCGTCGGCGGCACGGCCGTCGACGCGCTCACCGGTCTCGACGACCATGGTGCGCATGGCCTTCTTCTCGAGCTTCTTGAGCGCCACGGGGATCTCGCGCTCCCAAGCGGCCTGCTCCTGCTCGGTAAACTCGGCACGGATGGACTCCTTCAGAGCCTCGACCTTGCCGATACGGGAGAGCTTGTCGGCGTCGCGAAGGGCGGCTGCCATCTCGTCGTAGTGGGCGAAGATGCGCTCCTGGACCTCCTCGACGGGCTGGTCGAGCGGGTACTCCTTCTTGACGATGGGGCCGTTGACCTGCTCCCACTCGGCAACGAACTCGTCCTGAGCCTGGCAGAAAGCAGCAAGGGCCTCCTGGCCAAACTTCATGGCGGCGAGCATGTCGTCCTCGGAGATCTCCTCGGCGCCGGCCTCGACCATCGAGATGAAGTCGGCAGAGCCGCCCAGCTCCAGGTCCAGATCGGAGTTCTCGCGCTCCTCGTAGGTGGGGTTGACGATAAACTCGCCGGTCTCCACGTTACGGCCGATGCGCACGCAGGCAAGCGGACCCTCGAAGGGCACGCCGCCGAGCGTCATGGCCAGAGAAGCACCCATGACGTTGATGACGTCGAAGGGGTTGACCTGGTCGGCGACGAGCGAGGTGGCGACGATGTGCACCTCGTTGCGGAAGCCATCCGGGAAGCTCGGGCGAATCGGACGGTCGATCATGCGCGCGGTGAGCGTAGCCTTCTCACTGGGACGGCCCTCACGCTTGAGGTAGCCACCCGGGATGCGGCCGGCGGCGTACATCTTCTCGTTGAAGTCGACGGTCAGCGGGAAGAAGTCGTAGTTCTTACGCTCCTTGGAGACGACCACGGTGTCGAGCATCGTGGTGTCACCCTGCTTGACCAGGCAGGCGCCGGTGGCCTGCTTGGCAAGCTCGCCCGACTCAAAGGTGTAGGTCTTGCCGTACAGCTCAAAGGTCTTGGATACGAGTGTCATTGTTCTCCTTTACCCCGCAGACCCCTTGCCTGCGGGCTTCTCATGTGACGCGGGCCCCCTGCCCCCGCCACGCTTCAGAGCGTGATTGTTCGCGCCCTTACACAAAAAGAGCGCCCCGCTGCGCAGGACGCTCTTAGCATGTACAAATCCTACTGGATGTTGTCGCGGATGCCCAGAGCCTTGATGAGCTCACGGTACTCGACGATGTCGTTCTTCTTGATGTAGGAGAGAAGACGACGACGACGGCCGACGAGCATGAGCAGGCCACGACGGGTGTGGAAGTCCTTCTGGTGGGACTTCATGTGCTCGGTCAGCTCCTTGATGCGCTCGGACAGGATGGCGACCTGAACCTTGGGGTTGCCGGTGTCGACCGGGGTGTTACCGAACTGGGCAGTCAGCTCCGCCTTGCGCTCTTTGGAAACAGTCATTGTTTCACCTTTCGTTTTACGTCGCCCGCGGGCGACTCGATTCGCCTCGGACTGGGAAGCCGCCGGTGGAGCGAGCAACCAAGGTCGAGGTACCAACAGATCGGCATGATACCACAAGCAGCCCGCGCCTGCGCATCATCACCGACCCAACATGAATTCCATCGCACGGAGGCGTTGATCGGTGTGCGTCGCAGCCCACACATGCGAAAGCCCGAGCAGGAATGCCGCCGTATGCGGGTCGATTCGCTCGGCCATGAGCGCATCGAAGGTCATGGACATGAGGGCGCGCAGCCATGCGGTCTCACCGGTCGACACCAGTTCGGCACCTGGAACGCTCGACGCGCACGACCCGCACATGAGACCGCCCGCCTGGGGTGAAAAATACGACAGCATGGGGTCTCCGCACAGCACGCAGGCCGAAAAATCGGGTCGATAGCCAACGTGCGACAGCAGCTTAAAGACATATGCCGCCACAAGTAGGTCCATATGCGCCGTGTCAAGCCCGCTGCCCACCAGGGCAAGCGCTCGCTGCGTGATGGCAAAGGTAAACGGGTCCTCGGCGTCCTCGAACGAGCACACGCGCGCAACCTCGGCGATCGCGCTTGCGGCGCAGGTCGTCTCGTAATCGGGCGCAGCGCCGAGCGGCGCCTCCATAAGCTCGGCCTGGGAAACCACGTCGAGTGACCGTCCATGTGCGAGCAGCATATCGACCGTACAGAACAGCTCGCAGCGCGCAGCCAGGCGTCCGCCGGGTTTGCGGGCGCCCTTTGCCACGGCACGAACCTGCCGCCCCCGCTCGTCAAGCATCGTCAAGATCAGGTCGGTCTCTTTGAGCTTCGTCTTGTCGAGGACGAGCACCTTGGTGCGATATGTCCGGGAGCCTGCCATGCGCGCCGCGCGTCCTTAGTCCTCGGCGTTGTAGCCAAAGCGGCGAATCTGGGCCTCGTCGTCACGCCAGCCGGCCTTGACCTTCACGTCCAGCTCCAAAAAGACCTGCGTGCCAAAAATGCGTTCAAGATCGCGTCGGGCGTCGATACCGATATGCTTGATCATCTCGCCGCCCTTGCCGATGATGATGCCCTTTTGGCCCTCGCGCTCGACGTAAATGGTGGCGTGCACGCGCAGCACCTTCTTGGTCTGCTCGAGCGCATCGCAGATCACGCCAACGGAGTGCGGAATCTCATCACGGGTGCGGCGCAAGACCTTCTCGCGCACAAACTCGGCAACGAGCGTCTCATCGGAAGCGTCAGTACCCATGTCCTCGGGGAACCAACGCGGACCCTCAGGCAAAAAGTGCGCAACGGTCTCTATAAAGGCATCGACGTTGAAGTTCTTAACCGACGACGTCACAATCTCGTCGTCATATTCCATAAGCTCGTGGGCAGCCTTAAGCTGCTCCATGACCTGTGCGGGGTCGGCCTCATCGGCCTTGGTGAGCACCAGGACCTTCTTGCAACGAGCGCATCTGACACGCTCGGCAACCCAGGCGTCTCCCCTGCCGATGGGCTTGGTGGCATCAATCAAAAACGCGACGACGTCGACATCGTTCAACTCGAACAGTGCGCTCTTGTTGAGCTCGGACCCCAGGCCGTCCTTGGGCTTATGAATACCCGGGGTATCGACAAAGACCAGCTGGTAGCCGGGACGGTTGACGACGGCGCGCATGCGACGGCGGGTCGTCTGTGCCACCGGCGAGGTGATGGCGACCTTTTTGCCATAGCAGGCGTTGAGCAGCGTGGACTTGCCGGCGTTGGGGCGTCCGACCAGGGCTACGAAGCCGCTGCGAAAACCGGGTTCAACGTCGCCAAAGCCCGCGAGGCTATCGTCCTCGTCGCACAGGGCGTCGAGCTCCTCGTCGCTCATGCCCTCAAACGGATCGAATTCCTCGACTTCCTCGTATGCTTCGGCCGCTTCGGCATCCGCCGCATCCAGGACCTCGTCGTCCAAAATTTCATCGATAGGCTGCATAGTGTCGGACATGAAAATCCCTTTCTAGATAAAGCCGAGCGCGTGGGCAAATACCAGCAAGCCCACAATCGCGGCGGTGATGGAAAGAACGTATACGGAGGCGGCGGCGATATCCTTCGCGCGCTTTGCCAGCGGATGGAGCTCCTGGGTCGCCAGATCGACAATCGCCTCCATGGCGGTGTTGCATAGCTCGCCGTGAATCACCAGGCCACAACAGATGATAATCGTGGCCCACTCGGCAATGTCGAGCCCCACGATGCAGCCGGCAATGACGGTGCACACGCCCGCAACGAGCATGACCTTAATATTGCGCTCGGTCTTGACGGCGGTGACGAAGCCCTCCATGGCGTAGGAGAACGACTTTAAGAAGGACGGATGGTCCTTGTTCGATCCGGGAATCATAGACGGCTCCTAGTCGTGGGCGTGGTTGGTGATGGGGCCGACGTGGACCAGCTTGGGGTCCTCGCCGCGCTCGAGCGCCAGATCGCGCAGGATGGCGTCCTCGCGGGCCTCCATGACCTCGGCCTCGTCGTCCTCGATATGGTCATACCCCAGCAGGTGCAGCATGCCATGCACGAGCATCAGGCGGCACTCGTCGGCAGGGGCATTGCCAAAGCCGGGGGCCTGACGGGCAATGACTTGCGGGGCCAGGATGATATCGCCAAGCTCAAGCGTCTCGTCGGCGGGAATATCCTCGTCAAAGGCCGAGTCGCATTCAAACGAGAGGACATCGGTGGTGCGGTCGATACCGCGCCACTCGTGGTTGAGCTCGTGCATCTCGTCCTCGTCGACATACGAAAGGGAAATCTCGACTTCACGCTCAACGCCTTCGGCGGCAAGCACGACCTCGCAGATGTGTTCTACCTCCTGCGCGTCGAGCAGCGTATCGAGCTCGGCATCGTTGCTGATCAATACACTCAACGGGACTCCTTTCGGTCGCGCGGGCGCTGCTCGCGCACGTCATCATAAGCATCATATGCCTCGACGATACGTCCCACCAGGGCATGGCGCACCACGTCGGCACGCTCGAGGTGAGAAAATGCGACATCGTCGACACGGCCCAAAATCTTCTCGACATCCGCCAAGCCACCACGACGGCCCACCAGGTCACGCTGGCTCAGGTCGCCGGTAATCACAAACTTGGAGTTAAAGCCCAGGCGCGTCAGAAACATCTTCATCTGCTCGGGCGTGGTATTTTGGGCCTCGTCGAGCACCACGAAGGCGTCGCTCAGCGTGCGGCCGCGCATGTAGGCAAGCGGGGCGATCTCGATCACGCCGCGCTCCATGAGCTCATCGGTGCGCTCGCGATCCATCATGCAAAATAGGGCGTCGTAGAGCGGGCGCATGTACGGATCGATCTTTTCCTCGAGGGTGCCGGGCAAAAAGCCCAGGTTCTCCCCCGCCTCGACAACCGGACGCGTCAAGATCAGACGGCCCACCTCGTGACGCTTGAGTGCGGCAACAGCGAGCGCCATGGCCAGATAGGTCTTACCGGTACCGGCAGGACCCAAGCCAAACGTGATGGTATTTGAGCGGATGGCATCCACATAGCGCTTTTGACCGAGCGTCTTGGGGCGAATGACGCGACCGCGATACGAAAGCAGCACGTCATCGCGAAGCGACGTAGCCTCGTGCTCACCGTCGCGCAAGACGGCCAGGCAGCGAGAGACATCGTCGGCAGAAAGCGTGCGCCCGGAAGCAGCCTCACGAAAGGCATGTTCGAAAAAACGCGCGACCAGTTCGACCTCGTCCGGGTCACCGCTCACGGCGATGCTGTCGCCACGGGCGACCACGTGGGCGCGAACTGAGCTCTCCAGCGCACGAAGGACGCCGTCGCCGGCACCCAAAACGCGCGAGGGGTCAATACCCTCGGGAACGGTAAGTCTAATCTTCGAGGCTTCCATGAACCTCCCTGCGTGCATGGACCAAGCCGGAATCATCGACTCCGATGATAGCAACATCGAGCAGGCACGGGGCTGTAAGTCCACAGGTATCGTCAAGACGGGCATGATGGAACGAGCCAAGCGTCAGGTTGTCACCATACTCGAGCACGGCACGCTCGACCGTGCCCACGCGACGACGAGCGTCGGCAATAGCGAGCTCCTGTGCGGCGGCCCGCATACGGCGGCTGCGCTCGGCCATAACCTCGGGTGGCACCTGGTCGGGCATGTCGGCAGCAAGGGTACCGGGACGCTTGCTGTAGCGGAACACGTGCATACGCGAGAAACCCACACGGCGGCACAGCGCCAGCGACTCCTCGAACTCCTCGTCCGTCTCACCAGGAAAACCGACGATGACATCGCACGAAAGGGACGCCTGGGGCAAGTTGGCGCGAATCATACGCACCGTGTCCTCAAAGGCCTCGGCGCTATAGGGACGGCCCATGCGATGCAGGGTCGCCGTGCAGCCGGACTGCACGGGCAGGTGCAAAAACGGGGCGATACGCTGCGGGTAGCGCGCCATAACCTTAAGCAGGCGCTCGGAGATATCCATGGGCTCGACCGAGGAAATGCGCACATGCGGAATAGACGTGCGCTCCATGATGGCCTCGAGCAGCTCATCGATTTCGACGTGCTCGTCGGTCGCGCTCTTGCCATCGTAGGCACCCAGGTTCACACCGGTCAGCACCACCTCGGGCACGCCGGCCTCCTGGGCCTCGCGAACTTGCTCGAGCACGGACTCGACGGGCACGGAGCGCTCGGGGCCGCGCGCCTTCCACACAATGCAATAGGTGCAGCGATGGTTGCAGCCATCCTGAATCTTCACGCCCAGGCGAGAGCGACCGAGCGCATCGACCACCTCGCCATCGCTGCAGGCGGGAACGCTATCGGACTCAACACCCAGCACCTCGCAAACACGTTCGGCGACATCTATCTTGGACGGCTCGGCAATCACGCGATCCGAAAGCTCCGACAGCTCCTCGGGATGCAAATTGACCACGCATCCGGTCACGACCACATAGGGCTCGTTTGGATGGGCCAGCGCATGACGGACGGCCTTACGGGTCTTAGCCTCGGCCTCGCCCGTAACGGCACAAGTGTTAATGACGATCAGATCGGCATCCTGGGGCTCCACAATAGCAAAGCCCAAGCGCATAAGATCGGCAGTGATACGGTCAGACTCAACCCGGTTGACACGGCAGCCGAGGTTGACGACGGAAATATGGGGTGCGAGCACGCGGGCTCCTTAATCGAGGATATCGTCGAGGGCACTCTTGATACGGTCGGTCACCGACTTCTTACCAGAAGCGACGTCATCGCCCATCTCATCGGCAAAAGCACGGAGCAGCTCGCGCTGCTTATTGGAAAGATTGGTGGGAACGACCACGCGCAGTTGCACGATCAGGCGGCCACGCGAACCGCCACCGCCAATGCGCGGCATGCCGTAATTATTGACGCTCACGGTGTCGCCGTACTGGGCGCCGGCGGGAACCGTCACCTTAACGACCTCGTCGGGCATAATGCCCTCGACCTCAATCTCGCAGCCGAGCGCAGCCTGCGCAATCGAGATATCGCTCACCAGGTACAGGTCATCACCGTTGCGCTTAAAGCGCTCATGGTCGGCGACGCGCACGTTGACAATCAGGTCGCCCGAAGGCTCGCCGCGAAGGCCGGCCTCGCCAAAGCCGCTCACACGAAGCTGGCGACCGGTCGAAACGCCGGCGGGAATATCGATGTCGATCTTTTCATGCGAAGGCGTGCGGCCTTGACCGTCGCAGGTCTCGCAGGGATGATCGATAACCGTGCCCTCGCCATGGCAGTCGGGGCAAGGCGAGGAAGACTGAACCTGGCCCAAAAACGATCGCTGAACCGTCGTGACGTAGCCCGTACCGTGGCAGCGGCCGCACTGCTTTTCCTGTGCGCCCTCTGCCCTACCGGTGCCATTGCAGTCCTCGCAAGGAGCAAGGCGGTCATAGCTGATTGTCTTTTTGCAGCCGAGCGCCGCCTCCTCGAGCGTCACCGAAAGCGAGATGGCCATATCACGTCCGCGACGACGCTCACGACGGCTGCGGGCGCCACCGCCGGCACCGCCGCCAAAGAACGACGAGAACAAGTCGTCCATGCCCATGCCACCAAAGATATCGTTGATATCGACGTAGCCGGAGCCACCGGGGCCGTCGGCAGTGCCGTAACGGTCGTAGTTAGCACGCTTCTGCTCATCGGAAAGAACGGAATATGCCTCGTTGAGCTCTTTGAACTTAGCCTCGGCCTCGGGGTCGTCCGAAACGTCCGGGTGTACGGTACGGGCCTTCTTTAGAAACGCGCGCTTAATCGTCCGCGCGTCGGCATCCTTGTCGACGCCAAGCACCTCGTAGTAATCCCTATTTTCCGACACGACCGAATCCTTCCGACTTTCATTATTGTCACAGTGCGTCCTATACCCAAGCTGGGCCGGCCGCAAACAGAGGGTTTGATGTTATTGCATTGCGTAGGGCGAAAGCATGGCACGTTGCGAGCAGCTCGCAAACCAAACCGACACGAGCGCAAACATAAATCCGTTGGCAAAACCGTTGGCAAACTGCATCGCGCCGCGCTTCCACCACAGCAGGCTGCGGTGCAGCACGCCGTCCGAGAGCACCATGAACAGGCCCATGGCAAACGGAATAAAGCACATCACGGCAAAGGCCGAGAACACGCCCGAGATGGCCGATAGCACCAAAAACGGCGCCACGATGCCCATCAGGTAAAAACCGGTACGGGCCTTGCCTTCCAGGCGCTCGGCCTCAACATGGGCCCGACCGACCAGATCACCGCCAGAGGCGCCGTTGGTGCCGGCGTGACCCATGCCGCCAATACGGACCTCGTCGCCATCGTGCGTGCCGGCGGGAAACTCAATCGTCTGCTCGGAGGTCACACGGGTTCGCCCGCTGCCGCCGCAATCGGGACAGGGGTCGGCGACGACCTTACCGGAGCCACCGCACTCAGGGCAGACAGACTGGAACGTGCCGGCACCAAACAGAAAGGACAGGTCGACATCGATGTGGCCGCGACCGCCGCAGCTCGGACAGGTATGTGCATGCTCGGACGAAACAGAGCCCGAACCGCCGCAGTGACCACAGGTATCGAAGCGCGTATAGCGGACGGTCTTGCGAGCACCGCCCTTGGCCTCCTTGGCGTCGAGCTTAATATCGACGACCACGTTGGCGCCGTTCTCGGGATTATAGGCAGCCTGCCCGCGACGCGGCTGACCCCAGGCGCCACCAAAGGGAAAGCCGCCCTCAAAGGGATTGCCGTAGCCCGCGCTGCCGGCGTAACCGCCGCCATAGGGCGAAGCCGTGGGAGCGCCGGCAAAGGGATTGCCCGAGCGCATGGCGTCGTAGCGCGCACGCTTCTGCTCGTCCGAAAGCACAGCATAGGCCTCGGAAACCTCTTTGAACTTTTCCTCGGCATCCGGTTCTTTGTTGACGTCCGGATGGAGCTTGCGGGCCTTTTGCTGGAAGGCTTTCTGTATATCACGCGAGGTGGCGTCCTTGGAGACACCCAAAATCTCGTAGTAATCTTTTTCGTTCATCGTCGCCATGCGCGGCAACCTCCTGCTCACAGCAGCGTATATATTGCGGTAATTCTACCCGAGCGGCCTAGGCTAGACCCCAAAACAGCTCGAACAGCACATTTCCATCGAGCCAGCCCAAGTGAGTGGGCGCTAAACGAGCACGGACGCGACCTGCGATAACGTCTTTCGAGGTGACGCGCCCCGCATGTCCTTCAATATGATCGGGCACCCAGGTGGCAAGGCCCAACTCGACCGCACGGTCGCAGGCCGCCGCCAACTCATCTGCAGCGATCACGCTTGCCGAGCGAACCAACAGATCGGGCCCAATGCCACGCGTCATGCGACAGGCAAGCATCAAATCCTCGGCCGCCGCCTCGCGCTGCGACAGATACTCGGCATCAAACGTCGTCGCGGCATCGTCGCGTTGCACCAAGCGCACGCGATACGCATCGCCGCGAGCAAGCACGTCGGGAAACAGCCCGGCCAAGCGATCGAAATCCTCGGCGTCGAGCATACCGGCGGCAGAGCGGCCCAAACCCAGATAGCCCTGTCCGGTCCAATAGGCAATGTTGTGGGCGCACTCATGGCCGTCGAGCGCGTAGCTTGCCACCTCATACGGGTGATAGCCGGCCGCACTCAGGCGCTCACGCGCCGCATCCATGCATGCAGCCTGAAAATCCTCGTCGGGCTCGAGCGACTCGTCGCGACACGCCATGCGATAGAGCGGCGTGCCCTCCTCGAGCGTGAGCGGGTACACCGACACATGATGCGGCGCCGCCGCCAACACGCCATCGAGTGTGCGCTGCCAGCTTAGGTCGGTCTGCCCGGGAAGGCCGCACATCAGGTCGCACGACACGACAAGCCCAGCGTCCTTGACCGTCGTGATGGCAGCGAGCGCCCGATCGGCATCGTGAATGCGGCCGATGGCGGTAAGTTCGGCGTTATCGAGCGTTTGCACGCCCAGAGAGACGCGCGTGACACCCACCCCGGCAAGCGCAGTGGCAAGCTCTGCGGTCAGCGATTCGGGATTGGCCTCGCAGGTAAACTCAACAGGCTTGCACCACGCAGAGATACGCCGGGCAAATTCTACCAAACGCTCCCCCGCCAGCGACGGCGTGCCGCCACCAACATAGACGGTGCGGATCTGTGCAAGCGCGCCTGCGTCGCCAAAAGCATCGAGGCGCGCATACAACTGCTCAAAATAGGTATCGAGCGCAACGCTCATGTTGCACGGAGCAAAACTGCGTGAGTCAAAGTCACAGTACCGGCATTTTTGGGCGCAAAACGGCACATGCACGTACAGCGCGGTAACGGCCACCGTTAGGCCTCCAACGGATGAGCGGGCACCGACTCGCCGGCGGCAAGTGCGGCCTCACAGGCCACCACATCGTGCTCGATATCATCGACCAGTGCCATGAACTCCTCGTATGTGGAGCAACGCACCACCTGAGCGCGCCAGACGGCAGCATGGGGCATGCCCTTTAGATACCAGCTTGCGTACGTGCGGGCACGCGACATGAGCGGCAACAGCTCGTGCGTGAGCGTCAGGTGCTCGCGCAGGGCATCCAGGCGCTCAACCGAGGAGCGACAAGGAACCGGCGTGCCATCGAGTGCAAGGGCTCGGGCATCGCCGAACACCCATGGATTGCCGTAGATGCCGCGCGCGATAAACACCGCGCTGGCACCCGAGCTTTGCAGATGCTCAGCAGCGTCCTCTGCCGAGAACACATCGCCCGAACCGATAACGGGAATCTCGACGGCGTCGGCCACCTCATCGACGACCGACCAATCGGCCTGGCCCGTATAGAGCTGCGTGGCGCAGCGACCATGTACCGCCACCGCGGCGGCCCCTGCTCCCTCAAGCATCTGGGCAAACGTCGCGGCGTTGCGGTCTTCGGCGTAAAAGCCCTTACGGATTTTTACGGTCACGGGCACATGCGCCGCGCCCACCGCCGCCTCGACGATCTGCTCGGCCAGATCGGGAGTGCGCATAAGCGCCGAGCCCTCGCCCTTGGTGACGACCTTGCGAGCCGGGCAGGCCATGTTGATATCGATCAGCGACAGGCGATCGCCCACACGCTCCTCGACGGCAGCAACAGCGCTCGCAAACTGATCGGGCTTGGAGCCAAAGAGCTGCACGCAGATCTGCTGCTCCTCATCGGCCGGCAGTACCAGGCGCCACGTCTTATTGCTGGCATAGGCAAGGCCCGCCACGCTCACCATCTCGCTATAGGCAAGATGGGCACCGCGACGGCGGCACATGATGCGATAGGCGGGATCGGTCACGCCCGCCATGGGAGCCATAAGGAACGGCTGCTCGGCATAGGCGCCAAGCAACCGCTTGCTGTATTCAGAAAGTGCCATGGACCTACTCGTCCACCTTGAGAATCGCCATAAAGGCCTCCTGCGGAACCTCGACCGAGCCGATGGCCTTCATGCGCTTTTTGCCCTCTTTCTGCTTCTCGAGCAGCTTGCGCTTTCGCGAGATATCGCCGCCATAACACTTGGCCAGCACGTCCTTGCGGCGCGCTTTGACGGTAGAGCGGGCAATGATCTTGTTGCCGATGGCGCCCTGGATAGGCACCTCGAACAGCTGGCGCGGAATGATTTCCTTGAGCTTGTCGCACAGACCGCGGGCCAGGCCATAAGCCTTATCCTTGTGCACGATAAACGACAGCGCGTCCACCTCGTCGCCCGAAAGCAGGATGTCGAGCTTGACGAGCTCGGAGGGGCGATATTCGTTGAACTCGTAGTCGAGCGAGGCGTAACCCTTGGTGCGGCTCTTGAGCTGGTCAAAAAAGTCCAGAATGAGCTCGGCAAGCGGCATGTCGAAACGCATCTCGACCGATTTGCTCGTGAGATGGATCATGTCGGTTGTAATGCCGCGATGCTCGATAGCGAGCTGCATGACGGCACCCGTATACTCGGGCGGACAGATAATCTTGGCCTTGAGGTAGGGCTCCTCGATGCGCTCGATGCGCGTAGCCTCGGGCAGATCCTGCGGGCTGCGAACATCAATCATCTCGCCGTCGGTCTTGTAGACGTGATAGTCCACCGAAGGGCTCGTGGCAATCAGGTCCAGGTTGAACTCGCGCTCCAGGCGCTCCTTGACGACCTCCATATGCAGCAGGCCCAAGAAGCCAACGCGGAAACCAAAGCCGAGCGCCACCGAAGTCTCGGGCTCCCACACCAACGACGGGTCGTTGACATGCAGCTTATCGAGCGCGTCACGCAGGTTCTCGTAGTCCTTGTTATCGATCGGGAACAGGCCCGTATAGACCATGGGCTTAGCCTCGCGGTAACCGGGAAGCGGCTCGGGGCAGGGGTTCGACGCCCAGGTAAGGGTGTCGCCCACGCGAACGGCCTCGGGGTCCTTCAGGCCCGTGACCACGTATCCGACCTCGCCGACCGTCAGCGCGTCGACCGGCGTCTCGGCGGGACGCTTGACGCCCACGCCATCGACCAAAAAGTCGCCCTTTGCCTGCATCATGCGCAAGGTATCGCCCTTTTTGATGGAGCCGTCAAAGATGCGCACCGTGGCGACGACGCCACGATACTCGTCGAAGTATGAATCCAGAATGAGTGCCTTGAGCGGCGCATTCGCATCGCCCTTGGGCGGAGAGATCAGAAAGACAATGGACTCCAGCAGATCGTGGATGCCCTCGCCGGTCTTGCCCGAGACACACACGGCATCATCGGCAGGGATCGCCAGGTCATCCTCGATCTCGGTCTTAACCTCGTCGGGATGAGCCGAGGGCAGGTCGATCTTGTTGATGGCCGGCACAATGTCCAGATTGGCGTTCATGGCAAGCGTCGCGTTGGAGACGGTCTGTGCCTCGACGCCCTGTGTGGCGTCGACAACGAGCACCGCGCCCTCACAGGCTGCCAGCGAGCGCGAGACCTCATAGGTAAAGTCCACGTGGCCCGGCGTATCGATCAGATTGAACTGATACGTCTCGCCATCGTCGGCGTCATAGGAAACGCGAACGGCATTGGACTTGATCGTGATGCCGCGCTCGCGCTCGATATCCATGGTGTCGAGCAGCTGCGACTCCATGTCGCGCTCGTCGACGGTATGGGTGAGCTCGAGAATGCGGTCACTGATCGTGGACTTGCCATGGTCGATGTGCGCAACAATCGAGAAGTTGCGGATGTGGGAAATGTCAATTGAAGTATTCATGCGGACTATCTTACCCGAGCGGTACAAAAAATGGAGCCTGTTCCATAAAACAGGCTCCATTTATGCGCGTAATCTGTGTGGTGTGAAATTTACAACTTAAGCGTTGATGCTGTTCACGAGCTTGGCAAGACCGGACTTGCGGTTGGAAGCCTGGTTCTTGTGGATAACATGCTTGGCGGCAGCCATGTCGAGACGCTTGGTGACGGTCTTGAGGGCAGCCTGGGCCTTCTCGGCGTCGCCCTCGGCGACGGCGGACTGGACGTGCTTGGTCAGCGTCTTGAGCTCGGACTTGACAGCCTTGTTACGCATGCGAGCTGCCTCATTGGTGCGGATACGCTTCTTCTGAGACTTGATGTTTGCCACTTCTGGAGTTCCTTTCGAGTTCCTTGCAAAAAATGTATGACACCTCTGAGACACGGTGAGGTCATGCAAGCGCCTACTATAGCACGCTCCCCCTCAAAGGGATAGAACGAATTTGTCAAATAGGCAGGTATCATCACGATTTTCTCAAGATGTTCGTAATCCAGAGCAAAAGCGCGGCCTCAGAATCGGCCGAACCCTTGAGCGCGAGCTCTACATCGACCGCCCCCTCGAGCGCCGCGACGAGCTCTGCCATCGAAAAGCGACGTGCCCAGGTCAAGTGATTCTTGACCTGCCAGGACTGGAGCTTGAGCGTTGCGGCCAGCTCACGACCCTGTCCGCGCGCATCGAGCGCCTTGGCGACGATAAGCTCGCGGATGCGGCCGCACAGCAACGTGTAAGTCCACACATAGCTCTTGGCGGGCAATAGATTGAAAAGCTCGAGCGAGCGTCGCATGTCACGTGCCGAGACCGCATTGAGAAAGTCCCAGGGTTGGACCTCTGCCGTACGTACAATCCAGCGCTCAACGTCGGCAAGCTCAATCTGGGGCGCCTCGACCATCTGGGCAAGCTTAGCCAAGTCGTTATCGAGCATGCGGGTGTTCTCGCCCGAGCGCGAAACGAGCTCTTCGGCGGCCGCCGTCGAGATCGACTTGCCGTGCTGCGTCGCCATCTGCTGCACGCGGCGCGGTAGCTCCCAGCGCTTGGTACCGGAGCAATCGATCACCGCCTTCTTGTCGATCTTGGCGATCGCCTTATACAGGCGCGTGTTCTTGGCAAGCGAGTCGGCGATGATGAGACAAACCGTCGTGGGGCTGGGACTCGCCAGATAGTCGACAAGCGGCTCGGAGATCGCTTTGGCGAGTTTTGAGCAGCCGTCAAGGATTACCAGGCGAAACTCGCTGCCCATGGGAAAGGTGTTGAGCGATCCGATAATCGACTCGATATCGGGGTCTTTGGTCATATCGCGCTCGTCGAGGTTGAACTCGACCATACCCGACTTTTCCAGACGCGCTTTCATACGCGAGACGGCGTGATCGCGCTTGACGCCGTCGGTACCGACGATCAGATATGCCGGCAACAGACTGGTTTCGGACATTGCGCTCCCCTCCCGCAGGCCTTCGTATTCGTTCCGTGCCATTCTAGCCCAGGGGCCCACCACACGCCAACGACGTCGTCACGGTCGCTGGCATCGCATCGCAAAGCCATTCGCAGTTGGCGTGACGGTAATGTCGCCGTGTTCGATAGTGCACGCGAACACACCGCCCGCTTCCTTAACGGCATCGATGCAGGCATCGGACGGATGGCCGTATCGATTCCCCTCGCCCGCACTCGCAAGGGAAAGCTCAGGCTTCAAGACGTCCAGCAACTCACCATCGACTGAAACCTTAGAGCCGTGATGCCCAAGTTTAAGTACATCGATTTCCCCCACCTCCTGCACGAATTCCCGTTCTTGGTCGAGCTCGGCATCACCGGTGAGGAGCATACGCAGGCCCCTGCCTTCCTGAACATAGGAGAGCAGCAGGACTAGCGAGTCCTCATTTCCCTCGCCATCCACGGACTCGAATGGCCACATCACGCGGGCGCAAAATGAGCCGATATCGACCGTATCCCCACGGCGCACCTGCCGATACTCAACGCCAGGTCGGTTCAATACCTCGGCAGGAGCATCCTCCAGCGCATCCGCCGCCACGGCAATCGTTCCAACCGAAAACTGTTCGAGCACGGCAGGCAGACCACCCCAGTGGTCCTCATCCCAATGCGTCACAAAGACGGCATCGATATGGTGCACGTTATTGCGAACCAACGCCGCCACCATGCGCTCGTCGAGCCCGCAGTCGACGAGTGCTACTGCGCCGCCCTGGCGGATAAGAATCGCATCGGCCTGGCCCACATCGAGCACCGTCACCGAAGGCGGAGCGAATCGATCCCAGTAGACGTACGGAATCGCAGCCAGGAGTACCAAGCATGCAAGCCCCACCGCCATAGGACGTGCACGGGGACGCGGCCACCAGACCAGCAGAACCGCCAGCAAACACGGCACTAGGTAAATCCACATGCTATCGGGCGGCACACTCACGGATGCACCCGGCACGGCGGCAAACAGCTGCTCGAAGAACAACGCGCAACGGGCGGCAACCATGGGCACAATGAGCGCCCAAATCCGCAATGGTGCCACGAGCGAATAGGGAACCAGTACGATCGACACAGCGAGCAGTACGCTCACCACCGGACCGATGACCGCATTTGCCAGCGGAGCAATGAGCGAGAACGTACCGAAGGCAGGAATGGTAATGGGGAGCGTCGCCAACTGCGAGCACAGCGTGACGGAAAGCATGCTGGCAACGCCCGACGGCACACCCAACTCACCCAAAGCGTAGGTCGCATAGGGGCAAAAGCACAGAATGGCTAAGACGCTGGCACATGAAAGCTGAAAGCCCATCTCGAACAGCACCGTCGGCCGCAGTAGCACAAAGATGGACATGGTTACGAAGAGCGCCGATGCGCCGTGCCGGCGACGCCCTGCGCCGTTTACGACAAGCGTCGCGAACACCATGCAGCACGCGCGCACGGCCGAGGGAGACGCGCCCGTAAAGGCAGCGTAGCCCACAAGCGTTATCGCCAATATCACCCGCCGAAGACCACGTGAACACCGAGTCTTTTGCAATACGCCCTCAATTACAAACCCCACGATAGACAAATGGCTGCCGGAGACGGCGATAAGATGCGCCGTACCCGTCACCGAAAACCAGTCGCCCGCCGACTGGGC
Organism: Collinsella sp.; assembly: GCA_018376905.1. Lineage (GTDB taxonomy): Bacteria > Actinomycetota > Coriobacteriia > Coriobacteriales > Coriobacteriaceae > Collinsella. Next base: position 41,763 of record JAHAAK010000003.1, on the reverse strand, counting down.
GCGCAGCTCGGCCGAACGACCGCAGACGACACCGGCTATGAGTGCACGCGCCGGGTCGGTCGCAGGCGCGATGGACGCAAGTAGCCCATTTCGTAGCCGAAGCAGCGGCCCCGGAGAGCCCTCATCGACCGACACAATCCGAACGGCTTTTACCTTGCATACCTCGCCTCGGAGCACGCGCGATCGTCCATACGCATCGTTCTCAAAACGCGAAACGCGACCGATAACACGCACGTGCGCCCCGACCTTGAGCTCGCGGTCGCACGATAGGCGAACCGTTGCCAAGTTCTTACCGTCCGCGCGTGCCTCGCAGGTATAGGAATACACGTCGTCGTTTATGGATGGATCGCCCTGCACGACAAACTCGAGGCTGCTTGCCGCTCGACCGTCGAGCGCCTTCGAGGCGCTTAGCGCACCCACAGCCCACCAGGCCGAGACGACCGCTCCCGCCACGAGACCGACGGACGCGGCATACAGCCACCGCTTCAAAGGGGCAAGCCGCGCACATGATTGAGCCAGCATAACAAATACCGCCGCCGCAACGGGAATGGTCCATAGCGGCCCGACCGCCGGCACCCGCTCCCTCAGCAGCGCATCAGCGGCCACGTTAAGCACCAAGGCGCAGCTCACGCACATGCCGGCACACAGGGCCATCGTCCACGGCATCAGGGGCCGCGGAGGCATCACATGCTCGCGCTCGGTCGCACTCATACGCAGATGCAATCTTTGATTTTGGCAAGCTTCTTCTCGCCGATTCCCGACACACGCATCAGATCGTCAACCGAGGCAAAAGCACCGTTCTTTGTCCGCTCATCGATAATCGACTGCGCCATGGAGGGACCGATGCCCGAGAGCGTCTGCAGCTCTGCCGAGCTTGCCGTATTAATGTTTACTAGGCCTGTTGCGCTACTCACGCCCGATGACGCGGAAGCCCCACCATCAACATCGGCTTCCGCAATGGACGCCTGCTGCTCCCCTACCGTTGGAACGTGAATCTTCTGTCCATCGACGACCTTGGATGCCCGATTGAGCCCCGTAACGTCTGCCTCGGGCGCCAGCCCGCCGGCGGCATCAATCGCCTGAGCCACCCGCGCGCCGTCCTTGAGACGATATACACCGGGCGACACAACGGCGCCATCGACATCGACATAGACCTCTGCCGCGGCAGAAGCCTTAGTCGAAGAGCCTTCGGATGTCTTTCCGCTCGAAGCATCGCCGGATCCCGGCTCCACCAACGAGCCCAAACCATCAGTGCGCTCAAACGACACGCCGCCGGCACCGCCGCCAAGGTTCGCCATCGCCAAGCCGCTCGCCATCGCAATGACGCCCAGCATCGCCACCACCACAGCCTTATGACCGAGCAGCTTGCCTGCCCAGCGGTCCATCTTTTTGACCCGTTCGTGTTGTTCGCGCTGCGCCATAACAAAACCTCCCAACAACATCGTGTCAGGAAAAGAGCCCTGCAACAGCCATGCTTCAAAACCGGTTTTCGCGGTCAAACCAAAAGCCGACCAAAACCTTGCACAAATCTGTCCATTTATTCAGGCACACGTCAGCAAATGAACACTTAGCCGCAAAATGCCCAGATAGCAAAAGACCGACGATGCAAGAGCATCGTCGGTCTATGCACAAATTTACTCGTGATCTTGGTAAATCTCACGCGGAGCAAGCTCCGAATGTTTGCGTTTTAAGGTCTTAGGGGCCTTATACGTATTACTCTCGAAGTCGATATACTCGGTCTGCTTGAGCAGGCGCTCGATCATCTCCTCGTGATCGAACAACTCCCAGGCCTCATGCACGGCATCGAGTTTGGCGTGCGTCTCGGGACGGCGTGGCATAAACAGCGTGCAGCAGTCGGGAGCGGCCTCAGTCGAGATATCAAACGTACCGATCTCCTCGGCGCGCGCGATGATCTCCTGCTTGTCCGAACCGATGAGAGGACGGAACACGGGGATCTTCACGGCCTCGTTGACGGCCATGATATTCTCAAGCGTTTGGGAGGCAACCTGCCCAAGCGATTCGCCCGTCACGATGGCCTTGGCGCCCTCGATGTGCGCAATGCGCTCGGCAACCGAATACATAATACGGCGATACATGATCACGCGCAGGTTGCTGGGACAGGTGACCGAAATCTCACGCTGGCAGTCACCAAACGGCACCACGTACAGGCGGCCGATCTGGACACCCGGCTCAAGCGCACGGATGATGTCCTGCACCAAATACTCGCTCGTATCGGGCGTCTGCGGACGACCGGAGAAATGTACCGGCACGCACACCGCGCCGCGACGCGCGAGCATCCAGGTCGCCACCGGAGAATCGATACCCGACGACAGCAGCGTCACGACCTTGCCGGCAGAACCCACCGGCAGACCGCCCACACCGCGCTCGGAGCGCGCATACACGTAGACGCTACCCTGGACCACCAGTACGTGCACCATAGCGTCAGGATCGTGCATCTGAACCTTTTTATCAGGAAACGCCTCGCACAACACCTCGCCCACCTGACGATTGATGTCAATCGAGGTGAGCTCATAGTCAGTATTGGAGCGCTTGGCGTGCACCTTAAACGAATCGAAGGAACCAAACTCGCGCAGCGCCTTCACGGCGGCGGCGCAGTACTCCTGCGGGTCGCGGTTGGTGTGATACGCCAAAGACACACGAGCAACGCCGGGAACGGTGCGAATGACACGCGCCGCCTCGTCGGCCTGATGCTCGTTAAAGGTCACGAGGATATAACCGGAAATTCGAGACACGGCATTCACGGAAAAGGCGGCCAAGGCCGCCTTGATGTTATCCATGAGGATATGCTCGAAATGTGCGCGGTTCTTACCCTTCAGTCCAACCTCGTGATAGTGGACCAGGCAGACGCGAGCCGCCATTTAGGCTTCAGCAACCTTGTGGCCGAGCGCCTTCTCATAACGGGCCTCGTCGTAAGAGATGTCGCCGTCGACAATCTCATCCATAGCCATCGAAATGGTATCGGCACCGGAAAGCCCGATGGTGATGTCATCGACATCCTGGACGGCAAGCACGCGGTTGTGCTGGCCACGCAGCATGCTATTGATGTCGCAGGCGCGCTTGGAAGCAAGCGAAGCGAGCAGGAAGCGGTTGTGATCGGTCTTCTCCAGAAGATCGTCAATGCAAGGCTTTACAACGGACACGGACCTCAGATCCTTTCATGCATATCGAGAACGCGAACGAGCTCATCGGTCGCGCGGTCGAGATCGTCATTCACCACGACGTCGTCGTAGCGGTCGGCAAGGGCAAGCTCATCGGCGGCGTTTGCCATACGCAGCTCAATCGTCTCGGGCGTCTCGGTACCGCGACCGACTAGACGCTCGCGAAGCACCTCGAGCGAAGGTGGCTTGATAAAGATCAGCACGGCCTCGGGGAAACGCTCCTTCACCTGCAGGGCACCCTGGACATCGATCTCCAAGATGAGAGACGAACCAGAGGCGAGCTTGGACTGGACCTCGCTCACCAACGTGCCGTAGCAGTTACCGTGGACCTCGGCCCACTCAACAAACTCACCGTTTGCCACGCGGCGGTCGAACTCCTCGCGCGTCAGAAAAAAGTAGTTGACGCCGTCGACCTCACCTTTGCGTGGTGCTCGCGTGGTAGCCGAAACCGTCAGGCCCAGGTTCGAGCGGCGCTCGCGCACACGAGTGACGAGCGTACCCTTGCCTGCGCCTGACGGTCCAGAAATCACAAAGAGCTTGGAATCCTGAGCGCTCACTTATTTGGTCAGCTGCTCGAGGAGCTGCTCGCGCTGACGGACGCCGAGGCCCTGGACGCGACGGGTAGCGGAGATACCGAGCTCCTCCATGATCTTGGCGGCCTTGGCCTTGCCATAACCAGGGAGAGACTCGATGAGGGTGGAAACCTTCATGCGGGAAGCGATGGGGTCATCGGAGTTGAGCACGGACTCGAGGGACTTCTCGCCCTTCTTGATCTGCTCGCGAAGCTCAGCGCGGGCGTGACGTGCGGCAGCAGCCTTCTCAAGAGCCTGCTTGCGCTGCTCATCGGTAAGCTGAGGGAGTGCCATTCGTACCTCCAAATAGTTGGGTTATATCTGATTCAATAATTGGCATTTTAGCACGTAGAACGTACAAAATGCCCAATCGCGGCTCCATAGGTTAGACGATACCCGCAAAAAGTGCAATATACTGCGCCCAAAGTTAAGCCCCTGACCTGCGATTCCACACAAAGGATGGGAAAGTTTACGCAGGCACAGGGGCTAATTTGTGCTAATGAGACCCAAAAGTGGTGACTTAGGGGAATCTTTTACGCGACGTTTTCGACCAGCTCGGCGACGATGGCGTCAAAGGCGGCAACCGGATCGTCGGCACCAGTGATGGGACGGCCCACCACAATGTGGCTTGCGCCTCGCTCGATAGCCTGGGAAGGCGTCGCCACGCGAGACTGGTCGCCTAAGGCGGCACCCACCGGACGCACACCCGGAGTCACGATCAGGGCATCAGGACCCAGCAGCTCACGCATGTCGTGAGCCTCCATCGGCGAGCACACAATGCCATCGATGCCGTTGGCCTGAGCGAGCTTTGCCAGGCGGGCGGCCTCCTCGGCCACGGGCGACTCGACGCCGATCTCGCTCAAGGCATCCTGATTCATGCTCGTGAGCACGGTGATGGCGACGAGCTTGGCGCGGTCCTCGCGCGCCTCCTCGGCACCCTCGCGGCAGGCAGCGAGCATGGCGCCCGAACCCAAGCCGTGAACCGAGAGCAGGTCGGCACCGGCAAGCGAGGCCGAACGGGCGGCACCGCGAACCTGATGCGGAATATCATGGAACTTAAGGTCAAGGAAGACCTTAAAGCCCAGGTCCTTAAAGGTCTTGACGATCTCGGGGCCCTCAGCGTAATAGAGCGTCATACCAACCTTAAGCCAGGCGGCATGGCCCGAAAGCTCGTGGGCGAGCTCGAGCGCACGCTCACGATCGCAGTCGAGGGCGACGATTACGCGGTCGCGGGCATCGGTCTCTAGCATTCGAAAGCACCTACCAGCTCGTTGATGTCCTTTACGCCCTGGGACTCGGCCCAGGCCTCGAGCTCATGCGCGATCTTGAGCGAAGCGCACGGATCGACGAAGTTGGCCATGCCAACCGACACGCAGGTGGCACCGGCCAGGATAAACTCGGCCGCATCCTCGCCGGTCATGACACCGCCGACACCGTTGATGGGGATATCGACGGCCTGGGCAACCTCCCAGACCATGCGCACGGCGATGTGGTGGCACAGCGGGCCCGAAAGGCCGCCCTTGGGCTTGGCCACGCGGGACTTGCGGGTATGGACGTCGATGGCCATGCCCTGGATGGAGTTGATAACTGAAAGGCCGTCGGCACCGGCAGCCTCGAGGGCCCTGGCGATCTCGGCGACGTTGACCGGCGCCATCTTCACGAACAGCGGCTTATCGGTCACCTTACGGCAGGCAGCCATAACGGAAGAGGCGCCCTCGGGCGTGGAGCCCATGGCGGCACCGCCGGCGGCGATATTAGGGCAGCTCACGTTGATCTCGTAGCCGGCAGCCCAGGGGCACAGCTCGACATACATCTCGAGCGCACGGACAAACTCCTCGACGGAGTGACCGGCGACCTGGCAGATGACCTGGCAACCGTCCTTGGAGAGCTGCTCGAGCCACGGACCAGACTCACGGGCAAAGGCAGCCACGCCAGGGTTCTGAAGGCCCACGGAGTTGATCATGCCGCCCGGAATCTCGGCCATGCGGGGCGCGGGGTTGCCGGGCCAGGGCTCGGCAGCGCAACCCTTGGTGGTGATGGCGCCCAGCTGGGAAACATCAAAGAAGTTCTGGAACTGCCAACCGTAGCCAAAGGTACCGGCTGCGGTGTTGATGGGGTTCTGCATCTTGACGCCGCCGAAATCGACGGCCATGTTCACGGTACCCACTAGAAGACCACCACCTTGGAAGCATCGAACACGGGGCCGCACATGCAAGCACCCTTCATACCGTCGACCGTCTCGACATTGCAGGTGTTGCAGGCGCCAAAGCCACAGCTCATCATGCGCTCGAGCGACACCTCGCAGTAGGCACCGGCCTCGGCGGCAGCGGCGGCGACCTTCTTCATCATGACGGCGGGACCGCAGCTGGCGACGTAGTCGTAGCCGCCCTCGCCGAGCAGCTCGGCGGCAGGATCGGTGCAAAAACCGTGCGTGCCGAGCGAACCGTCGTCAGTGCAAACGTTGACCGTGTCGCACAGAGCGCGGAACTCATCGATGCCCACGGCCTTGGACGCGGTGCCAAAGCCCAGGCACACGTCGACGGCCACACCCTGCTCGGCAAGCATGCCGGCGAGGCACAGCACGGGCGGAACGCCGATGCCGCCCGCCACGAGCAGCGCCTTCCTGGTGCCCTCGGGTACCATCCAACCACGACCACCGGGGCCCAGCAGGTTAGAGGTGGAGCCAGGGCCCATCTGGGACAAACGACGGGTATCGTCGCCCACGACGGCGTACCACAGCTCGACGGTACCGGCCTGGGCGTCGGCGCGATAGAAGCTCAGGGGCACGCGAAGCAGCGAGGACGCATCGCCGGGCACGGCGATGTTCACAAACTGACCGGGCTTGAGCGCACTTGCAAGCTTGGGGGCCGAAATAACGAGCGAGAAGATGCCGTCGGCGATCTCCTGGTTCGAGACGACCTCGAAGTCGTGCATGCGTGCAGTGGAAGGTGTGGGCATAGACGCTCCAATCCCCCATGCGATTGCATGGTCAAAACGAACAGAAAGCGCGGCACCGCAAGGGCACCGCGCACAAAAGCGATAAGGCTATGCTAGCAGATGCAGCCGTCGGCGAGCGTCTGCTTACCGCCGACAAACACATCGGTGGCACGACCGGTGAGCGTGCGGCCGGCGAAACCGGAGTTCTCGGCGCGCGACTCGTAACCGTCCTCGCCGACCGTCCAGGTGGCGGACGCGTCGAACACGGTCAGGTCGGCAACGGAGCCCGCCTTGACCTGAACCTGGTCGAGGCCCAGAATCTCACGCGGCTTGATGGCCATGAGCTCGACCATGCGGCCCACGCTCATCTTGCCCGTGTTGACCAGCTCGGTGAGTACGAGCGACAGCGAGGTCTCGAGGCCGATCATGCCAAAGGGCGCAAGCTCGAACTCGCGGGCCTTCTCCCACGGGGTGTGAGGAGCGTGATCGGTGACGATAGCGTCGACGGTGCCGTCGATGACGCCCTGACGGATGGCCTCGGCATCCTCCTCGGTACGCAGCGGCGGATTGACCTTGAGCGAGGTGTTGTAGGTCTCGTCCAGGTCGTTCTCGGTCAGGAACATGTGGTGCGGGGTGGCCTCGCAGGTAACCTGAACGCCAGCGGCCTTACCGGCACGCACGATCTCCAGGCCATGGGCGGTGGAGATGTGCTGGATGTGCAGCTTGCCACCGGTCAGCTTGGCGATCTCGATGTCGCGGGCGATCTGGAGCTCCTCGCCGGCAGCCGGCCAACCCTCGAGGGCCAGACGGGTCGAGACCTTGCCCTCGTTGATCTGGCCGTGGCCGACCAGGTCCTCGTCCTGGCAGTGGCTCATGAAGACCTTGCCGAACATCTTGCCGTAGTCCATGCAGCGACGGAGCATGCCCGCGCCCTGCACGCCGCGACCGTCATCGGTGAAGGCGACGGCGCCGTGGGCGACCATATCGCCCATCTCGGACATGGCCTCGCCCTTAAGACCGCGGGTCATGGCGCCCGACGGATAGACGCGGCAGTGGCCGACCTCGGCAGCGCGGGACTTGACGAACTCCACGACAGTGCCGTTATCGGTTACGGGATCGGTGTTGGGCATGGCGCACACGCCGGTAAAGCCGCCCTTGGCAGCTGCGCGGGTACCGCTCTCGATGTCCTCTTTGACCTCGTAGCCGGGCTCGCGAAGGTGAACGTGCATATCCACCAGGCCGGGGACGAGGTACTTGCCGGAAAGGTCGCGGACCTCGGCTCCCTCGACGGCGAGATTCTCGCCGACCTCGGCGATCTTGTCGCCGTCAATCAGGACGTCAACGACACCGTCAAGCTCGACGGACGGGTCGACGACGTGGGCATTCTTAAGAAGCAAGGCCATTATCGGCACCTCCAAGCAGCAGATACAGGATAGCCATACGCACGCAGATACCGGCGTAGACCTGCTCCAGGATGACGGAGCGTTGCGGGTGGTCGGCCATATAGGAGTCGAACTCGACGCCGCGGTTGATGGGACCCGGGTGGCAGATGATCGCATCGGGCTTCATGAGCTTCTCGCGGTCCTTGGTCAGGCCGAAGAGCCTGTGGTACTCACGAATGGTCGGGAACGGGGCACCCTCGAGGCGCTCCTGCTGCACGCGCAGCATGTAGACGACGTCCAGCTCGGGCAGGACGGAATCGAGGTCGCTCGTCACGTGGTCGCAGCCCAGAACCTCGGGCGCCGGCGGCAGCAGCGTGCCGGGGGCGACGGCGTAGGTCTCGCAGCCCATGATCTTAAGGGCGGGGATCAGCGAGCCGCAGACGCGGGAGTGCGCGATATCGCCGACGACAGCGACCTTCAGACCGTGGAAGTCACCCTTGTGCTCCCAGATGGTGTACAGGTCGAGCAGGGCCTGCGTGGGATGGTTGTGCTTGCCGTCACCGGCGCAGATGACGCTCGCGGGCGAGTTCTGCGTGACGATGTAGGGAGCGCCGGCGTGCTTATCACGCACGACGATACAGTCGATCTTATAGGCGTTGAGGGTCTCGACGGTGTCGACAAGGCTCTCGCCCTTGACCGTGGAGGTCGAGGAGCCGCCAAAGTTAAGGCTGTCGGCCGAAAGACGCTTCTCGGCGAGCTCGAAGGAGCTGCGGGTGCGCGTCGAGGGCTCGTTGAACATGTTGACGATGGTCTTGCCCTTGAGCGTGGGGACCTTCTTGATAGCACGCTCGTTGACCTCGGAGAACGCCTTGGCGGTCTCGAGGATGAGCTTGATGTCCTCTTCGGAGTACTCGGTAATGTCGATCAGGTGCTTATGGTTGAACGCCACGGTACTACTCACCTCCCAGCGGCGCGGAGCCCACGTGGGAACCCGGCGCGACGTCGTTAATCTCGACGGCGGTGTGGCCGTCAACTTCCTTCATATATAGGTGCACGTTCTCCTCATGCGACGAGGGAACGTTCTTGCCGACAAAGTCCGGCGAGATGGGGAGCTCGCGGTGGCCGCGGTCAACGAGGACTGCCAGCTCAATGCGGCTCGGACGGCCCAGGTCCATGACGGCGTCGAGAGCGGCGCGGATGGTACGACCCGTATAGAGGATGTCGTCCACCAGCACGACGCGCTTGCCGTCGACGCTGAAGGGAATGTTGGTAGCGTGGATCGCGGGAGCGAAATTGGTCGCATAGTCATCGCGGTAGAAGCTGATGTCCAGGCTGCCGAGCGGAACGTCGACGCCCTCGATCTCCTTGATCTCCTCGGCGAGCTTCTTTGCCAGAAGGTCGCCGCGCGTGACGATGCCGACCAGAGCGAGGTCTTCACAGCCCTCGTTGCGCTCGAGAATCTCGTGCGCGATGCGGGTCATTGCTCGATTGACGGCGGTCTCGTCCATGATGACCGCCTTGGGGGAAGTCGTGCCCATCGATCTCCTTCCTCACATGTCTTGACTGCTGACACAGTCAAAAAAATAGATGCCCGACCGCTCAAAGCGGACCAGACACCCACAGGAAGGGCTGCTCTTTGGCAGCAATGTAATTCCATGTGGGTATCTCGTACCCCTTTAATGGTCAAGGGATAGTGTAGCCAACCTCGAGCTTAATTGCGAGCATAAATACAGAGCAATCCGTAAACGGAGCCCAATGCTCCATAAACCTATATATATTTGTGGGACGAGCTTGAAAACGCACGCACGAGCTGGCATAATCCCCTCTGCTGCACGCAAATCGGATCTACGTCCAGGGCCGTGGCGTGAGCACTATCGCCAAAAGAGGAATATCTCTGTGTAGATTACGCACAGGGAGCTGCTTCTGTGCTATAGTTCAGGCTTGTTTGTTAACGCGACATGTTCGTTTGTCGCCCAAGGAGGGTCAGTTATGTCCAAAGTTTGCGAAGTTTGCGGTAAGCACCCCGTTGCCGGTCGCTCCATCAGCCACTCTCACCGCGTCACCAACCGTAAGTTCCGCCCCAACATCCAGCGCGTCTACGTCGTCGTCGATGGTCACCGTCGCAAGATGAACGTTTGCTCCACCTGCCTCAAGTCTGGCAAGGTTGCGCGCTCCTAAATAAGGTCTTACCAACAAGTACCTCGGACTCTCCGGGTCAAAGACCTCGCGTTCACATAGAACTTACCAAAGGCGCCCTCCCCTACGGAGAGCGCCTTTATGCACTCATTGGGGACAGACTTATATGAGGGTTTGCAGATGTCAAAGGGATCATAGCGCAGCTGGTATGCCTTGTAACTGACGGTACGCCTCGAGCGAGTCGGACGCACCTTACACGGGATTGAAATGGATGTAATCGAGTAGCTGCACCGCCTGTGTGTCCGACTCAACCGCGACCCGCGAATAGCGATTATCAAACAGATGTCCCGTTTTCCCATTGAAATACTCATGAGAGCCTGTCCCCAATGAGCGGGGCGATGCACTGGCAGATAGTTTTAGTTAAAACGCTTCAGTTTATTGAAGCGTTTTAGTGTGCCTTTTAGAGGAATCTGGCCGTTCACCGAATTATTTCTTGCTATCATGCATCTTGTAGGGTAAATCTCCGATCGCAAGGAGACACAAATGGTGAAAAAGTCACCGGAAAACACTACTCCCGCAATTGTGGACAACGTAGAGGCGCTTGAGGCTAAGCTCGCTCAGATGCGAGAGGCCCAGGCGCTTTTTGCTACGTACACGCAGGAGCAGGTCGACAAGATCTTCTATGAAGCCGCCATGGCCGCCAACAAGGCTCGTATCCCGTTGGCGAAGATGGCCATCGAGGAGACCGGCCGCGGCGTTCTTGAGGACAAGGTCATCAAGAACCACTACGCCGCAGAGTACATCTACAACGCTTACAAGAACACCAAGACCTGTGGTGTCCTGGAGCGCGACGAGGCTTACGGCATCACCAAGATCGCCGAGCCCATCGGCATCGTGGGCGCCGTCATCCCGACGACCAACCCCACCTCCACCGCGATCTTCAAGACGCTGATCTGCCTGAAGACCCGCAACGCCATCATCATCTCCCCGCACCCGGCTGCCGCCAAGTGCACCATCGCCGCCGCCAAGCTCGTGCTTGACGCCGCCGTCAAGGCCGGTGCCCCCGAGGGCATCATCGGCTGGGTCGATGTCCCCTCCATTGAGCTGACCAACATGGTCATGCGCGACGTCGACATCATCCTCGCCACCGGTGGCCCGGGCATGGTCAAGGCCGCCTACTCCTCGGGCAAGCCCGCCCTGGGCGTTGGCGCCGGTAACACCCCGGTCGTCATCGACGACACCGCCGACGTGCTGCTCGCCGTCAACTCCATCATCCACTCCAAGACCTTCGACAACGGCATGATCTGCGCTTCCGAGCAGTCCGTGACTGTCATCGACAGCATCTATGACCAGGTTAAGGCCGAGTTCCAGAAGCGCGGCTGCTACTTCGTCAAGCAGGGTGCCGAGATGGAGGCCCTGCGTGCCGCCATGTTCAAGAACGGCGCTCTCGATCACCGCATCCCCGGCATGGCCGCTGCCAAGATCGCCGAGCTCGCCGGCATCGAGGTTCCCGCCAAGACCAAGATCCTGATCGCCGAGGTCACTTCCACCGACCCCGCCAAGGAGGAGTTCTCCCACGAGAAGCTCTCCCCGGTCCTGGCCATGTACCACGCCAAGGACTTCCAGGAGGCCGTCGACAAGGCCGAGCACCTGGTGCTCGCCGGTGGCCCGGGCCACACCGCCTCTCTGTACGTGCACCCCGCTCAGGCCGAGAAGATCAGCCTGTTCGAGCACGTCATGAAGGCCTGCCGTATCGTCATCAACACCCCGTCTTCGCACGGCGGCATCGGTGACCTGTACAACTTTGGCATGAAGCCGTCTCTGACCCTGGGCTGCGGCTCCTGGGGCGGCAACTCCGTCTCCGAGAACGTTGGGGTGAAGCACTTGATCAACGTTAAGACTGTAGCCGAGCGCCGTGAGAACATGCTGTGGTTCCGCGCTCCCGAGAAGGTCTACTTCAAGAAGGGTTCCACGCCCGTCGCCCTCGACGAGCTCGGTACCGTCATGGGCAAGAAGCGCGCCTTCATCGTCACCGACCAGTTCCTCTTCAAGAATGGCAACACCCGCGCCATCGAGGCCAAGCTCGACGAGATGGGCATCGCCCACGACTGCTTCTACGACGTCGAGCCCGATCCGTCGCTGCAGTGCGCACGTCGCGGCGCCAAGCAGATGGCTCTCTTTGAGCCGGACGTCATCATCGCCGTCGGCGGTGGCTCCGCTATGGACGCCGGCAAGATCATGTGGATGATGTACGAGCACCCCGAGTGCAAGTTTGAGGACATGGCCATGGACTTCATGGACATCCGCAAGCGTATCTTCACCTTCCCCGAGATGGGCAAGAAGGCCTACTTCGTCGCCGTCCCGACCTCTTCGGGTACCGGCTCCGAGTGCACGCCGTTCGCCATCATCACCGACAAGGAGACCGGCATCAAGTGGCCGCTCGCCGACTACGCGCTGCTCCCCAACATGGCTATCGTCGACGCCGACAACTGCATGACCGCCCCGCGCGGCCTGACCGCTGCCTCCGGCATCGACGTCATGACCCACGCCATCGAGTCCTACGTCTCCATCATGGCTTCCGACTACACCAAGGGCCTCTCCGAGCGCGCTGCTAAGCTCGTCTTCGAGAACCTGCCCTCCAGCTTCACGAACGGCGCCAAGGACCCGCATGCCCGTGAGGAGATGCACAACGCCTCCTGCATGGCCGGTATGGCCTTCGCCAACGCCTTCCTGGGCCTCAACCACTCCATGGCCCACAAGCTCGGCGCTTTCCATCACCTGCCCCACGGCCTCGCAAACGCCGTCATCCTGACCCGCGTTATGCGCTACAACGCCGCCGAGGCTCCCGTCAAGATGGGTACCTTCTCCCAGTATCCTTACCCCAACGCGCTGCACAACTACGCCGAAATGGCCAAGTACTGCGGCATCGAGGGTAAGGACGACAAGGAGGTCTTCGAGAACTTCATCACGAAGCTCGAGGAGCTCAAGGACTTCATCGGTGTCAAGAAGACCATCGCCGACTACGGTGTTGACGAGCAGTACTTCCTCGACACCCTCGACGAGATGACCGAGCAGGCATTCAACGACCAGTGCACCGGCGCTAACCCGCGCTACCCGCTCATGAGCGAGATCAAGGAGCTCTACCTGGACGCCTACTACGGCCGCGAGCCCCAGGATTACGCCGTCTGCTAGTTTTAGCACGGTTTTTAACGGCGGGGGTGCACGGGTGTTTCACACACCCCCGCCGTCGCTTCTATCGCATCGTTGAAAGGATGCAACCATGCTGCTACCCGATTCCAAGACCGAGCTCGTCCGCCGTGGCAACAAGGTCGTTTACGACCTGGGCGACAAGATCGTCAAGGTCTTTAACGAGACCAAGCCTGTCTCCGACGTGTTCAACGAGGCTTTGAATCTTGCCCGCATCAATGAGTGCGGCATCCGCAGCCCCAAGGCTCTCGAGGTTTCCCAGCTCGAGAACGCCAACGGCTGGGCGCTCGTGACCGAGAAGGTTCCGGGCACCACCCTTGCCGAGAAGATGACTGCCGAGCCCCAGCGCTTTGGTGAGTACCTCGAGATGTTCGTCGACCTCCAGATCGAGATCCACGGCTACACCTCCCCGCTGCTCAACCGTCAGCGCGACAAGTTCGCCCGCATGATCGACAGCCTCGATCAGCTCAATGCCACCACGCGCTACAACCTTCAGGAGCGTCTGGACGGCATGACCAAGGAGTTCAAGGTCTGCCACGGCGACTTCAACCCCTCCAACGTCATCGTCGGCGACGACGGCCAGCTCTATGTGTGCGACTGGGCACACGCCACCCAGGGCTCCCCTGCTGCCGACGTTGCCACCACCTACCTGCTCTTTGCCCTCAACAGCAAGGATCAGGCCGAGGCCTACCTGGAGCTCTACTGCGACCGCGCCGACATGCCCATGCAGGTCGTGCGTCAGTGGACGAGCATCGTCGCCGCTTCCGAGCTCGCTCGTAAGCGCAACGTGAACGATGAGTTCCTGAAGAACTGGATCGACGTCGTCGATTATCAGTAATATCTGAGCGATTTATTTCGCATCGGAGGCACAAGGAAAACCCCGCAGCTCACATGGGCTGTGGGGTTTTCCTTTTAGATATCGAGGATGCCACAAGATAAAAGGACGGCCCCGCATCTCCCCGATCTGGAGAAATGCGGGGCCGTCCCGTATATCGAACTACAAGCGAAATCGTCGATTAACGGCGTGCTGCCTTCACAAGCTCGGCGACCTTGGCGACGACCTCGTCGATCGCCACATCCTCGCGCTCACCCGTGGCACGGTCCTTGAGCTCAACGGTGCCATTCTTAAGGCCACGCTTACCCAGAACGACCTGATACGGGAAGCCCATAAGGTCGTTGTCGGCAAACTTAAAGCCGGGACGCTCGTCGCGGTCGTCGACGACAACCTCGATACCCTCGGCGCACAGGCCATCAACGATCTGCTCGCAGACGGTAGCGCACTCCTCCTTCTTGGGATCGAGCGGAATCACCGCGACCTCGTACGGGGCAACGGAGACCGGCCAGACGATACCGTGCTCGTCGTTGTGCTGCTCCACGACGGCAGCGAGCGAGCGGGACACACCAACGCCGTAGCAGCCCATGATGAGCGGCTTCTCCTTGCCGTCCTCGTCCATAAAGGTGGCACCCATGGCCTCGGAATACTTGGTGCCCAGCTGGAAGACCTGAGAGACCTCGATGCCGCGGGCAGCGGAGAGCGGCTTGCCGCAGTGCGGGCAGGGGTCGCCGGCGACAACGGTGACCAGATCGGCCCACTCATCGACGGTAAAGTCGCGCTCGGGGCAGGCACCGGTAAAGTGATAATCGACCTCGTTGGCACCGCAGGCCCACTGCTTGGAATCGCGCAGGCTCTCGTCGCACACCAGACGAATGCCATCGGGCAGGTTAACCGGTCCGATAAAGCCCTTGTGCAGACCGTTCGCCTGAAGCTCCTCGTCGGTCATCATGCGATAGCCCTTGCCAAAGACGTGCTCGGCCTTGCAATCGTTGAGCTCGTGATCGCCCGGAACAATGGCCACGACCGGCTTGCCCTCGGCGTCGATGAGCGCCAGCGACTTGCGCGTGCCGTTCTCGGGGAACCCAAAGGACTTAGCAACTGCCTCAATGGTGCCCATGCCCGGAGTCTCAACCTTGGTGAGCGTACCGTCACCAGGACCCTCGGTCACGACGACCTTGGTGCTTGCCGCCTCGTCATCGGCAGCAAAGCCGCAATCGTCGCAGTAGACGAGCGAAGCCTCGCCGGCGTCGGCCAAAGCCATGTACTCGACGGAGGTATCGCCACCGATCTCACCGGAGTCGGCAACAACGGGCAGGGCCTTGATATAGCAGCGCTCGCAGATGTTAGCGTAGGCCTGCTTCATCTTGTCATACTCCTCCTGCAGGCTCTCCTGCGTGGCGGAGAAGCTGTAGGCGTCCTTCATGATGAACTCGCGACCGCGCATCAGGCCAAAGCGGGGGCGGAACTCGTCGCGGAACTTGTCCTGAATGTGGTACAGGTTGACGGGCAGCTGCTTGTAGGAGCGCAGCTCGTTGCGCACCAGGGCCGTGACGGTCTCCTCGTGCGTGGGGCCCAGGACGAACTCGCGACCATGACGGTCGTCAAAGCGCACAAGCTCCTTGCCATAGGCGTCGATGCGCCCGGACTCGCGCCACAACTCGGCGTCGACCATGATAGGCATCATAAGCTCCTGGGCGCCGGCAGCGTCCATCTCGTCACGCACGATGTTCTCGATCTTACGGATCGAGCGCCAGGCAAGCGGCAGGTAGGAATACAGGCCGGCGGCCTCCTTGCGGATCATGCCGGCACGGAGCAGCAGGCGGTGACTGGCGAGCTCAGCGTCCGCCGGATCCTCTTTAAGCGTCGGCGCATAGAGCTTAGACATATACATTGCTCGGGTCATTTATTTCTCCTCAATAAGCTTGTCGACCTCTGCCATAAGCGCGTCGACAATTTGGTCCTCAGCTACTTTACCAATGATCTGGCCATGCGAAAAGAGCAAGGCCTGACCACGTCCGCAAGCAACGCCCAGATCGGCATCAGAAGCCTCGCCGGGGCCATTAACGGCACATCCCATCACAGCGATCGAAAGCGGCGCGGAGTAGTTCTTAAGCCGCTCGGTGACCTCCTCGGCGATGGGAATGAGGTTAACCTGGCAGCGGGCGCACGTGGGGCACGAGACAATCTCGGGACCACGGCGACGCAGGCCCAGCGACTGCAAAATTCCCCAGGCGACCGGCGGCTCCTCAACCGGATCGGCCGTGAGAGAGACGCGCATGGTGTCACCGATACCCTCAGACAGCAGAATACCAAGGCCCACCGAGCTCTTAATGGTGCCCTGAAGCTTGGTACCCGCCTCGGTTACGCCCAGGTGAAGCGGAACGTGGGGAATCTCACGCGACAGGGCTCGATAGGTATCGAGCGTCGTTTGCACGCTATGGGCCTTGGCCGAAAGCACAATGTTCGTAAAGCCGCGGTCCTCAAAGTGCTTGACGAAGCGCTCGCTCGACATCACGAGCTTTTCGGGCTGCGTAAGGTCGTCGCGCTCGGCGATATCCTGCTCAAGCGAACCGGCATTGACGCCGATACGAATCGCGCACCCAGCGGCGCCCGCGGCATCGATCACGGCATCGACCTTGGCCCAATCGCCAATGTTGCCGGGATTGATGCGGAGCTTGGCAGCACCGGCCTCCACAGCGCCAATGGCCAGCTTGTGGTTAAAGTGGATATCGGCGACGATCGGCACCGGAGACTCGGCACAGATGGTGCGGAAACCCTCAAGCGCAGCCTCGGTGGGCACGCTCACGCGCACGATATCGCAGCCAGCCTGCACCAACGCGCACACTTGCGCAAGCGTTGCCTGGGCATCAGCGGTATCGGTGCAGGTCATGGATTGGACCACCACCGGAGCGCCACCACCGATCTGCACGCCGCCCACATGCACGGGGCGCGTCAACTCGCGAGGCAAAGGATGGGATAAAGACAATCCAACCACTCCCCTACAGAATAAATCGAAGGATGTCGGAACGAAGCAAATAGACAAACAGCAGCGCAAAGAGCGCGATGCCCACATAGCTCACAATCGTCTGGACCTTGAGCGGAAGCTCGCGGCCCGCAATCTTTTGAATGATCTCGATGACCAGCTTGCCGCCATCGAGCGGTGGGATGGGCAGCAGGTTCATAAAGCCAAGCGAGAACGAAATGAGGGCGGCAAACGAGAGGAACGTGGCAGGGCCGGCGGCAGCAGCCTGTGAGGACATAACGCTAATACCCACGATCGAAGAGGACTGGTCGAGAATCTCCATCGTGTGCTGCGGCTGGAGCAGGCGCATCACGCCCTCCGCTGTCTGCACGATATAGGAGAACGACAAACGAGCCGACGTGATGGGGTCCAAACGGACCACCTGCGTAGAGGCATACACACCTAGGCGCTCGTCCTCTTTGAGCGCAACCGTGGTCGAATGCTGCTTGCCGTCACGCTCGTACTCGATGGCGATATCGTCCTTACCGGCAGCCTTGCCGATGGCATCGTAAACGTCCATCCAGGTAGAGCACGATACTCCGTCAACCGAAAGGATCGCGTCGCCGCCCTCGATACCCGCCTTGGCGGCAATAGACCCCTCGTCAACCTGACCGATCACGTTGGTATCCATCGGCACGGTGACACCCGCAATAGAGTAGATGCTCATAAGCAGCAAAAAGCCCGTCAGGATATTGACGATAATGCCCGCAAGCAGCATAAAGGAACGCTTGACAAAGCCCTGGCCCAAATAGGTGTGCGAGCGCTCGCGTGCAAGGAATTCAGACTCGGCGCACGGCAGCTCCCATACATCGCCCTCGGCAGTCGCGTGCTCGCGATCGAACCGACGGCCGTCAAAGGTGGTATAACCCGCCGCATCACGCGGCAGGGACTGGTACTTGGTGGGATAGTAACTGGGCGAAGGCTTTTCCCCTTCTTCATACCAAGGAGAGATGGAGCCCCAGCCCAACAGCAAAGCACAGGCCTCGAGCACATCCTCCTCGGACAGCTCGAGCTCGACGGCAAGATCGGCCACCGACACACGGCCGTGGCGATAGATGGCCGCGAGCACGCGATCGGCACACGAGACATCGGTCGGATCCATGCCACAGATGGCAGCATACCCACCCAGCAGCAGCGGGGTCACGCCAAACTTGGTTCCAATGCGACGCGACGTGTAATGGATGTCAAAGCGGCAAGGCAGGCCCAAAAAGAACTCGGTCACACGGACGCCGCAGGCACGCGCCGCCAAAAAGTGGCCGCCCTCGTGCAAAAACACGAGGACGGAAAGCATCAGCAGGCCCCAAAAGACCGATGAGAGAACGCTCAGAACAGTATCCATAAAACGAAAAAGCAATCCTTATGGGTTAGGAACGGGTTGCGGCGAGCACCTGCGCAGCCTTTTCACGCGCCCATGCATCGATGTCGTGAAGCTGCTCAAACGAATCGACCGCCTGCATATCGTGGGAATCCATGCAGGATTCCACAATGCGATCGATATCGGTAAAGCTGCAGCCATCGTGCAGGAAGGCATCGACGGCGACCTCGTTGGCGGCATTGAGCACGCACGGCATGGTGCCACCCGTCTTGCCGGCACGTTCGGCCAGTGCCAGACAGCGGAAGGTATCCATGTCGGCAGCATCAAACGTGAGCTGCCCCAGCTCGCGGAAATCGATACGAGGCGCCGGGGTATCCCAACGCTCGGGATACGAGAACGCGAACTGGATGGGAATACGCATGTCGGAAGCACCGAGATGCGCCATCACGGAGCCGTCGGCGAACTCGACCATAGAGTGAATCTTGGACTGACGCTGCACGACCACGTTAATGAAATCGAGGTCGCAGTTAAACAGATGCATGGCCTCAATGCGCTCCAGGCCCTTGTTCATGAGGGTGGCGGAGTCGATGGTGATCTTGGCACCCATGGCCCACGTGGGATGTGCGAGGGCATCGGCACGCGTCACGCGGTCGAGCTCGTCGCGGGTGCGGCCAAAGAACGGACCGCCCGAGCAGGTGAGCCAAATACAATGAGCCTCGCGTGGGTTCTCCCCCAGATAGCACTGGTAGATGGCGGAGTGCTCAGAGTCGACTGGAATAAGCTGGCCCGGTTGCGCCAACGGCATAAGCAAGTCGCCGCCGACGACGAGGGACTCCTTGTTGGCAAGGGCAAGACGCTTATTTGAGGTCAAGGCCGCATGGCTCGCCTCGAGACCAGCGGCGCCCACAATAGCAACGAGCACGCAGTCGACATCGTCGCGACGCGCGAGCTCGCAAACCGCCTGCGCGCCAAGGCCAAGCTTCGTTCCCTCGGGCAACTCCTGCAGCACGGCGTCATCGCCATGAGCGACATCGGCCACGGCAACCGCCGGAACCGAGAACTCGCGGGCAGCGGCAACAAGCTCGGAGGTGCTGGAGTTAACGGACAGCGCCGTCACCTGCAGGCGATCGGCATGCTGGCGGCACACATCGAGCGCCTGGGTGCCGATGGAGCCGGTACAACCCAGGATGGCAACACGGAGGCGTCCATCGGGGCCATACGTCGTCTGGAATGACATTACAGCACGCCTCCGATCATCAGCATCAGCTGCGCGGTGATGCAGCCGAAGATAAGCGAATCGCTACGATCGAGCATGCCGCCGTGGCCCGGGATAAGGTTGCCGGAATCCTTGACGCCCACACCGCGCTTGATGCGCGACTCGATAAGGTCGCCGATAACGCCCAGAATGGACACGACCACGCCGCACAGCAGCGCATAGGGCAGGCTGAGCTTGTAGAAGTGCGTCGCCCACAGGATGAGCCAAATCAAAACCGAGCCCAGGATGCCGCCGGCAAACCCCTCCCAGCTCTTTTTGGGAGAGATCTTGGGAACCATCTTGTGCTTGCCGATACGGCTACCCACGATGTAGGCAAACGAATCGGAGACCCAAAGGGACGCGCAAACGCCCACTGAAAGCAGGGCACCGGCAAAACCGGGCACGGCATCGCGCAGCAGCACGATAGCCGACAGCATAAAGCCAGTGTAGATGGGACCCATGAGCGTCACTGCCACATCAGAGATGCGGGTACGCGGCGACCAGACATACCAAATGCCCACAGCGAGCATCAGGGCAAAAAGCAGGGCATTCAGCAACATCGAATCGCCCAACGCCGACAGCGGAAAGAGTACGGCGGCAGCGATACCCATGCGCTCGTTAGCCATCTTGCCATCAAGCCTTGTCATACGGAAAAACTCATAGCAGCACAGACCGCTCATGACAGAAACAAAGATGGCCGTGGGCACGATACCCAAAACCAGGCACAGGATAAAGACAACGGCGTAGACGATACCGGCGGCGGCACGGGTAATAAAGCCCGCCAGCCACGAACCGGTGCCGCTCTTCGCTGCAGGCGCTCCCGCAGCGGCAGCTTTGCGCGCAGGCGTCTTGGGAGCAGATGCCTTGGGACGATCGGACACGATTAAGCCTCCTCGGTCTTGCTCAGTCCACCAAACCTACGGTCACGGCCCTGATAGGTCAAAATGGCGTCGACAAGGCCCCAACGATCAAAGTCAGGCCAATAGGTATCGGTGACGTAGAATTCGGAATAAGCCACCTGCCACAGCAGATAGTTCGAAAGGCGCAGCTCACCAGAGGTGCGAATCACAAGCTCAGGATCGGGAAGGCCGGCGGTATAGAGATGGGAAGCCACCATGTCGTCATCAATTGCGGCAGGATCGATCTTACCGGCGGCAGCGTCGAGCGCGATCTGACGGACAGCGCGGGTAATCTCGGCACGCGCGCCGTAGTTGACGGCAAGCGCCAGCGTCATACCGGTGTGATCGGCGCACTCGGCAAGACCGCGTTCAAAAACGTCGCGGGTCTTCTTGGGCAGCGCGGAAATGTCACCCAAAAAGACAACACGCACGTTTTCGCGCTTAAGCAGCGGCAACTCATCGATAAACGTCTTGGCAAACAGATGCATCAAGACGTTTACCTCATGCTGCGGACGGTTCCAGTTTTCGGTAGAAAACGCATAGGCAGAAAGCACGTCGACGCCCAGGCGCACGCAGGCGGTAATGATCTCGCGAAGGGAGACGATACCCGCCTTGTGGCCCTCAGTGCGCGCAAGACCGCGCGACGTGGCCCAACGACCGTTGCCGTCCATGATGCACGAGATATGGTGCGGAATGTTATTGAGGTCAAGGTCGGAAAAACCGACGCCCGCAGGGGCGTCGGCAAAGTACTCGACCAGTTTATGCTCGTCGTATTGCACCTTAGATCTCCATGACCTCGGCTTCTTTTTCCTTCAGAAGCTCCTCGACCTTGGAGACATACTCATCGGTGTGCTTCTGGACCTTGGCCTGCTCGCGACGGACATCGTCCTCGGTGAGCTCCTCATCGCGCTCGAGCTTGTTGTTAAAGTCGCGACGGATGTTACGGATAGACACCTTGGCCTGCTCGGCGTACTCGCGGCACTCCTTGACGAGCTCGCGACGGCGCTCCTCAGTGGGAGCCGGGAACGGAAGACGAACGACGGTGCCATCGGAGTTGGGGGTAATACCCAGATCGGAAGCGCCGATGGCCTTGACGATAGCATTGATGAGCGCCTTGTCCCACGGCTCGATGAGCAGCATGTGGGCCTCGGGGGTCTTGACGGCGGCAACCTGCGTGACCGGCGTGGGAACACCGTAATAATCGACGGTGATGTCGGACAGAATGTTGGCATTGGCGCGGCCGGTACGAACCTTGGAGAAGTTATGCTTGAGGGACTCGAGCGACTTGTCCATATGGGCGGTGATGTTCTCTGCCATGCTTAATCCTCCTGATAGACGAGCGTGCCGACGGGCTCACCCGAAAGCGCGCGCTTGACGGTGTCCTCGCCATCGATGTTGAGGACCAAAATCGGCATACGGTTATCCTGGCACAGTGCCGTAGCCGTGGAATCCATAACCTGCAGACCGCGGACGAGAACCTCGTGATAGGTAATCTTGTCAAAGCGGACGGCATCGGCGCACTTGACGGGATCCTTGTCGTAGATACCGTCGACCTTGGTGGCCTTAATCAGAATCTCCGCACCGATCTCGCAGGCACGAAGGGCCGCGGCGGTGTCAGTCGTAAAGTACGGATTGCCCGAACCGGCGGCGAAGATAACGACATTGCCCTTGGACAGGTGGTTGATGGCGCGACGACGAATATAGGGCTCGCAAATCTCGTTCATCTGGATAGCGCTCATAACGCGGCAAGGAACATCGTTATGCTCGAAAGCATCCTGAAGGGCAAGCGCGTTCATAACGGTTGCCAGCATACCCATGTAATCGGCCTGAGCACGCTCCATGCCACCGGCAGCACCGGCCATGCCGCGGAAAATATTGCCGCCGCCGACAACGACGCCGACCTCATGGCCAACGGCGAGCAGCTCCTTGACCTGCTTGGCAAGATGGTCGGTAACCTTGGGGTCGATGCCATAGTGGCCATCGCCCATCAGTGCTTCGCCGGAAAGCTTAAGAAGCACGCGTTTATATCGGATGTCGGACAAAGCGATCCTCCTTTAATTAGACTCTCAATATGATATCAAAGGCTCTAAGAAGAGCCATGAAAAAGCAGGCTGTGAGTAAAACCCACAGCCTGCTCATTACCAGCTACAAGAGCTTATTTACTCGCCACGGACCAGACGGTCAAAGGCAACGACGGTAATGGTGTCGCCGAGCTCCTTGGAGACCTGCTCAGCGTACTTCTTGATGGTGAGGGAGCTGTCCTTGATGAACTCCTGCTCGGTGAGCACGGACTGCTTGTAGAACTTCTCCAGACGGCCGACAGCCATCTTCTCCTGAATGGCCTCGGGCTTGCCGGACTCGGCAGCCTGAGCCATGTAAATCTGCTTCTCGTGCTCGACGGTCTCGGCCGGAACCTGATCGCGGGTAGCGCAGATCGGGGCGACGGCGGCAACCTGAAGGGCAACGTCGTGAGCGAAGGTCTTGAAGGACTCAGCCTGAGCGGTCTCGGCCTTCTCGAAAGCAAACTCGACGAGGACGCCGATCTTACCACCCATGTGGATGTAAGAAGCGAGAGCGCCGTTCTCAGCCTTGCGGGCAGCGAAGCGGGAGATCTTCATGTTCTCGCCCATGATGTGAATCATCTCGGTGAGCTCGGAGGAAACGGTCTCCTCGCCCATCGGCTTCTCGAGCAGAGCGTCGACGTCAGCAGGCTCGGTGGTAGCGACAACCTCGGCGACCTTGGAAGCAAAGCCGGTGAACTTGGCGTTGGAGCCAACGAAGTCGGTCTCGCAGGAGAGCTCGAGCAGAGCGCCGGTCTTGCCATCCTCGGAGACGAACGCGGCGACAGCGCCCTCGTTGGTCTCACGGCCAGCCTTCTTGGCGGCCTTGGCAAGGCCGTTCTTACGCAGAACGTCGACAGCGGCGTCCATGTCGCCGTCAGCCTCGACGAGAGCCTTCTTGCACTCCATCATCGGGGAGTCGGTCATCTCGCGGAGCTGCTTGACCATAGCGGCGGTAATCTGGGCCATTGTGGTTCCTTTCAAAGAGATGAAAAAGAATTAACTAAGACTGATTTACTCGGCCTTGGGCTCAGCGGCCATCTCGGCCTCGGAGACCTGCTCCTTGCCGGAGCCAGCGAGGCAGGCGTCAGCCATGAGCTCGCACATAAGGGTGACAGCGGAGATAGCGTCATCGTTGCAGGGGATGCCGTACTCGACCTCGTCGGGATCGGAGTTGGTGTCGATCAGGGCGACGACGGGGATGTTCAGGCGCTGGGCCTCCTTGATGGCGTTCTCCTCGCGCTTGGTGTCGATGACGAAGAGAGCCTGGGGCAGACCCTTCATGTCGCGGGCGCCACCGAGGTTGGTCTGGAGCTTAGTGAGCTCCTTGCCGAGAACAGCCTGCTCCTTCTTGGGGAGCACTGCCATGCGGCCGTCCTCGACCATGGCCTCGAGCTCCTCCATGCGGTTGATGCGGGAGCGGATGGTGACGAAGTTGGTCAGCATACCGCCGAGCCAACGCTGGTTGATGTAAGGCATGTTGGCGCGCTCAGCAGCGTTTTTGACGGCCTCCTGAGCCTGCTTCTTGGTGCCAACGAACAGCACGTTGCCACCCTTGGCGACGTTCTTGACGAAGGTGTAGGCCTGGTCGGCATCAAGGATGGTCTGCTTGAGGTCGAGGATGTAGATGCCGTTGCGCTCACCGAAGATGAACGGCTTCATCTTGGGGTTCCAGCGACGGGTCTGGTGACCGAAGTGGCAGCCGGCCTCGAGCAGGGTGCGGATATTAATCTTGGTAGCCATGTTAAACCTCCTGTGGTTTGCCTCCGCGCGGGGTCATCCTCCAAAACCAACCCGGACATGTGCTACCAAAGCCCGGGCACCACGGTATGAAGTAGCCGCGTGTGCGTGATAAAAACATGTTGCCGTGAAGCAACCCGATGAATGATAGCAGGAATGCATCTTCCTGCCAACCCGCAATCAAAACCACACACCTGAGTGCGGCGCTGGACGTCCCAGCCGCTATTCGCCGCGGGGATGGGCTTGAGCCACGGCCCGCTTAAGCCGATCGGGCGTGAGATGCGTGTAGATCTGCGTCGTGGACAGACTCGCATGACCCAGCAGCTCTTGAACCGAGCGCAGGTCCGCACCGCCCTCGAGCAAGTCGGTCGCAAAGGTATGGCGCATCGCATGCGGGGCGATGTCGGCCGGAATGCCGGCGAGCGTCGCCAGCGTATGGAACCGCCGCCGGAGCATGGCGGCGCTCATGCGATTGCCGCGCGCCGATATAAGCAGCGGATGCGGCCCGGTAGCGGGGTCACGACGCTTTGCCTGAGCGAGCAATTCCGGCCTCCCCTCCTCAATATAGAGACGCGTCGCCTCGAGCGCACGACGATACAGAGGGACGATACGTTCTTTGCTCCCCTTGCCCCACAGGCGCAGCGTGCGTTCGGACCACGCAATGGACTCCACATTGAGTGCTGCGAGCTCAGAGATACGGGCGCCCGAGGCATAGAGCAGCTCGAGCATCGCCGCATCGCGCAGTCCCGCGGGTGTTGAGGTATCAGGCGTCTTGAGCAGCGCCTCCACCTGTTGGGTCGTCAGCACACCGGGTAGATCGCGCGGGAGCTTGGGCGAGGAAATTGCCGAGACCACATCGCCCTCCACGACCCCCTCGGCAGCCATCCATCGATAGAGCGATCGGATAGCCGACAGATGCGCCGCAAGCGTTCGGGGAGCCACCTGCCCACGCGAAAGCTCGGCAAGATAGCGACGAATGGTGCGCACGTCGGCAGCGAAAGCATCTATATCCTCGCGCTCGCACCAGGCAGCAAAGCGCTCCAGCCTCGAGCCATAGGCCGTCACCGTGTTGGGAGAAAGCCCCTCGACACGTGAGATATAGGCGATAAACGAGTCGACGGTGTCGTACAGGTCAAAGGCTATGACCGGTCGCCTCCAAACAGATCGGGGCGAGTGGCCAGATAGGCATCAAGGGCCTCGAGCGCACGGTCCGCATAGGCCTGGTAGCGGTCGCGCTTGCTGCGGCGCTTACCGTCCTCGAGCGGCGGCACCAGGCCAAAGTTGACATGCATGGGCTGGTAGCCCACCGTGGCGGGATCGGTCGCATAGCCCACGAGCGCACCCAGGGCGCCCACGCGAGGCAGCTCTACAGGATCGGCCTCAACAGCCTCGGCATAGGTGTTAAGCGCCGCAAGCAGACCGGTCGCCACCGCTTCCATGTACCCCTCGGTGCCGGTAATCTGGCCGGCAAGGCGCACACTCGTACCGGGCACGGCAAAGGTCCCGTCGAGCACGTGCGGCGCATCGACAAAGGTATTGCGATGCATGACGCCATAGCGGAAGAACTCGGCGTTCTCCAGGCCCGGCACCATATGGAACACGCGCTTTTGCTCGCCGAAGGTCAGATTGGTCTGGAAGCCCACCAGGTTATAGGCGGTCTTCTCCTTGTTCTCGGCACGCAGCTGAATCGCCGCCCAGGGGCGACGTCCGGTACGCGGGTCGGTGAGGCCGACGGGCTTCATGGCGCCAAAGCGAATGGCGTCCTTGCCGGTGCGCGCAACTTCCTCGGCAGGCTGGCAGGCTTGGAACAGATCGCCGCCCTCAAAGTCTTTGAGCACCACGCGGTCGGCCGTGGTAAGCGCCTCGATAAAGGCCTCGTACTCCTCCTTGTTGAGCGGAGCGTTGAGATAGTCGCCGCTCCCCTGCTCCTCATAGCGCGACTGCGAGAACAGCACGTCCATATCGAGCGTGGAGGCATCGACGATCGGCGCCGCCGCATCAAAGAATGCCAGGGCATCGCCACCGACGAGCTTCATAACCTCTTCGCTCAGCGCCGGTGAACACAGCGGGCCCGCGGCAATGACCACGTGACCCTCAGGAATCTGTGTGACCTCACCGTGCACGACCTCGATATTGGGACGAGCGGCAACCTCGGCCTCGACAAGCTCGGAAAACTTGACGCGGTCGACCGCCAAGGCGCCACCGGCGGGAACAGCCGCGCGATGGGCGCAATCGAGCAGGACTGAACCCATGCGCTCAAGCTCGGCCTTCAGCAAACCAGCCGCGGAATCCGGACGGGTCGACTTAAACGAATTCGAGCAGACGAGCTCTGCCAGGCGATCGGTATGGTGAGCCGGGGAGCTCACCTGGGGGCGCATCTCGCACAGCTTTACGGCAAAACCGCGATCTGCCAGCTGGATCGCGCACTCCGAACCCGCCAGACCGCCACCGATAACTGTCACCTGATCGAACTGCATCTGCAAACGCCTTTCTAATTGACACGTTTTCCATTGTGACCGAAGGGTGTCTGGGCGTGAAGGGCAAACTTGGAGGGCGCATACCTTCCATCCATCATGCGCTCGATAAGACCCTCGAGTTCAAGCGAACCCAAGAGTTTGAGTACGCCGACAGCATCGAGCGAGACGAGCGCGGCAATGTCGTCGACCTTGAGCGGCGAGGCGATAAGCGCGTGCATCACGGTCTGCTGTGTTGGGTCCAGATCGGCAATGCCAGGTGCATCGGGACGCGAGTAGCGCAGCGTGCCGTAGATGCGCGAGATGGCCATCTCGATTGATTCCTCATCGATGATGCAGCAGGCTCCGTTAGCGATGAGATAGTTAGTCCCGCGCGACTCGGGCGAAAGGATAGACCCCGGCACTGCAAGAAGCTCTCGCCCCAAGTCCATAGCGGCCTCCGCCGTGGAGAACGTACCCGAGGGCATGCCCGCCTCGGAAACAAAGAGTGCCTGCGACAAGGCGGCGATTACACGATTGCGCCGCGGAAAGGCGAACTTACGCGGTCCCATACCCCACGGCGAAATCGAAACGACCGCGCCGCCCGTATCGAGTGTGCGCGTTATGAGGCCGGCGCTCGAGCGCGGATAGACAACATCGGCGCCGGTCCCCAGTACCACGATGTGTTTGCCCCCGGCGTTGACCGCGGCCCAACCCGACGCCTGGTCGCAGCCGACCGCACCGCCCGAGACCACCGTCACCCCCGCCTCAACCGCCACCTTGGCCGCAAGTTCTGCCACGGCGAGACCGTACGGCGATGCCTTGCGCGCGCCGATAATGGAGAGCGCGGGCGTCGAAAGCACCTCGGGGTTGCCGCGCACATAGAGCGTCTGGGGTACATCAGAAAGCTCCAATACGGTCTCGGGATACAACGCATCACCTGGATGCAGCTCGAAGGTCCCCTCGGCCATCATTGGTCCCTCCTTCCCTGATACATCGCCGCCTCGAGCACGTGATCCTGCGTCACCCGTTCGCTTTCGGCAACATCGGCGATCGTGCGTGCAATGCGTACCAGGCGCACGATGCCGCGACCCGTGAGATGCGTACGCTTCGACAGGCCGAGCACGCATTTCTCGGCAGCCTCATCAAGCCCAAAGGTCGAAACGACGCCGTCAATGGACCGCGACTCATCTTCCTCGGCCTCGGTGTCCGCATCGTCCATACGGGATTCACGCCAGGCGCGAAAGGCGCGCCCACGCACGACGTAATCGCGCAGCTCGGCCGATGACATACCCTCCGCGCCCTCAATGATCACCTGGGGATCGGGGCGGGTCACGTCGATCATCATGTCGATGCGATCAGCCAAGGGACCGCGCAACTTGCCCCGATAGCGCTCGACCATCGCCGCCGAGCAGCGACACGGCACTTCGCGATCGCCCAAAAACCCGCAGGGGCAGGGATTGCTCGCGGCCAGCAGCTGAAAGCGCGACGGAAACGTAAAGGCCCCGTCAACGCGCACGATCCTCACGTACCCGCGCTCGATGGGCTGACGCAGCGTCTGCAGCACGCCTGTGGGAAACTCGGCGAGCTCGTCCAAAAAGAGCACGCCGCCATGAGCCAAGCTAATTTCGCCCGGATGCACCGGACGCCCGCCGCCGATAAGTCCCGCGGTCGAAATACTGTGATGCGGACTGCGGAAGGGGCGATGCCCCGCAAGCAGTCCATCGATGTTCTCGCCCAAGACCGAATGGATGCACAGCGCCTCTTGCTGATCCTCGAGAGAAAGCTCGGGCAGGATGCCGGTCATGCGCCGCGCAAGCATGGTCTTGCCCGAACCGGGCGAACCGATCATGAGCAATCCGAGCTCGCCGGCGGCCGCAAGCGCCATGCCACGTTTGGCGACCTCCTGCCCCAGAACGTCGGCATAATCGAGCTCGGGCTCAAAGGTCGCCTCGAGCACTTCAGAATCCAGGTAATGCCGTGCGGCATCCCCCATGCCATGGGCAAGCTGAGATAGGTGGTCGATAAACCCGCAGTCAACGCCCGCAAGCGGGACATGCTGATCGGACCTACCGGCGATAAAGGAAAGCCCCATATCGCGCGCCAACAGCTGAAACGCCACCTCGCCTTTGACGGGTAGCACCGTGCCGTCCAGGCCAAGCTCTCCTGCGATAAGGCAACGATCGAGGTTGTCACGGGGAATCTGCCCATCGGCCGCCAGAACCGCGATGGCAATCGGCAGGTCAAAACCGCTGCCAGTTTTGCGGATATCGCCAGGTGCCAGGTTGACGGTAATGCCAGACCGAGGGATCTCGAAGCCGGCCGAGCGCATGGCGCACCGGATACGCCCGCGCGACTCCATCACCTCCATACTCGGAATGCCGAGCATTTGGATGCCCGGAACGCCACCGGCAAGCGAGACCTCGACGGTAACGGGAATTGCCTCAACGCCGCGGATGCAGGCCGCATGCACGGCAAACGTCTCGAACGCCATCACGACACCTGCCAATCGAACGCATTGTACTGATGCTCGATCTCGGCGACATGCCCGCCGCGGATGGTGACGCCCACGACATCGAAGCGAATCGACCTGAGCGGATAGTGCTCCATGAGATAGCAACTTGCGATACGGCGATACCGACGCTGCTTTTGGGCGTCCACGGCCTCCTCGGGAAAGACCCGCGTGGTGCAATCCAGGGCGACGCGTCTCGTCTTGACCTCGGCCATCACAACGACATCGTCGAGCTCATCGAGCAGCACCAGATCGGCTTCACCCTCAATGCAACGATAGCCCTGCTCCAACAAGGTGTATCCACGCTCGTTAAAGTAATCGATGGTGATCAGCTCGCCCAGCATGCCGAGCTCGCGGGGACTGAGCCCCTTGATAAACTCGGGCGTCATCGCCCCGCAGTCGAGCTCGCCGTCTTCCCAGCGCTCCTTGAGTTGCTGCGTCTTGCTCTTTTTGCTTGCGGCACACATGGGGTCTCCTTTCCCGCACACTGCATTGCCCCGATGATGAGGGCACCTTTCATGCGGGTAAGTACCGGAAGCAAACCAATAGCTGACCAAATGCCGACAAAAAACGGACCGTACGCAACACTCACGTTGCACACGGCCCGCTACCAGCAGGTTTATAAAACGCCAGAGGTCCCTGTCTCCACAATTGACCTAGAAAAGACGCTCAGTCTGCAGAAAGTTTCCGCAAAAGCTCACACGATGCAGCGGACAAAGTCCATGTTTGCGAATGGCCTCGATGTGCTCGGGGCTTGCGTAGCCCTTCGACTCGGCCAAATGATACTCGGGATACTCGGCGTCGTACTCGACCATCATCTCGTCACGCGTGACCTTGGCCATGATGGACGCCGCGGCGATACAGGCGATTTTGGCATCGCCCTTCACCACGTCGCGCTCGTTGGGAACGGCGCCCAAGGGGTTACCGTCCATAAGCACGCAATCGGGCTCGAGCCCCGTATCGGCCACGGCGCCCGCGACGGCAGCGCGGATGGCGCGGGCCATGCCCATATCATCGATATCCGCAGGCGCAATATGGCAAAAACCAATCGCCGTCGCGACCTCGGCAATCTTCACCGAGAGCAGCTCGCGGCGCGCCGGCGTGAGCTTTTTGGAATCATTGATGCCCCAGACGCGCGGCTCCATGGGAAGGCACACGGCGCAAACCGTCAAAGGACCGGCCACCGAGCCGCGACCCACCTCGTCGACGCCCACGACCACGCCATCCCCACCGAGCTCGTGCATCAGCTCGTACATGCCGTTGACGCGCTCGCGCTCGGCAAGTTCCTTGGCATGGCGCTTAAGAGCGCGCTCGCAAGCCTTGATCACTTGCTGGCGCGGATCCTCACGATAATGCTCCACGAGGGCGGGGATCTCCTCAAACGTGGCGCTCGCCAGCTCGCCGGCAACCTGCGATGCCGAAACCGAACTCGTCATGTTGGCCATATCGGGGCCTCCTTGCATGCAAATCAGATAAAAAGAAGGGCCACCCGAAGGTGACCCTTTTGTCCAAACGAGTGGACAGACGCTGCGATCTTCTTAGCGCTTCTCGGGGATGCGAGCAGCCTTGCCCACCTTGTCGCGGAGGTAGTACAGCTTGGCGCGACGGACGCGACCATGACGGACGACCTCGAGCTTGGCGATCTTGGGGCTGTGAAGCGGGAAGGTACGCTCAACACCGACACCGAAGGAAATCTTGCGGACGGTGAAGGTCTCGCGGGCACCGGCGCCGGCCATGCGGATGACGTCGCCCTGGAAGACCTGGATGCGCTCGCGGTCGCCTTCCTTAATGCGGTAGTGAACCTTGACGTTGTCGGCAACGCGGACCTGCGGGATGTCCTCGCGGATCTGCTGACGCTCGATTGCGCGGATGTAATCCATGTGCAATTCCTTACTCTTCTAGAGGTGCCGTACCACCTTGGCCGGCACGTAGTTGAACAAACGTATTCGAGTATACACGCGCAGGTTTGCGCTGCAAGAACTATTTTTTACGCAGACAAAAAGACAAAACCCGCACATGATAACCGCCCGCCTCACGAATGAGACGGGCGGCATGAAGGGGGGCTACGTTACGCGCGGAAACGCAAGACCTTAGGCGTTACGCTTGGCCTCGAGCTTGGCCTGGGCCGCAGCAAGACGCGCGAGCGGCACGCGGTAGGGCGAACAGGATACGTAATCCACGTCGGCCACGTTGAACAGGCCCTTGATGGACTTGGGGTCGCCGCCGTGCTCGCCGCATACGCCAAAGTGCATACCGGGATTGGTGGCACGGCCCTTCTCGACTGCCATGCGCACCAGCTCGAGCACCGCCGTGTCGATGGTCTCGAAGGGATTGTCCTTCAAGATCTTCTTGTGCAGGTACAGCGGGATGAACTTGGCCTCGGCATCGTCGCGGGAGAAGCCGAAGGTCGTCTGCGTGAGGTCGTTGGTGCCAAAGCAGAAGAAATCGGCGTGCTGGGCGATCTCGTCGGCGACCATGCAGGCGCGCGGCAGCTCGAGCATCGTACCCACAGGAATGTTGAGCTCCACGCCCTCCTCGGCGGAAACCTCGGCGATGACGCGCTCGATGACCTCACGGGTCTGGACATGCTCGGCCGTGATGGAGACGAGCGGGACCATAATCTCAGGACGCGGGTCGACGCCCTCCTTGATGAGGCGGGCGGCAGCCGTTGCCACGGCACGGACCTGCATAAGCGGCAGGTCACCGAAGACGACGGACAGACGCACACCGCGCAGGCCGAGCATGGGGTTGGACTCGACCATGCCGTCGATGCGACGCAGGCGGGCACGCAGGGCGGCGAGCTCCTCCTCGGGAGCGCCAGCGGCCTCCTTCTTGGTGATGGCGACCTCGAGCTCGCGGGGATCGTCCAGGAACTCGTGAAGCGGCGGATCGATCAGGCGAACGACCACGTCGCGGCCGGTCATGGTCTTAAACATGGCCAGGAAGTCCTCGGTCTGGACCTTGAGCAGATCGGCCAAGGCCTGCTGCTTCACGGCCTCGTCATCGGACAGGATGAAGCTCTGGATGATGTTCTTGCGATCGCCCAGGAACATATGCTCGGTGCGGCACAGGCCAATAGCCTCGGCGCCAAACTCGAGCGCGAGCTCGGCGTCCTCGGGGTTGTCGGCGTTGACGCGCACGTGGTTGGCGTGGCCGCAGGTCTCATCCAGACGAATCTCATCGGCCCAGGACAGGATAGTGTCCAGGTCACCAGTAAGCTCGGCGGAGACCAAGTCAACGGCGCCGTCGACAACGATGCCCTGGGTACCGTCGATGGAGATGATGTCGCCCTCGTGCAGTACGCGATCGCTACCCTCGATACGCACGACCTTCTCGGCCGCGTCGATATGGAAGCGCTCAACGCCGCAGACGCAGGGCGTACCCATGCCGCGGGCGATAACGGCGGCATGGCTCGTCTTGCCACCGTGGCTCGTCAGGATGCCCTCGGCGGCAACCATGCCCTTCAGGTCGTCAGGGTTGGTCTCCCAACGGACCAGGATGACCTTGTGGCCCTCGGCGGAACGCGCGACGGCGTCGTCGCTCGAGAACACGACCTCGCCCACGGCGGCACCGGGGCTGGCGTTAAGACCGGTCGCGAGCGCCTCGTACTTCTTGGAGGAGTCGAACTGCGGGTGCAGGAGCTGATCGAGCTGCGCAGGATCGATGCGGCCCACGGCCTCCTCGCGGGTGATGAGGCCCTCCTCGACCATCTCGATGGCGATGCGCAGGGCGGCGGTGGCGGTTCGCTTGCCCACGCGGGTCTGGAGCATCCAGAGCTTGCCCTGCTCGATGGTGAACTCGATGTCGCACATGTCGCGATAGTGATCCTCGAGCGTCAGGAACACGCGCTCGAGCTCCTCGCCTGCGGACTCAAGCCCCGGAGTGGTCTTGAGATCGGCGATGGGCTCGGTGTTGCGAATGCCGGCGACGACGTCCTCGCCCTGGGCGTTGACCAGAAAGTCGCCGTAGAACTCCTTGGTGCCGTCGGCCGGGTTGCGGGTGAAGGCGACGCCGGTCGCAGAGGTCTCGCCCTTGTTGCCAAAAGCCATGGCCTGGACGTTGACGGCGGTGCCGAGCTCGTCGGAGATGCCGTGCTGCTTGCGGTAAATGCAGGCGCGCTCGTTCATCCAGCTGCCAAAGACGGCCTGGACGGCAAGGCGAAGCTGGAGCTCCGGATCGTGCGGAAAGACGGGCTTGCCGTCCGCGACCTCGAGCTCGGGGTACAGGGCGGCCTCAACGTTGTCGGAGAAGATGCCCTTAAAGGTCTCAACGAGTTCCTGCAGGTCCTCGGCCGAAAGCTCGGAGTCGACGCGGACGCCGGCAACCAGGCGGGCCTGGGTCAGGGCGTTCTCGAACAGGTCGGCGTCGACGCCCATGACGACGTTGGAGAACATCTGGATAAAGCGGCGATAGCTGTCCCAAGCAAAGCGCGGGTTCTGCGTCTGGGCGATGAGGCCCAGGACGGAATCGTCGTTGAGGCCCAGATTGAGGACCGTGTCCATCATGCCGGGCATGGAGAACGGAGCGCCAGAGCGCACCGAGACGAGCAGCGGATCGTTGGCATCTCCGAGCTTCTTGCCGCAGCGGGCTTCGAGGTCGGCCTCGGCGGCAACGATCTCGTCAAGCGCGCCGGCAGGCCAAACATTGCCGGCACCGGAGTACTCAACGCAGGTCTGGCAGGTAATGGTAAAGCCACCGGGGACCGGCAGGCCGATACGGCTCATCTCGGCAAGGTTAGCGCCCTTGCCGCCAAGCACAAAGTTCATAGACTTGTCGCCCTCGGTGACACAAGTGCCCTGGGCGTCGGTTCCAAAACGGTAAACCCTCTTGCAATCGCTCACGATACTTCCCCTTCTATGTGTTCGCACACACGACCGTGGTAACGAATCGACCCGCCGGATGCGGACCGTGAGGGAACTATACGGCGGGTTTTGGGCGGGCTTGAGCAGAGGCTGCGCGGTTTGGTAAACGTGCTAAAACTGGCGGTAAACGGTAGGTAAAGGTGGTTACCTTATGAAGATACCAGTACAACGTAGTCGCAGTTCAAAAGCGGTATAAACTGCTAAAACGCTTTAGCAAAAAGCTGTAATTATTGGAATGGAATCTCTTAAACTACGCAATAGCCAAGAAAGACAAAATCTATCAGAAGTATTTGTCCCAGGGATTTTGGTCAGAGTAGCTAATTTGGGACGGGGCTATTTTAGCCACCCCGGCAGATAGCGCGAATGCTTTGGCGGAGTAACGGCCGGGGTAGCTAAAAAAGCCCCATTACAGTTTGAGTCGTCCGAAAGGGCGGCTCCTTACTAGTTCTGGTAATACGATTGAGCCGTACCGATGGTCGCTGGCCGACCGCGACCGCGACGCGGCCTCCACCCGAGACCCCCATCTCGACACATAGCCCGTCATCCGACGAAAGCGCGCAGGTCGTCCTGTATAGGCGCATGGTGTCCCCCTCCGCCGCAAGAGGGAAACGAAAAAGCCCCTCTTTGCCACTACGGACAAAAGGGGCCTCCCAGGGGAAACGTGTTACAAAGCCTTCTTTGCAGGACGATGAAGATCAGAAACCCAACGTCGTACGCGTAGGGACTTACCCAACACCCACGCCATTTCGATCTTCTGGGCCTTCAACGCCACGTCCCGATAAGCATCCGGGCATCGGAATGACCTCGTCGCAAGCCGCAAGCATCTCTTCGTCATGAGTGACAACAATTACAATATGGTCTCTCTTAACCTCATGAAGCAATTTAATTAGCGCGCTCCGGCTCTTCGCATCAAGCGCTGAAGTTGACTCAAGAAGCAACATGACGTCCGGCGATTTCAACATCTGCCGCACAATTGCGATGTTCTGCTTCTCCCCGCCGGACACCCCTCCTTTCTTGCTGCCAAGAATCGCTGCCGCCCCGTTCTCCGCAGCGGCAATCATTTTGTCTAACCCCAATATGGCAAGCATCCGATTCAGTTTGTCGGCCTCGAAATCATCAGAAAGCAGCGTAGGATTATCGAGGATCGTCCCCCCAACAATAGGGGGCTCTTGCTCCGTAATGCCAACTCGGCACCGCCGCAATGCGTATCGGTCGATGCGACGCTGTGATACCCCGTTGTAGAGGACGGCCCCTTCCGTGTTATCTGGATATAGACCCAATATCACTGACAGCAGCGAGCTCTTCCCCGAGCCATTTCTTCTTGCTTACTGTTTTTCTTATATTGTAACGATTTTCGATAAGAGGAAAGATTACTCCATGACGCGCAAGCCCGAACTCTAAGCGTTTCCCATCAGCATTGCCCATTTTTCGGATCGAAATCCAAATCCAGCTTCCTATCGCATGCTGAAATCAAATCCTGATCATGGCTTACAACAAGAATTAGCTGATCGAAGGGATTTCGATGAATATACTCCGTGAACTCCCGACGGCTTTCTTCATCTAAATCGTTCGTTGGTTCATCGAACACAAGCACTTCCGGCTGCCTGCGAAGTGCTGCGAATATCCTTAGCTTTCGATACTCTCCACCAGAAAGGTCTCTACAATTCTTGCCTTTTAACGATTCGACGGTTCGATAGAAACTCGGCACAAGCTCTCGGAGGTTTTCGCTCGATCCCCGAATCGACGTCCTCTCAAGGTAATTCTCCACCGTTTCGTTCGGAATAAAGAGCTTTTGCGGGCACACCGCAAACAGGTCCCGTCGGATCGTCTCCATATCGAGCTCTTCATATGGCACCGACCCCAAAGCCCGATGTCCCCCAGCAGAATATAGTCCAAGGAGCACCTTCAGAAACGTGCTTTTTCCGCATCCGTTCGGCCCGGTAATGGCATAGGTTTTTCCTTCCTCCACCTCCACGGAGAGGTCGCGGTATAAGTAGGGCTTTCCCGCGTATCGGTACGCGATGTTGGACAACGATATGCTCTCCACGTGCCCAACCGTGAAGGTGCCGCGGTCCTCGGCGTCCTCCGTCAGAGCCCCCAATCGGTCGAACGAGGCCCTTGCGTCCTGATACGATTTGAAATAATTCAAAAAATACTTGAAGCATCCGAACGCCATCGAGTAATACGAGTTCACCATTGTGAACTCGCCTAAGCTCATTCTTCCGCTCAATATTTCCATCCCGGAGATCACGAGCAGTGCCCCCCGAAACACAGACGAGATCAGGCCGTCGCTTGATGTGGCCAGATTCGAGACCCTACTTGCTTTCATGTAAATCGGGTAGTACCCCTCGAATACCCCTTTGAGCGTCCGAGCGCTCTGGTTATATGCGCCATCGCACTTAATGTCAAACAACTGCGACAGCTCGCCGCTCACGGACGCGAAAAGCTTACTCAAACCCTCCTTGTTCGCAAGCGAACTGTTGTACAACGGCTTTTTCAACGCCCTGAATAAAATGAAGTACGCAACAAGCGAACATGCACTTAACACCAGGAACACCGGATTAATCGAAAACAGGATGATGCATATCAACACAACCAGAACGATGTTAAGCCCGATCGTCAGGAAGTTGTTCACGACAAACGATGACACCGCATTCGAATCCGCATACACCCTCTGCGTTGTATAGGATGGATCCGCCTGCTCCCCCTTTTCCAGGGGCCCCCGTTCAAACGACTCACACGTGGTCCCCATCAGTCTCGTCGTCATCTCCAAGATGACGCGCGATACGTTCACACCCATCGCATACGACATGAAGGAGGCCGATATCCCTATGCCCGCAACAAAGGCCGCAAACCACACGACGCGAGATGGATCCCTATTCGTCACGAGAAAGTCTACAAACCCACCGTTTAAGGCGGGCATGACGCACGAGAGAGCAAAATTCACCAGCATGAGAATCACGAAAAGCCGTGACCCTTTACACCGAAACAACTCGTGAACCGTCTTCTTAAACATGCCAGCTCCCATCAAGCGGCCTTTTATCCAAAACTGAATTTGCTCGCCGCTTAATCGCTCCCATATATCCCTTGTTGTTAATCCTTGCTCAAGACATTATCTCGGGTTGCGGTGCCCAGGATTCCATTTCACCTTTATATACATACGAATAAGCCCCCTATTTGCATAGGCAAGCGCGGCGATTATAACAGCAGCCACCATCAGACCGAGAATAGCCCTTTTGTCCGGAAAAAGGGACGAGAGAAAAAGGCATATTGCGGAGAAAACTATAGACGCCCCCACCACTCGGTTTGCGCCTAGAGACTCGGCCGTCCGCTTTGCCTCCTCTAAACGCTCTCCCGATAGCAATGACATTCCGGCAAGCAATCCCGTGAGCTTGCCTCGATATATCATTATTCCGAACAACAGCAGCAGGCATGACCCCACCATTGAAACCACAACGTCCGACATCGCCATCACTCCAGTCCACTCCTTCAATACCAGCCCTATCGACAAACATCAAAACTTTTTTTAACCTAATATTGTATATCGATATAAATATATTCTTTTATATATCGTTTCGATTTGTGATATTTTATCGAACGAGTTGCTATTCGAGGAAGATAGGCCACAACCAAAGGAGATCAATGGAATCCGTGAATGTTTGGAGCGCGCAAATCTCATCATTGCCTGGAGTCATCCCTATCCCCCTCGACCCAAGCTACCTTCGCAGTGAACCAAATAACCGCCTGAGCGTCCTAAGCTCAGATGGGAAACAAATCTATACGATCCTCAACAGGGTCGCTAAAGAGATTCTTGACTTATGCGACGGCACCTGCGATTTGCCCAAAATTCTCCGTCTGTTCCAAGAAAAATACCCAGATCAACCGCGCGAGACGCTAGCGCATGACCTGGCCCAAACCCTGCATAGCCTGACCGTAAACTGTCTTATCGTTTGGAAGAAAGAAGGGAGATATATGAACGACCCTTTCGGCTCCGATTACCTAACATCGGTGAATCCCGACGAGCTGCTTATTCTCGCGGACGCGAGCAGGTTTGCTGAAATCGAAGAGGCGGCTGCAAAATCCCTCTCTGCAAAACAGTCCAAAAATGGCAATAGGATCTATTTCTCTGAGTTCGACGTTGAGCCCGAATTGGAGAACTTTCTGGTTCTTCGCCAAAGGCTCTTTTCCTTTACCCATGATTATTTTCTACTCACGAGCCAGTCCGGAGAAATTAATGGATTGATAATATGCGAGCCGGCCACTAATCCCGCCGGCCGCAGCGTCATCATCAAATTTATCTCATGCAGCTCCACGCTGCTTGCCGGTGTGCTCGACCGCCTTGCGGAATACTACGGATCTTCCGCTCCCAAAGCCTACCGCGCGCTCAGAATTGACGCGCCTGATTCCACCCCAATCGCCGAACAACTTGACCATTCCGACCAGCGCCTTGGCTTTTCCTTAGTCGGCACCCTGCCCAATGAGCTCGACTCGGGCGACGTCAAGCTGTTTGTTCGCCCGCTCGATAAGAAGCAATAATGAGCATGCCGGCAATAATCGGAGCGCCCCACAGCGTTGCGCTCGACATTACAAACAAATGCAACCTTCGTTGTCTACACTGCTTCAACAACAGTGGAGAAAACGATGTCGTCGCGAACGAATTATCCGACAACGAAGTCCTCGAACTCGTCGACTCGATTTGTCAAATGCACCCCTTTAGCTTCTGCTTCTGCGGAGGCGAGACCCTCCTGCGAAAGGATCTTGTCATCGAGTCCTTGCGGCGGCTCAGCGCATCTGGCGTCAAATGCAACCTCGTGTCAAACGGTCTGCTCGCAAACTCAAATACTTTGCATGAGCTCGAACGCGCCGGTTTAAACGGCATACAGTTTAGCCTCGATGGCCTACGCGATTCTCACGAACATATGCGAGGACTCTCGGGATTATACGACCGGGTGCTCGACGCCATCGATATCACGCTGAACGAAACCTCACTGCACCTTTCAATTGCCTTTTGTCCGACATCGTTCAATGTCGACGATTTCAAACCAGTTTGCACGATGCTTCGAGACAAGCTGAAATCGTCGGGTAGAACTGACCGAATTGACCTTAGAGTTCAGCCGCTCATGCTCCTCGGTAGAGCCCGAAGAAACCGCACGATTCGCCCTTCGAATAATCAATACCGTCGGCTAGTCAACACGATCAATGACCTTCGATACGATCCGGACTATCGAGGCTATTTCATGCTTGAGTGGGGCGACCCCATCGACCACTTGGTCAGATTCCCTCAACTGCAAATGCAATTTGACCAAGTGGCCATCCACGCCAATGGCGATATCGTCGCATCCCCCTATATACCTCTCATCATCGGAAACGTTCGCAAACACAGCCTTCAGGAATACTACGATGCCGGAATGGCAACCGTTTGGGATAAGCCCGTTGTTACCGCGTTGGCCAATCGTATGCACTCGATTGACGAGATGGAAGAGATCTCATCGTTGATTGCAGACATCAATATGGACGGCGACCTCTATATCGACCTGATCGACGATGATCTAGGCGACCTGAGCGTCCTGTCACAATTCTAAGGAGATGTTCCCATGTATGAGACCCCAGAAGTAGAGAAGATGGATTCCAAAACCGGCCCCGTTCCCGTTGTGGTCAACTTTGCAGCCGTCGTGGATAACGTAGTCGCAGCCGTCTATGATGCCGTCGTTGCGGCCTACGCATTCTGGTACTCGGCAGACAACGACGGCACCGGGACGAGTGCAGCACAGAACTAGTCGCCGGCTCATCGAGCAATCGCCTCGCCTATCACTGCATGCGATTGACTGCGCAGCCCCAGCCAACGCCCAAAGCGCCTTGAAGAGCTGCTTGTAACATTCGTTCATTCAACAGCGAGATCTCTTCACCATTCTCGGCCGGCCCGACAGATCGACACATCAGTCGGGCCGGCCAGACTTATACAACGCGGCGACTCCGCTCACGCCACCCCCCCCGAAACTCACGCTGTCATCACACGGGCAATCAACAGTGAATCCTGTTATGCGACATGGGCAAACGGCCACGTGCGCGATTAAAACGAATTCACTTAACAGACTTCAAGAATGCTTTAGCACCGCAGGATGGCCATACGCGGAGCGCGGCACGCATAAGCCAAAAGCGGCATTAAAAGCCATCCCCTTCCCTGCTGAATGCGCGTCCTAGCCCATCAACCGGTCGGACCATCGCGAAGATGATCCGTGCTTCCATACTGCAATGCGATATCAAGCATCACGAATAGTCCCCGCCCAACGGGGTTCTCCCCTCCGCAGGCGTTTCGGAACCCGCCCCCATCCCAAATTCCCACGCAGCGGCCGCGTTCACCGCCGCCGCGGGGGCCCTAGCTCCCCCGCGGCGCGGGCACGGGCGGCGAGGTCGGATGTGAAAGCCGGACCGCAGAGGTATCGAGCGCACGCGGCCAGGGCCTCGAGGGCGCCTGGCGGGTAGGGAGATCCGAGCATGAGGCAGGACAACGCGCAGGCCCGCAAAAGGTTCACGAGCTCCCCCGCGACGCGGCAGACCCTCGGCTGCCCCTCGTAAAGGATGCAGAAGACACGGTCGAGGTCCGACGGTTCGACCAGGCTGTACCGGCAGTCCGCGTACAGTGCGCAGCCCCTCCCGCGCGGGTCGCCGTCCGAGTCCTCATCCGGCTCATGATGGCGCACCTCGACCCAAAGGCCCTCCAACACATCGTCGAACCCGAAATCGAGCTCCGCCTGGACGCTCTCGCCGAACGCATCGCCCAGGGCGAGCTCCGGCACCTTCGTCACACGGCCGTCCAGCCACTCAATCTCTGTCATCGCGCGCATGGTCCAAGCCCCTTCCGACACGGGATTGTCAGCTCAACCCGACCCTTACCCATACGGACGAACATAACTCGCCAGGGGAAGCCCCTGAAGGCCGTGCGCCACAACATGAGGCCGAATCCGCCCCCGGCTGGACAGGCCAACAACGAAGGAGCACACGGAACCGGCGCGGCGTTACAACCGTCCCGGCAAGCGTGTCACTTGGCCAAGTCATGATGCCGACAAACCCGGAAATGCTCCAACGGAGCGCCGAACGAGGGTAACAATATAAAGCCGTGCAACACGCGTTGGACGACCAGAACAACCCAAACAAAGGCCTGCCGGTCCCACCTTCAAGCCCAATAGCAAAATGTGCATCAGCGGATTTGCAGCGATACAAGTCTCAACCATCACACCGCAGCGCGCCTAGTCCCACTCATCCTACTGCAAATGTCCCAGAACGAGAAAACGACCAGCTTAACATGCCACCCTTTATATCCGCACGCGCGTAATTCAACTCATAAGGACCGGCTATCCCTTACCTGTGACACAATCTCAAACGCACAGAACAGAATC
>JAHAAK010000077.1 GCA_018376905.1 Collinsella sp. | reverse complement strand
AGATCAGCAGGGACTTGAGCCTCGCGTCGCCGCGCCTGGACGCCCTGACCGACCTCACCGACGTGCCGGAGCTCCTCACCCTCGGGGCTATGCCGCAGTTGGATTGGCAACACCTATTTGGACGATTCCGGGAGGGACAGCCCCGCCTCCCTGAACTCGACCGGAGACATGTAGCCCAGCGTCGAGTGGATCCTGAAGTTGTTGTACCAGTGCACGTAGTCCGAGAGCTTGGCCCGGAGCTCGCGCGTCGTGCCGAACGTCTCGCGGTGGACGAGCTCGGCCTTCAGTATCCTGTTGGTCGACTCGTCGACGGCGTTGTCGTAGGGGCAGCCCTTGGCCGACAGCGACCTCTCAATGCCGAAGGCCTCGAGCATCAGGTCGATCTCGGCGTTGTCGAACTCGCTGCCGCGGTCCGTGTGGAAGACCTCGATGTCCGAGATGGGGAAGGAGAGCGTCGCGAACGCCGACTTGACCAGCCGGGCGTCCTTCCTGGGCCCGGCGGAGTGGCCGACGATCTCCCTGTTGTAGAGGTCGACGAGCAGGCAGACGTAGTTCCACGAGGCCCCGACGCGCACGTAGGTCAGGTCGCTGCATATATGGGTGCGCGGCGCCCTGCCGCCGAAGCCGCGCGCGACGACGTTGGGCACGTCGGCCTCGTTGACCGCCCCGGGGTGCACCTTGAACCTCTTCCTGCCGTATGCGCTGACCAGGCCGTTCTCCCTCATGATGCGGCAGACCCGGCGCCGGCTGACGGTGACGCCCGACCTCTCGAGCGACGCCTTTATCTTGCGCGAGCCGTACCGGCCCTTGCTGGCGGCGTGGGCCGCGACCACGGCCGGCGCGGCGGGGTCCGGCGCGGCGGGCCGGTCGGCCCGCGAGCGCATGGAGTAGTACGTCGACCTCGCGACGCCGAGGAGCCTGCACTGCGCTGATATGGGGTAGCGGCCCTCGTTGGCCGCCATGGCCCTCACTTTCGAGCGTATATCAGCGCCGCTTGTTTTAAGACGTCGACCTCCATCCGGAGCCTGCGGTTCTCGCGCTCGAGCTCCAGGATCCGGTTCTGCTCGGGCGTGCGGTTGTCCGCGGCGCGCGGCGAGCCGGTCGCGTTTATCGACTTGATCCACCTCTCCACGGTGCTCTTGCCGAGGTCGTACTCGTCCATGATCTCGCG
The DNA here is from genome assembly GCA_018376905.1 of Collinsella sp. Taxonomy (GTDB): domain Bacteria; phylum Actinomycetota; class Coriobacteriia; order Coriobacteriales; family Coriobacteriaceae; genus Collinsella. The sequence continues at coordinate 244 of JAHAAK010000077.1, read as the reverse complement.
CTTGGGCTTGCCGGCGTTGTAGAGGTCGACTATCTGCCTCTTGAACTCGTCGGTGAAATGCCTCGGGTGCCTGGGGTCCCTCATATACGTCCCTCCCGTCTCCTGCGCCCCTCCCGGAACTGTCCACATCAGTGTAGCCAATCCACAGTACGAGGCCAGGTGGTCGTGGTCCGGGAACCTCCCGATGTCGACCGACACCGCGAGCTGCGCCGCGGTCCTCGGGCCGATGCCGGGCACGGTGAGC
>JAHAAK010000047.1 GCA_018376905.1 Collinsella sp. | reverse complement strand
TCTTCGGCGTTCATGCTGCCCCCATCATCGCGGTCTATGGGGTCAACGATATGGCACCGTGGGGACACATGTATGTCAATCCTGGTCTAACAGAGCCTTTATAAAAGGGCAATTGCGCGGGGCTTCAAAGTTCAACCTTTTGGTGGGACGAATTTCGGGATATGTTGCGCCGTTGGAATCAACTCGTACGTGGTTGATCCCGTCGGAGATTTGTATAAGTGCTGGGATGACATTGGAATGAAGGAGCGGAGGGTCGGAACTATTTTCGAGCCGCCAATGTTGAGCAAGAACATGATTAACTGGATGGCATATGAGCCGGATGACCCGGAATGCCAAGAGTGCTTTGCTTTTCCCATGTGCATGGGAGGGTGCCCCAACCACGCCTTAAACGGTGAGGGGAAACGTTGCGTTTCCTTCCGGTATGATGCCGAGCAAAAAATGCTGCTCTCCCAGATGATGAATACGGCAAAACGGGGTGCGGGGCAAAATGAGGCTGATGCTTAATCTCTGTAGAAAATATATACTGGGCGGTCGATTCTACGCCTATCTTGCCGTAACAGTTTTGGTCGGGCTGCTTGCGCTTGCGGGTCCCTTTCTTACCGGCATAGTGGTAAACCGATTGGCGATGCCGGCCAGCGCCGATCTTGCCGCCGTTCTCGTTTGTTGCCTTATTTTGGTTGCGGTCCAAGCGGTTCGAGCGGGACTAGTGTATTGCTCAGAGATGCTGTACATCAACCTTCAGTCGCATGCGGGGTTCGGCTTAAATGCGGATACGCTTGAGCACGTGAAGCACCTTCCCCAGGCATTCTTCGAGGGCTTCAACGCGTCGTATTATAACCAGCAAATCAATCACGACGCTAATGACCTTGTCATCTTCGTAATCAACTCGGTTGTGGGGGTTTCAAGCAACGTTATCACCCTTTTGTCCGCCCTGTTTGTTCTCGGTAGCCTGAATATCAAGTTGAGTGTGGTCTGCCTTGTTCTTGCGGCAGCGAGTGCCGCTTTTTATGCGGTTTCACGCGCAAGGCTGTTTGAGAGAAGTTTTGACGTACAAGAGCAGAGCGCGAGGTTTTTTTCCTGTCTACAAGATCAGTTGGAGAAAGTTGATTTCATCCGCAAACATGCTTTGTTCGATAGGTCCCGCGCTGTACTGGTCGAAGCTTTTAATGGGCTCTATCCAACGATGAGAGCAAATCAGGAAGTAGGGTCTAGATTTACCTTTGGCAACGCGTTGGTCGCTTCCGCCGCTCAAGGATGTCTTCTTGCTGTGGGCGCGGTTGAAGTGATGGGCGGGAGACTGTTGCCTGGTTTTCTCGTGACTGCTGTTGGATATTATTCGAACTTAAGCTCAGCGGTACAGTATTTGTTGGGCTGGGGAAGGGATTACCAGACTAATCGCGTATGCTATGAGCGGCTGAAAAGAATTTGGGATGTCCCGGTGGAAGCGAATGGCAAATTGGCGCTTGGTCCGATTGAGGAAATCCGTCTAGAGAACATCAAGCTACGTTATCCAGGGGCGGAAAGGGTCGCGTTAAGCATTGAGGGGCTCGCGTTTTCCAGGGGTCGGCTATATGGAATCTCGGGGCCGAATGGTTCGGGGAAGAGCTCGCTGCTGTCAGTGATATTGGGGCTATATCCAGATGACACAGAAGGGGCCGTTCGCTACAACGGGGTGTCACAGCGTTGCATCGATCGATATGCATTGCGGCGGTGTCGAGTCAGCATTACGGAGCAAGAACCCCCTATCGTTGAGGGGACGATTCTCGATAATCTTACGCTGCTTTCTGATGATTACGAGATGGATAAGCTGAATCGGATGCTTGTCATATTGGGGCTAGACGAAATGGTTGCTTCTGTGGAGAACGGGGCAACGGCGATGCTTGACGGCGGGAAAGGAGGGGTGTCCGGCGGCGAGAAGCAAAAGATTGCAATTGTGAGACAGCTGTTGAAATCGCCGGACGTTATGCTTTTTGATGAACCGACCTCAGCACTTGATGCGAAGAGTCGAGGCGCGCTGATCAAATTGCTTCATGAAATTAAGAGAGACCATATTGTAATCGTTGTCACTCATGACGAGGAGATGCTTGCCGCCTGTGACGAGGTCATTTCGACGGCTGGATGATTATCGGATTGTGGCGTTGAAGACCAAGAAACTTGAAATGGCGTGGGCTCTGGGTAGGTCTCCACGGGTACGCCGTCGGTGCTGTACTCGACCGCCCGGCAAGAAGGTTTTATAGCGTGTTTCCCCAGAGAGGTCCCTTTGTCCGGTAGTGGCGAGGGGAGCCTCTCTTTTGCTCACCTCTTGCGGCGGAGGGGGACACCATGCGCCTATGCAGGACAAACTGCGCGTTCTTGTCGAATGATGGGCTATGTGTAGAGATGATGGTCTCGGGTAGAGGCCGTGTCGCGCTCGGCTGCGATGAGCCAGGCAATTCAATCTTCATCCGGGAGGGCCTTGGCAAGACAAGCAGGGCGAAGACCTTGGCGACGTTCGGGAGCCGTGTGGCGCCCGGCTCCACGCTCATCCACGACATGAAGCCGGGCGCCACACGGCTCCCGTCAACAATCTGTCACTGAAGAGCCAGCACTACAACGCGAAGCTGCTCAAGGGCGTTCCCGACGGCCAGAACCCGCTGGGGCCCGTGAACCGGATGCGCTACTTCATGCAGTGCTTCCTGAGGGCTCATCCCGGCTCCAACCGGGACGACATGCGGGGCTGTGGCTATGAGTCCGCCCGAGGACAAGCTTGAGAAGGTCGCGATGGTGCTCGATCGGGCAATGCGATACCCGAAAACGCTCAGGTTCAGGCAGTTCTATGCAAGAAAGCCCAGTTCAGATGAGTTCGACGAGCAATATTTATCAACACAGTGCAAGGGGGGATTATATTTGTATTTCATCCGTGTTGAGCTTCACACGGTGCGCGACTCATCGCAAACTGGCGGGCGCAGCGGAAAGAAAACCGACTGCAGACGAACGATCGATATCGGGAGCAAATAGCCACCGGATGCTTTTCGGTCTCCTACGCGTCGACCTCCGCGATTTCTTCTGCGTCTCGCCAAGTTGAAAGGAGCGATGTCGAAAACTCCTTTTCGGTTAGCGTCAAGACATCCTTCACGCAAAAACCTTTCAATTTGTCAGGAAGCCCAAAACGCGCTTTTTTCCTAATCGAGCTGGCAACCCGCTTCAACGCGGTCTTGTTCTTGTCCTCGTTGTATACCAAAACAAAGACGCAGTGCTCGCGAAACCATCTCGTCCTCTTTCCCCACAGGTCCGAGCAGATCAAAACGCTGTCCTTGCACTTCTCGATGAGGGCGTCCCTTTGGCCAAGATTGATACCAAGCTCTTCGTCATCCTTGGGATTGAGCCTCTTCCCCAGCGTCTCCTTCAGACTGCCGTTTTTAAATTCGACTAGATATAACGTTTCCCGATCGCAATACAGCGCATCGGCGGAGCGCGGGAGTTGCATCCACCTATTGACCTTCTTGCAGTAGCATTCTTTAACAGAGTCAAAATTGACAACAGGCAAATCGTCATCCACAAGAGAGACGCTCCCGTCTCTGGATGTTTTGGAGATGGTCGACGTGCAGTCCCTTAGGATACAGGTCCTGCAACGGGAGCAACCATCGCTGCCATCTGGCACCGCGGGAGAGTTCGGATGAGGGCAGGAGGCGCACAGGTCGCTACTCAAGGCCGTACTCCTCCCTCTCAAGCGTATCAAAAGGAGCCGCCAGCTTCTCGTAGGCGACCTCAGTCGAGCCGGTTATATCGGCAAAGCGAGAGCGTCCATCAGTGCAGGTCTCCGCAAGATAATATGAGCACAATCCATCAACAGCGTGCTTCTTAGAATACACTTCGATCGCATTCAGGAAATATGGACTATGGGTGCTCATTAAGACGTGCATCCCGAGCTCTTTCTGGAGCAGCACGATTATCTCGGCGAAGGCCAGCTGCCATGCAGGATGAAGATGAATCTCGGGTTCATCGAGGATAATAGTCCCTCCGGCATCTAGCGCGCCGGACTTCAAGAGCACCTTCATGATGGCGAACGTCTTCAAGCCAGCAGAAAGGTTCCCAGGCTCCAACCCCCGAGCGAAGCCCTCTTCGAGATACGTAAGGTGACCGCGACTTTCGCTCCTCTCGAAATGCCCCGGACATAAGGAGGAAACCTTGTCCATGAGAACCTTCAGGTGTCGCTCCTTCGCGATCTCTTCGAACAGCGAGGACTCGCTGTCATCGTTACGGATGGTCGCCTGAATCAAATCTTGCCGCAGCTCCTCCTGGTGTCCAAGGAGGGGCTTGAACCGAAAAGCGGGGCCGTAGGGTCCTCCGAGAGAATCGATCAGGAACGGGTCGTCCAGATAATGCGCCCTGAATCGCAAAACCCTCCTATCGTGCACCTCCGCCACCTCGTCACTTGCAACCGAGAAAACCGTAGATGCGTCCTTTATCTGGAGTTCGACCTTCCCGGGCTCTTCGCCGAAAACCGAATTGATCTGGCCGTTGAACTCGCTTCGGAACCTGTTTGTCGCAATCGCACGAAATACCTCATCATCGGAGATATCCATGATCTCGATAATCTGATCGGCAACTCCTGCTACGCCATTTGTGAAATCGGATTCGATCTCACGGGAGATCTCCTCCCCGTAATACTCCTTTATCTCATCAATAAGCTCGTCCCTCGTGCACTCGCCCGAAAAAACCCTGTCGATGAAACTATTCATTCTTCCAGCAGTTCGCCTGTGGCGAGACGTGGAGTCGAGAGGGCTTCCCACATATGCCTTCCTGATGGCGCGCTCAACACTATTGCGCCTCATGCGGTCGATTTTGTTCTCCGAATCGGACATGCTGTTGAAGGCCGCATAAAGCGCTTTTCCAACCGTGCTTTTCCCCGTCCCGTTCTCCCCGGCGATCACGGCAATACCATTAATCTCGATATCGGCCTCAGCGACCCTGCCGATGTTTTTCATCTTGATTTTCAATGCATATCACCAGCTCTAAACTCGCGAGACTCAATAGCTCGATTATCGCACAGAGAGATCGACTTCTCGAGGACTCCCTAAATGGAACGCGCGGTGAGGACATGGCTCGCCGCCGTCCGCTTCGCGTTCGCGCGGGGGAAGGTGACGACCAGGGACCTCTCCGGGCTCATCGAGAGGAGCGCCAGATTCTCCTCGTCCATTTGAACTGTATCGTATTCAAGGACACTTGACTTAGAGGAATGGCGTTGAGCGGCGATAATCGTTTCAGCGCCAAAAAGAAAGGAGTGTCAGTCATGGCAGACGGGCCCTCCTACACAGCGGGGTACCGCGCCGAGGCCGCAGACTTCGCCGCCGCGTCGGGGAAGCCCATCGCCCAAGTGGCAGCCGACCTCGGCATCAACGAGAAGACCCTGGGAAGATGGGTGACGGTCAGGAAGAAGGAGCTGACCAACCACCCGGTCGCGGCGGCCGCAAGTGCATGCGCGAGCTCGAGCCCGAGAACGAGCTCCTAAAAGGCCCCGACCTCACATTGGAGGCCGGGGCCCGTAGATTTTGGAATATGCCTAGAAATCTACCGCGGTTGAGTGCTACTCGGCGTCGGCGAAGCCGTTGGGGTTGTGGCTCTGCCAGTTCCAGCTATCGCGGCACATGTCCGCGATGTCGTACTGGGCCTTCCAGCCCATCATGCGCTCGGCCTTGGAGGCATCGCACCAGTTGGCAGCGATGTCGCCGGCGCGGCGCTCGCGGATCACGTAGGGCAGCTCCTTGCCACAAGCCTTGGAGAAGGCGGCGACGACCTCGAGTACCGAGGTGCCGGTGCCGGTGCCCAAGTTAAAGATCTCGACGCCGGTCTTGCCGTTCATCCAGTTAAGGGCGGCCACGTGACCAGATGCCAGATCGCACACGTGGATGTAATCGCGCACGCCGGTGCCGTCGGGGGTGGGGTAGTCGTTGCCAAAGACCTGAACGGCCTCGAGCTTGCCCACGGCGACCTGGGCGACATAGGGCACCAGGTTGTTGGGGATGCCCTTGGGATCCTCGCCGATCAGGCCCGACGGATGGGCGCCGATGGGATTGAAATAACGGAGTAGCACGACGTCCCACTCGGGGTCGGCGGTGTGGACGTCCATAAGGATCTGCTCGATCATCCACTTGGTCCAACCATAGGGGTTGGTCGCGGGCTTCTTAGGATCCTCCTCGGTGACGGGCGGGTTGTCCGGGTCGCCGTAGACGGTCGAGGAGCTCGAGAAGATGATGGACTTGCAGCCATGGTTGCGCATGACGTCGATGAGCACCAGGGTGTTCTCGATGTTGTTGTGGTAGTACTCGACGGGCTTGCTCACCGACTCGCCGACGGCCTTAAAGCCGGCAAAGTGGATGACGCGGTCGATCTGATGGGTATCGAAGATCTTGTTCATCGCATCGCGGTCGAGCACGTTGGCCTCGTAGAAGGTGAGGTTCTTGGCGGCCTCGTCGCCCACGATGGTCTTGACGCGGTCGACGGCGATGGCGCTGGAGTTGGAGAGATCATCGACGATGACGACCTGGTAGCCACCCTCGAGCAGCTGAACGACGGTGTGCGAGCCGATAAAGCCGGCGCCACCGGTAACGAGGACGCAGGTGTCTTTGGGGTCGAGTGCTTTGGACATGTAGTCTCCTATCGAATCAGGAACACTTCTAGAGGGGAGTATAGCGCAGGCGGGGACGCCCAAATGGTGCACTGTAGGAAAAGCAGAGGATTATGTTAACGTACTCATATAAGAGCTTGCTCAATTGTTACCTCAAATTTGACAATTGCTTACGAGCCGCCGACCTTGTAGTTTCCTGCCGTTCGTGGAAATCGTTGGGACGCGCCATATGTACGCTAATATGTATGAGTTGAGCGACATATAAATAAGCATGTAACGGAGTACATATGTCACCAAACAGCGATTCCATCCTTTCCCAGGAGCTCTCGCGCCGCACTGCCCTTAAGGCCCTGTTCGGCGCCGCTTCTGCGGCAGTTCTTTTTGGCCTGCCCACTCGCGCCCATGCGGCGGAGGCTTCCAAAGAAACCACCGATAAATTGAATGCCGCCCAGGCCCAACTCGACGAGGTTCAGGCCCAGCTCGACAGCATCGCAAATGAGTATGCAGCGCTGGCCAACAAGAATGCCCAGACCCTCAACGACATCGAGAATGTCCAGGGCAAGATTGACGACACGCAGGCCCAGATCGATGAAAAGAAGGCCGAGCTCAAGAAGAAGCGCAACGACCTTTCCGATCGCGTGGCCGCCAGCTACAAGTCCGGCGGTACGAACATCCTGTCGCTGCTGCTGGCCTCTGGCTCGTTTGAGGAACTCGTCGCCAACGCGCATTACGTTGAGAAGATCAACAAGAGCGACCGCGATGCCATCGAGGATATCCAGACGATTCAGGCTGAACTCGACGCACAGAAGACCGAGCTCGAAGCACAAAAGGCCGACCTGGAGAAACTCAAGGACCAGCAGACGGCTCAGATGCAGGATATGCAGGCCAAGCAGCAAGAAGTCCAGACCGTGCTGAACGGTCTTTCCGACGACGTCAAGGAACTCATGGCTCAGCGCGATTCCGAGATCCTCGCTGCCGCCCAGGCTGAGGAGGCCGCTAGGAAGGCGGCTGCGGCAGCCGCGGCCTCTGCGAACACGGGCTCTTCTTCGGGTGGCTCGAGCTCGGGTGGCGGCTCGTATGCCGGCGGCACCCCGCAACAGACGGGCGGTTCGGGCAAGCAGCAGGCCGTCGTCAATGCGTGCTACTCGACGCCTTCTCCCGGCCAGGGCTGGTGTGCTGCCTGGGTTACCAACGTCTTCCGCAATGCCGGCGTGGGCTATTTTGGCGGCAACGCGTGTGACATGTTCAACGCCTGGTGCTATAGCTCCGACCGCTCGGCGCTGCAGGTGGGCATGATCGTGGCCGATTCCTCGCACAGCGGCACGGGCGCTCCGGGCCTTATCTACGGTCATGTGGGTATCTACGTTGGCGGCGGCATCGTTATGAGCAACGAGGGTGCCATTACGTCTAAGTCGCTTGACTCGTTTATTAGCTTCTATGGTACTGGCTCTGGCGTGCGTTGGGGCTGGCTCGGCGGTATCGCGCTGTCGTAGCTGCGGCTTGAAGCTGGTTGGTCCGTGGCTGCCCGGAAGGCATTAGGTTGCCTGCTCGGACAGTCCTGCTCGCACGGAGAGCACATTAAGTGCTCTCCGGCTCGTGCGGAACTCGCGATCAACCTAATGCCTTCCGGGCGGCCACGGACCTCTCGGATCCAATGCGTCACACACCGGACTGGTTGTCTGATATAAAGATGGCGAAGGCCCCTTTCGGGGCCTTCTTTGTTAGAGGAATTCGCCTACTCGGTGGACTTCGGGTTCTAGGTCTACGTCGAATTGGTCTTTGACGGTTGTTTGGATGTGACGGATGAGTTCGTCGACATCGGCGGCGGTGGCGTGGTCGGCGTTGACGATGAAGCCGCAGTGCTTTTCGCTCACCTGCGCGCCGCCGATGGCGTGTCCTCGCAGGCCGGCGTCCATGATGAGCTTGCCGGCAAAGTAGCCCTCGGGGCGCTTGAAGGTGGAGCCGGCGCTCGGCATGTCGAGCGGCTGCTTGTCCTCGCGGCGCTGACGGTAGTCATCCATGTCGGCCTTGATCATCGCGGCGTTGCCCGGGGCGAGATTGAAAGTGGCCGAAAGCACGATGAAGCCGTCGTCGGCAATGCGGCTCTTGCGATAGCCCAGGTTGAGCTCATCGACATCGAACTCGATGATGTTGCCGCTGCCACGCGTGCCGTCGTCGAGCATGCGGGCCGGTTTGTAGACGCGCACGGACTCCAGAACATCGGCCATGCAGGCGCCGTAGGCGCCGGCGTTCATGTAACAGGCGCCGCCGACCGAACCGGGAATGCCCGAGATGGGCTCCATGCCAGTGAGACCGGCCTCGGCAGCCGCGGCGGCCACATCCGAGAGCAGGGCGCCGGCTGCTGCCGTGACGTGCGTGCCGTCGACGGTAATGTCGGAGAGGCCTTCGCCCAGTGCCACGACGACGCCACGGATGCCCTTGTCGCCAACGAGCAGGTCGGAACCGTTGCCCACGATGGTGAGCGGCAGGTCGCAGCGATAGCAAGTGTCGAGCGTGGCGACGAGGCCCTGCTCGGTATCGGGCGTAACAAAGACGTCGGCGGGGCCGCCGATCTTAAACGTGGTGTGATCGCGCATGGGCTCGCTCATGAGCACGTTGTCCTCGCCGGCAACACCGGCGAGCGCGCAGAGCAGGTCCTCGTTAAAAAAGTCGTTCTCGTGCATACGAATATCCGCCTTAAGGTGGTCGTTTTCATCAATCGAATGCAATATACCCTACCTGGATGGATTTGGTGCAAAGTAACCTGACCCCAATGCGCTACATGGTGCAAAGGGGTCAGGTTACTTTGCACCAATCGCGGCGATAAAACAGCCGTCTACCGGATTGGTAAAGCGTTTATCATCGAGGTAGATGGGCGGTCGCTATACTTTCAAGAGATTGCGCGTAAACCCGGAAGGAGCGAGATGGCCAACAAAGTCACCCTCAAGCAGATCGCCCAGGAGGTGGGGCTTTCCCCCTCGTCGGTCTCGCTTGTTCTTAACAATCGGCCCTGTCGCATCTCGGAAGAAAACCGCAAACTCATCAAGGAGGTTGCGGCACGCAACCACTATGTCCCCAATCAGATTGCGCGCAGCCTGGTCATGCGCGAGTCACGCACCTTGGGCCTTATCGTCCCCAACATCGAGAGCCGCTTTTTTGCGTCGCTCGCCGGGAGCCTGGAAAAGCGCTGTCGCGAGGACGGCTATGCGCTCTTTATTACCAGCTCGGGCGGAAGTGCCGAGGACGATCTTGAGCTGCTGCGCCAGCTGGTGACACGCGGTGTCGATGGCGTGTTTCTGGTCGTGGGCGATGAGTTTTCCGATGACCGTGCCCTGCGCGAAGAAGTCAGCCACCTTCCCATCCCGGCCGTGATGGTCGACCGTGCCATTGAGGGTCTCGAGTGCGACAAGGTAATGTTCGATCACGAGATGGGCGGCTATATGGCTACGCGCTATCTGGTTGAGCAGGGTCATCGTCGCATTGCCTGTCTCGTTAACGCACGTCGCTCCAATACGGGCCGCAAGCGCCTTGCCGGCTATGAGCGCGCATTGCGCGAGGTAGGCCTTCCCATCGACGCGCGCTTGGAGTTTGAGAGCGAGTATTACATCCCGAGTGCATACGAGGCCTCGGAGGCGGTGCTCGCGACCGATGCCACCGCCGTGTTCGCAAGTTCGGACAATATTGCGCTGGGCTTGCTCAAGCGCTTGCACGAGATGGGGAAGAACATTCCGGGCGATATCTCGGTGGTGAGCTATGACAACTCGGCAGCCGATGTGCTCTTTGAGCCGGCGCTGACCGCGATTGAGCAGGATCCGGGCGTGCTTGCCGAGCATGCCTTTGGCTGCATGTCCAAGCGACTTGCCGGTAAGGGCGGCAGGCGTGCCGAAGAAGTGGTTTTGGAGCCTGCGCTCATCGTAAAGGGCAGTGTGCTCAATCTTACTAAACACAACTAAACACGTTTACCAATTCGTATAGATCGAATGTGGAGCACCTGTGACAGATAATGCCGCAGGTGAGTGTCCAGTTTTGCCGAGCTGCAGGATAGATAGCGATGGTAAAACGTTTTTTCACAGTGATAAAACGTTTTAGCAAATATACTAGTCCCAACGAAAGGTTGCCGTATCGGAGGGCGACCGCGCAGCGAAGGGACATAAACAATGGCTAAAACACTGGGAACGCCGTGGCAAAAGCTGGGACACGAGGTGCCCGCTTCCGAGCTCGAGGGAGTCGATCTGTATTGGCGTGCCTCGAACTACCTGTCTGTCGGCCAGATCTACCTTCGCTCCAACCCGCTCATGCGTGCGGACTTTGTCGACGAGAAGACCGGCGAGACGCGCGACTTCGGTCGTCCGGATGTTAAGCACCGCCTGGTCGGCCACTGGGGCACCACGCCTGGCGTCAACTTCCTGTTCGGTCACGTCAACCGCCTCATCGCCGATCACAACCAGAACGCTATCTTCCTGATGGGCCCTGGTCACGGTGGTCCCGCCGGTACCGCCCAGTCGCTGCTCGACGGCACCTACCGCGAGATTCGCCCCGACATCACCAATGACGAGGCCGGCCTGCAGAAGTTCTTCCGCCAGTTCTCCTATCCCGGCGGCATCCCGAGTCACTTTGCGCCCGAGACGCCCGGCTCCATCCACGAGGGTGGCGAGCTCGGCTACACGCTCAGCCACGCCTACGGCGCCGTCATGGACAACCCGAGCCTGCTGGCCGTTGCCGTGGTGGGCGACGGCGAGTCCGAGACTGGCCCACTGGCTACCTCTTGGCAGTCCAACAAGCTCGTGAACCCGGCAACCGACGGTATCGTCCTGCCGATCCTGCACCTCAACGGCTACAAGATCGCCAACCCCACTATCCTTGCCCGCGTGTCCGATGAGGAGCTGACCAAGTTCTTTGAGGGCATGGGCTACAAGCCGCACTTCTTTGTCGCCGGCTTTGACGACGAGAGCCACGCGAGCATCCACGAGCGTTTCGCCGCCCTGTTTGAGCAGGTCTTCGACGAGATCTGCGACATCAAGGCGACCGCTCAGGCCCAGGCTGCCGCGGGCGAGACCGTTGTCCGTCCTGCCTACCCCATGATCGTGTTCCGCACGCCCAAGGGCTGGACCTGCCCCAAGCAGATCGACGGCAAGAAGACCGAGGACTCCTGGCGTGCGCACCAGGTGCCGCTGGCGAGCGCCAAGGACACCCATGAGCACTTCCGCGTGCTGCGCGAGTGGCTGCGTTCCTACAAGCCCGAGGAGCTCTTTACGCCCGAGGGCCAGGTGCGCCCCGAGGTGACGGCTTTTATGCCGACCGGCGAGCTGCGCATTGGTGCCAACCCCAACGCAAACGGCGGTAAGGTCCGTCGCGAGCTTGAGCTGCCCGACATCCACGCCCACGAGATTCCCGTTGCCGAGAAGGGTCACGGCTGGGGCTCCACCGAGGCTGCCCGCGTCTTTGGTGAGTACACCGCCGATGTCTTGGCTAAGAACATGGACGACTTCCGCATCTTCGGTCCCGACGAGACCGCGTCCAACCGCCTGCAGGCTGCCTACAAGGTGACCAAAAAGCAGTGGGATGCCGGCTTCTACGAGGATGAGGCCAACGACGAGCTGCTGGCCGGCTCCGGCAAGGTCGTTGAGCAGCTGTCCGAGCACCAGTGCGAGGGCTTCCTCGAGGCTTACGTGCTCACCGGCCGCTCCGGCGTGTGGAGCTCCTACGAGAGCTTTGTCCATGTGGTCGATTCCATGGTCAACCAGCACTGCAAGTGGCTCGAGGCCACCAAGCGCGAGATTCCGTGGCGTGCCCCCATCAGCGGCCTCAACATTTTGCTGTCGAGCCACGTCTGGCGTCAGGACCACAACGGCTTCTCGCATCAGGACCCTGGCTTTATCGACCTGCTGCTCAACAAGGCCAACGACACGCACATCGTGAACGCCTACTATCCGGCCGACGCCAACATGGCCCTTGCCGTGGCCGAGCGCGTCTACCAGTCCACCGACTGCGTCAACGCCATCTTCTGCGGCAAGCAGCCCGCCCCGACCTTCCAGACGGTCGATGAGGCCAAGGCGGAGCTCGCCGAGGGCGTCGCGACCTGGGAGTGGGCATCGACCGCCGACTCGCTCGCCGAGGCCGATGTCGTGGTCGCCACCTGCGGCGACGTGCCGACGCTCGAGGCCTTGGCCGCGACAGACATGCTGCGCGAGCTGGGCATCAAGGTGTGGTTCGTCAACGTGGTCGACCTGCTCAAGATCCAGAACGTCTGCGAGAACGACCAGGCCATCAGCGACGAGCGCTGGGCCGAGCTGTTCGGCTGCGGTGAGAAGCCCGTCCTCTTTGCCTTCCACGCCTATGCCGGCACGATTCGCCGCCTGATCTGGAACCGCCCCGGCCACGACGCCTTCCGCGTCCACGGCTATGAGGAGAAGGGCTCCACGACCACGCCGTTCGACATGCTGCGCCTGAACAACATGGACCGCTGGGCCCTGGCCGCCGACGTGCTGCGCATGGTCGACGCCGACAAGTTTGCCGAGCAAATCAACGAGTGGGAGGCCTTCCGCACCGAGGCCTTCGAGTTCGCCTGCGACGAGGGCTACGATCACCCGACCTTCACCGACTGGGTCTGGCCTGACGCCGCTGCCGCAACCGCAGCCGACGGCGCGCTCTCCGCAACGCAGCTTACTGCCGGCGACAACGAGTAGGTAGGCATCCGGGACGGTCTCGCGCTGGGGCCTTGCCCGGCTGGGCGGCCTTCCTCGGGGAAGTGGGCTTCGCGAACTTCCCCGAGGAAGGGCACCCGCCCGGAGCAGGCCCTCTCGGCCGTTTCGTTTTGCGGGGCTGAAAATTTTTAATGCAATGGTGACTTTGCTGATGCTGCCCTGGAGACTGCGCATCTAACTTTGGTCAGCTAGGATTACATTGCCGGGGCCGGGGCGGCCTGGTTAGGTTTGGGAAGTTCGCGAAGCCCACTTCCCAAACCTAACCAGGCCGCCCCGGCCCTCGTGGGATAGATAGGAGGGGGAATAGATGAGCTTTACGAGCGTGGCGTTGCAGATGGTGACGGTCTCTTTGCCGATCCTGTTGGGGTGGTGTATCTCCAAGCTGGGGTTTATGAAGGCCGAGTTTGAGCGCGAGCTTTCGCGTCTTTTGCTGCAGGTGGCGTTGCCGTGCTTGGTGCTTTCGTCGGCATTGGGCGATGATGTGCAGCTGCCGAGCGTTGCCGATACGTTTTCGCTCATGGGTTTGTCTGTCGTCATGTATGTGGTGGCGATCGTAATCGCGTTTGCCGTTACCGCTGTCCTTCGTGTGCCTAAGGGAACCGAGTGCTCGTATCGCTTTGCCGTGCTCTTTGGAAATGCCGGTTTTATCGGGTTTCCGGTTGTTCAGGCGGTGCTTGGCAAGCAGGCGCTGCTCTATGCTTCGATTGCGCTCATCCCCCTCAACATATTTATGTTTACCGTCGGTGTCATGCTCTTTAGTGGTGCACAAGGCGGCCTGAAGAAGCAACTTCGAAACCTTGCCGCTTGTTGCAAAAACCCTGGTCTCATCGCAAGCGTCGTTGTGCTCGTGATCGTGTTGACGGGATGGACCGATTGGGGCGTGGTGGGCGATTCGATTTCCATTGTGGGCACCATGACCACCCCGGCGGCGCTGCTGCTCATGGGTTCGTCCATTGCCAAGTATCGTCCGCTCGACATGCTCACCAACTGGCGTGCCTATGTCGCCGTGGCGTTTCGCCTGGTTATCGTCCCGGTGGCGTGCCTTGCCGTGGCCCGCGTGTGGCCGGGCATGACGCCCATGTTCATTACGACACTCGTGCTCGAGATGGCAATGCCGGTAGGCAGCAACGGCACGCTGTACTGTCTTCAATACGGTAAGGACGCACGCCCCATGATGCAATGCACCTTCCTGTCGATCATCTGCTCCATTTTGACGATCCCGCTAGTAACAATGCTGTGCGGATAGGCATCCGGGACGGTCTCGCGCTGGGCCCTGCTCCGGGCGGGTTGCCTTGCTCCGGGAAGTGGGCTTCGCGAACTTCCCGGAGCA
>JAHAAK010000002.1 GCA_018376905.1 Collinsella sp. | reverse complement strand
CCTCTGGCACTTCAACAACATTGTCGCAGCCCCGACCCGCGGTCACGAGCGGGGGCTCCTGTCGTTTCCGTGCCCTCGGATTGGGTCATAGTGTCTGTCGTGGCCGGGAAAGTGGGTCTTCCGTTCTTTTCACTAATCGGTCGATTCGTCCCAGGAGGCTTGAACCCGAGAGGGGGCGATCGTTTTGGGGCGTGGCTGTGGCGTTGTTTGTCGCGAATGTCCGCTTTGGGCGTATCATCGTGGGCATCTCGCATAACCTCGTTGCAAGGGAGATACGCCCCATGGCTACAGAAAAGTCTTCTTCGCGCTCATGGATGTCCGATGCCGCGATCTATCAGATCTACCCGCGCTCGTTTAAGGATTCGACTGGTTCGGGTCTGGGCGATATCGCGGGCATTACCCAGCAGATGGACTATCTTGAGCGGCTGGGTATCGAGGCCATCTGGCTGAGCCCGTTTTACCCATCGCCTCTTGTCGATGGCGGCTATGATGTGGCGGACTACTGCGATGTCGACCCGCGTCTCGGCTCGCTTGACGACTTCGATGACATGATCGCTGCGGCTCACGCGCGCGGCATCAAGGTCATCGTCGACATCGTGCCCAACCATTCATCCAACCAGCACCCCTGGTTCAAAGCCGCTCTTGCCGCCGGCCCCGGATCGCCCGAGCGCGCCCGTTATATCTTCCGCGATGGTCGCGGCGAGCATGGCGAGCTGCCTCCCACCAATTGGAATGCCAACTTTGGCGGCCCCGCATGGACGCGTGTTGCGGACGGTCAGTGGTATCTGCACATGTTTACGCCCGAGCAACCGGACTTTGACTGGTCATGCCCCGAGGTTCATGCGCTCTTTTGCGACGTCCTGGCGTTTTGGAGCGATCGAGGCGTCGACGGCTTTCGCATTGATGTGGCGCAGGGTCTCGCCAAGGATCTCGACCGCGATGACCTCGACCGGTGGCATCTCGCCGAGGGCGATGACATGGTTGACGACGGCACCCATCCGCTGTGGGACCGCAATGAGGTCCACGAGATCTATCGCGAGTGGCGCCGCGTGTTCGACCGCTATAATCCGCCGCGCAGTGCCGTTGCCGAGGCGTGGGTGCTGCCCGAGCGCCAGTATCTCTATGCGCGTCCCAGCGAGCTTGGCCAGACATTCAACTTTGAGTTTGCCAAGGCCACTTGGACCTATGATGACATGCACACTGCAATCGAGAAGGGCTTGAAGGCGGCCGTCGAATCCGATTCCGCCTCGACCTGGGTACTCTCCAACCACGACGTGCCGCGCGTGGCGACACGCTATGCCCTGCCGCAAATCAAGGCGACGCGCTACCACCAGATTGCGCTCGACTGGCTCTTACGCGACGGGTCGTCTTATGACGAGGACCGTGAACTCGGCGAGCGCCGCGCGCGGGCGGCCCTTTTGCTTGAACTGGCGCTTCCGGGCTCGGCATACGTGTATCAGGGTGAGGAGCTCGGCCTTTTTGAGGTGGCTGACATCCCGTGGGCTGCACTCGAAGATCCTACTGCGACCAATACGCGCGGACCGAAGCGTGAGAAGGGGCGCGACGGCTGCCGTGTGCCCCTGCCGTGGGTGGCGGCGGACGATCCCGCGCAGGGCGGATCGTTTGGGTTTTCGCCGGCGGACGCCGATGCGGCGCCCCATCTGCCGCAACCTGCATGGTTTTCCGATTACGCTGCCGATAGGGAAGAAGCGGACCCGACATCGATGCTTGCGCTCTATCGTGACGCCCTCTGGCTTCGGCGCAAGCTGCGCGGTTACGCCAACGATCTTGCGTGGCTCGATCTTGACGGGCGCACCGGTCTTGCGGATGGTGCCGAGGGCGCCGAGGGCGGCGTTATCGCCTATCGCCGCGACAACGGCTGGGCGTGTGTGACGAACTTCGGCGCAGCACCCGTGGAGCTGCCGGCGGGCAGGGTCCTGCTCACCTCATCACCGCTTGCAGACGGCAGGCTCGCGCAGGACAGCTCTGCCTGGATCATGCTCGGTGAGATGTAGGGGTCTCTTGCGGCGAGATTGCGTTTGCCCGCGCCTTCCGTGGTGGCTGATGTCTTCGCGAGGTTCGCGAGGGCGTTGCAAAACTTTTTAAAAAAAGTTCTTGCATAGGATGCGGGCATCACGTAAGATTAATCCTCGTAAGCGGACATGGCTCAGTTGGTAGAGCACAACCTTGCCAAGGTTGGGGTCGCGGGTTCGAGCCCCGTTGTCCGCTCCATTTGGGCGTTTAGCTCAGGGGGAGAGCGCTTCCCTGACACGGAAGAGGTCAGAAGTTCAAATCTTCTAACGCCCACCAAATGTTCGCAGCTCAGAGACTATGTCTCTGAGCTGTTTTGTTTTATGTCGTCAAATGTGGCACCAGATATTGAACTCAAGATCCGCGTGCGATGATCTTCGCATCCCGTAGGGGCGCTGGCTGATTGCATACGTCCTGACCGCGCGTGACCGCAACATGTTGGTCAAGCGCAATCTTTTGGATTATTTTGGCGTGAGCGGCTTGGTTTTGGTAGGATTTGTCAGCGGCTTGACTAAGGGGGTTTTATAACTGCCATGCAGGTAGCCGTGTTGGTAACGTTTTACCGACTTCCCAAGAACCCCTCATTTTTAATGCGTCTGCAAAATGACTAATTGCTTTGACCTGCTGAAACACTATATGTTGTGTTTGACCTAAAAAAAGAATACAGGATATAGATGCCTCTTTGTCGTATGATAGATGGCGGACAGAGAACGAGAACCTTATTCGCCCCATTTGGACACGTCTTTGAGCCGCTTGATCGGCTCCTGGGAATGTCCGCATAGAGGCTTATGGTTTATCGAGAACACAGATTGCGCGACGGCGCCGCAAGACAGGGGCAAGCCCTGCCGGGCATCGTTTGGCTCTGAAGCGCAATGAGGCTACGACGCGAAAGAGGCAAGAGGATGAAGATCATCAAGCGCAGCGGCACCGAGGTTGTCTTTGACATCGATAAGATTGTCAATGCCATCCGCGCCGCCAACTTGGAGGTCGAGGAGAGCTCTCGTCTAACCGACCGCCAGGTGGTTTATGCGGCGCAAAACGTCGCCGA
Source organism: Collinsella sp. (assembly GCA_018376905.1). GTDB lineage: Bacteria > Actinomycetota > Coriobacteriia > Coriobacteriales > Coriobacteriaceae > Collinsella. Next base: position 93,998 of record JAHAAK010000002.1, on the reverse strand, counting down.
GGCATGCGAGAACGCGGGCCACACCGTTTCGGTCGAGGAGATCCAGGATTTGGTCGAGGACGAGATCATGCGTCTCGACTGCTACGAGGTTGCCCGCCACTACATCATCTATCGCTATGTTCAGAGCCTGAAGCGCCAGAAGAACACGACCGACGACAAGATCCTGTCGCTGATCGAGTGCAACAACGAAGAGGTCAAGCAGGAGAACTCCAACAAGAACCCGACCGTCAACTCCGTTCAGCGCGACTATATGGCCGGCGAGATTTCCAAGGACCTGACCCAGCGCGTGCTGCTGCCCCAGGAGATCGTGGACGCCCATAATGAGGGCCTGATCCACTTCCACGATTCGGATTACTTTGCCCAGCATATGCACAACTGCGATCTGGTGAACCTGGAGGACATGCTCCAGAACGGCACCGTTATTTCGGGCACGCTGATTGAGAAGCCGCACAGCTTCTCGACCGCCTGCAATATCGCGACGCAGATCATCGCCCAGGTTGCTTCCTCCCAGTATGGCGGCCAGTCCATCTCGCTGACCCATCTTGCCCCGTTCGTTGAGGTGAGTCGTCAGAAGATTCGCGGCGAGGTCGCTCGCGAGCTTGAGGAGCTCGGCGTTTCCGCATCTCCCGAAAAGGTCCGCGAGGTTGTTGAGGATCGCCTGCGCGATGAGATTCGTCGCGGCGTCCAGACGATTCAGTATCAGGTCGTGACCCTTATGACCACCAATGGCCAGGCGCCGTTCGTGACGGTCTTTATGTATCTTAACGAGGCCCGTACGCCTCAGGAGAAGCACGACCTTGCCATGATCGTGGAGGAGACGCTTCGCCAGCGCTACGAGGGCGTTAAGAACGAGGCCGGCGTTTGGATTACCCCGGCATTCCCCAAGCTCATCTATGTACTCGAGGACGATAACGTTCACGAGGATTCCCCGTACTTCTACCTGACCCAGCTGGCTGCCAAGTGCACCGCCAAGCGCATGGTTCCCGACTACATCTCCGAGAAGAAGATGCGCGAGCTCAAGCTGTCGAAGGGCGAGACCGCCGGCAACGGCGACTGCTATACCTGCATGGGCTGCCGCAGCTTCTTGACGCCCGACCGCTCGGGCAACGGCTTTAACAACGTTGCCAACGCGCTGAACTACGACCCGAACAAGCCCAAGTACTATGGTCGCTTTAACCAGGGCGTCGTGACCATCAACCTGCCTGATGTCGCGCTGAGCTCGCATCAGGACATGGACAAGTTCTGGAAGATCTTCGACGAGCGCCTTGAGCTGTGCCACCGCGCCCTGCTGTGCCGTCATGAGCGTCTGATGGGTACGCTTTCTGACGCCGCACCGATTCTTTGGCAGTACGGTGCCCTCGCCCGCCTGAAGAAGGGCGAGACGATCGATAAGCTGCTCGTGGGCGGTTACTCCACCATTAGTCTGGGTTATGCCGGCTTGTATGAGTGCGTCAAGTACATGACGGGCCACAGCCACACCGAGAAGGAGGGCACGCCCTTTGCCATGGCCGTCATGCAGCGCATGAACGACAAGTGCGCCGAGTGGAAGGCCGAAAGCGATATTGACTTCTCGCTGTACGGTACCCCGCTTGAGTCGACGACCTACAAGTTCGCTAAGTGCCTGCAGCGTCGTTTTGGCATCATCCCGGGCGTGACGGACAAGGGCTACATCACCAACAGCTACCACGTCCACGTGTCCGAGGAGATCGACGCATTCGACAAGCTCAAGTTCGAGGGTATGTTCCAGCAGCTTTCGCCGGGCGGTGCCATCTCCTACGTTGAGGTTCCCAACATGCAGGACAACCTCAAGGCTGTCATTCGCGTGATGCAGTACATCTACGATAACATCATGTACGCCGAGCTCAACACCAAGAGCGACTACTGCCAGGTGTGCGGCTACGACGGTGAGATCAAGATTGTCGAGGATGACGGCAAACTGGTGTGGGAGTGCCCCAATTGCGGCAATCGTGACCAGGAGAAGATGAATGTCGCCCGTCGTACGTGCGGCTACATCGGTACCCAGTTCTGGAACCAGGGTCGAACCGAGGAGATCCGCGACCGCGTGCTGCATCTCTAATAACTATCCCAGGCTGCCCCGTAGCGAGGCCCCGGACCTTTACTCGCTATTTCGGACAGTCCTGGCTCACGGCGGAGGCGCCACTGGCGCCTCCTGTTCGTGCGGAACTCATATCGAGTAAAGGTCCGGGGCCTCGCTACGGGGCAGCCAAGTTGACGTAGCTGAGATGCAGCATGCGGTCTGCTCACTCCTCGAAGTTCTTAGCGGAAATGAGTCGACTTGCAATAACGGTTTGCTTGCAGCAACGATTGAGCTGCAACAAATTTTTTATTGGACCTCGAACCCTATACTCGATGTTCGCTTCGTTCATTGAGTTACCCTTTGCATGAGGCCGGGACATATCGTCCCGCCCGCAGTTTCGCAGGCCGAAGGCCGAGAATGTTTGAGGACGGAATGATATACTCCAGACCCCCAGGAAGGTTACTTATGAACTACGCGAACATTAAGTATTTCGACATTGCTGATGGGGAAGGCGTTCGTACTTCTCTGTTTGTGAGTGGGTGCCGTCGTGGGTGCAAGAATTGCTTTAACTCTGTCGCGTGGGACTTTGCTGCGGGTGAGCCGTTCGATCGCGCCGTCGAGGATAAGATTATTGAGAGCCTCGACCATCCCTTTATCGATGGCCTGACGATTCTGGGTGGCGAGCCTATGGAGCCCGAGAATCAGGCGGGGCTTGTTGACTTTATCGAGCGCGTGCGTGCGGCCTATCCTGCGGGGTCGGGCAAGACCATTTGGTGCTTTACCGGTGACGTGCTCGAGGAGCTTATGCCGGATGGCCGTCATCATACCGAGGTGACGGACCGTATCCTGGCCTGCCTCGACATGTTGGTGGACGGCCCGTTCGTTCAGGATCTGTACGATATCTCGTTGCGCTTTAGGGGCTCGAGCAATCAGCGCGTGATCGACATGAACGCCACGCGCGCTCGTGCTGCACGTGAGGGCGTTTCGCTTTGCGACGCCGTGGAGCTTTGGCGGGACGATCCGGTCTATTCGACCCATACTATGTAGCTTGTGGCCGATGCCGGAGGGCGTGGTACCATAGCGCGAACGCAAAATCGGAAAAGTGAGGCCCAGATGGTCGATCAGGAAAAAGTCGAGGCCGCCATTAAGCTATTGCTTGAGGGCATAGGCGAGGATCCAACTCGTGAGGGCCTGCTGGAGACCCCGGCGCGCGTTGCCCGTATGTATGGTGAGATCGCCGGCGGTATGGACCAGAGTGCCGAGGAACACCTGTCTAAAACCTTTGCCGTCGCTTCGAACGATTTGGTTATCGAGCGCGACATTACGTTTTACTCGCTGTGCGAGCATCATCTGCTGCCGTTTTACGGCAAGGCTGCCATTGGCTATATCCCCAACGGCCGTGTCGCAGGGCTTTCTAAGCTTGCCCGCACGGTTGAGGTCTATGCCCGTCGTCTGCAGCTGCAGGAGCAGCTGTGTGCACAGGTTGCCGATACCCTCATGGAGTATCTCGCTCCCCAGGGAGCGATTGTGCTCATGGAAGCCGAGCATATGTGCATGACCATGCGCGGCGTGCAAAAGCCTGGCACCAAGACCGTGACGCTCGCTCGTCGCGGCGTCTTTGAGGCCGATCCGTCGCTCGAGGAGCGATTCTTTAGGATGCTGGGACGCTAACTATGAGAGTCGTCAACGACTTTACATCGAATACTGACGAGGGAACGCCGCGTCGCGGTTTTATGGCTTCGGGCCTGGCGCCTTTTGGCGTCATGCCTCGTATCGATTACATCTGTGCCAACGGCCTGTTCCGGCGGCACCTGGGCAACATTGCACAGTTGGAATCGGGGCGCATCTTCTGCCGCCACGGTATTGACCACCTGCTGGATGTCGCTCGTATTATGTGGATTAAGAATCTCGAGGAAGATCTCGAATTTGACCGCGAGGTCATCTACGCCACGGCACTTCTTCACGATATCGGCAAAGATGAACAGTACGAATCGGGTATATCCCATGATGTTGCAAGCGAACGCGTCGCTGATGCGATTCTCGGCGGCATGCCCGATGACGTAGCGTTTGAGCCGGCCGATGCCGCAGCCATTAAGACGGCCATTCTGGGCCATCGAAAGCTGCGCGTGAACAGCCAACCGCTCGAGCGCCTGCTCTATGCAGCCGACAAAGCGTCGCGCGCCTGCTTTGCATGCCCCGCGCGCAATGCTTGCAACTGGAGCGATGATAAAAAGAACCTGTCGATTCGCGTGTAGTTAGTTTACGCGGTCGGGGTTCTAAACGAAGGAGACGATCGCGATGAGCAACAAGAAACTGCCCGAGAATGCAACCAAGACTGAAGGCGCCGAGCTCGCCCGCCGTGGAAGGGGCGAAATATCCACCGCAACGGCGGTTCCCCACGTGAGCTATGACGATCTGCGCCATGCTGACCGCATTACTATCGACGGTCTCGAGGTCTTTGCCAACCACGGCGTGTATCCCGAAGAGAACGCGCTGGGCCAGAAGTTCATCGTGTCCTTGGTGCTCTATGCCGACCTGCGTGCAGCGGGGGAGCACGATAACCTGGACGCCTCGATTGACTACGGCTCGGTGTGCCACGATGTCGATGGGTATCTGCGCGAGCATACGTTTAAACTTATCGAGGCGGCAGCCGAGGGTGTGGCCCAGATGCTGTTGCGTCGTTATCCCTTGCTGCTTGGTGTGCGCATAAAGCTCGATAAGCCGTGGGCGCCCGTCGGTCTTCCCCTGGCAAGCTGCGGCGTCGAGATCGAGCGCGTGCGCTAGTCGACGCTAGAGCTTGTTGAGGGTGGCTGCTTGAGCCGCTGCGACAGGGCTCTATTGTTGGGGCAGTACGTGTCGAGCAGGGCGTGAAACCGCTGATTGTGGCTTGGCTCGAGCAAGTGGACGAGCTCGTGGGCGACAACCATGTCGAGGCATTCGACGGGGTAGGCGGCGAGCTCGCGCGCGATGCGAATAGCGCCGGATTTAGGTGTGCATGAGCCCCAACGCGTTTTCATGCTGCGTACGGAAATGCGGGCCACGTTGACGCCCATTGCGATTTCGTACGCATGCACCATATCGCGCAGCGCTGTGGTGACCTCGGAGGCATAGAGCTGGTCGATGTGGGCTTGGAGCTCATCGGACGTTAGGCCGTCGAGGATTGCGTACCGCTTGGCCTGTAGGCGTTCGTCCGATTTGTCGGCACCCATAAAGCTTGCGAAGGTGGCCTGCTTGGGTCGCGGTGCGGGTGACGCAAAGTTGTGATCGAGTGCGTCCTGTACCGTGATGGGCATGCCCCAAAGTGCAATGATGGACGAGGGGCTGAGCGGCTCTTGTGCCGTCGCCTGATGTTGCTCGCGCTGGGCAAGTCGACCGATAATCCAGGTGCTGTTGCGCTTCACAAACGCTTCGATACGCTCGCGGCTGGCGCCGAGCGGTGCGCTGGCGTGGACCTCACCGCTCGATGTGACGCGTAGGTTGAAGTTCTTGACGCGCTTTTTGGTAACGACGACGGGGATGGATGTGCCATCCGGTCGGGATACGGTAATCGTAAATTGCTGCGTCAAAAGCGGTCCTTCAGGTTGGGGACGGGCCGGCATGTCGACCGTTCGGCATGCCGGCCCGCTCAAGGGACGTGATATTAATAACGCTCAAAGAAGGCAAGCGCATTATCGCTGCAGAGCTTCTGCATCACGGTCTTGCCAAAGTGCTTGGAGAGCATGTTCTGGAACTCGGGCATCTTGCTGGCATCGGAGAGGAAAGCGGGCACCGTGGCTCCGTCCCAGTCGCCGCCGAGTGCGATGACGTCCTCGCCGCCCAGGTCGAGCCAGTGCTCGATATGTGCCGCCAGCTGGTCGAAGGTGACGTCTGCGGCGGTCTTGTCGGTTGCGTCGTTGGAAAGGAACTCGCTGCAGTAGTTGAGGCCGACGATGCCACCCGTGTCGCGAATGGTGCGGAACTGGTCGTCGGTAAGGTTGCGCTTAACGCCGCAAACTGCGCGGGAGTTGGAGTGGCTGGCGACGAAGGGGCGCGTGGCACGGGCGACAACCTCGTCAAAGCACTCATCGTTGAGGTGGGAGACGTCGAGTACCATGCCGGCGTGCTCCATCTGCGTAAGTGCCTCGATGCCGGCAGCGGTGAGGCCGGCGTGGGTATCGTGCCCGCTCGCGAGCGGTCCCTGCGCGTTCCAGCTGAGTGACGACATAAGCACGCCCAAGCTCTTGAGCACCTCGATCAGCGCGGGGTCCTCGGCAAAGAACGTGGCGTTTTCGATGGTGTTGATGCAAGCGACCTTGCCGTCCTTGAGCGCGGGGCGAATGTCTGCGGCGCTGCGTACGTTGACCATGCGGTCGTGGTTGAGCATTGCCTGGCCGCTCATATGCGCCATGATCTGCGCCTGGAAGCGCGCGGCGTGGGCGGTGGGAATCTCGTCGGGGACAAACGTGGCGAAGCACTGTGCCCACGGCGTGTTGCCAATCTTTGCGAGCGAGATGGCGCAGGCGTTGCCCTCGATGAGATCGAAATCTTGCGGATGTGTTTCGTCGCCGGGGAAATAACCGTCGGTGCCGGCGGTAAAGCGCAGGTCGAGATCGAGTGTGGCCCAGCCGATGCGGTCAGCGGTGTCGCAGTGAAGGTCAAATACGGGATATGCCATGGTTCCTCCGGTTGCAGCGTTTCTTTGCAAACTGTCATTGAATTGTATGACTAGGGTATAGTTAGCGCCATATGTTCATGGCGGCCCGCGTTGTGCGCCGCCCTTATTACGGAGGTTACCATGTCCAACCAGGGCAAGAAGGTCAAGACCCATTATCGCGGCACGCTCGATGATGGCACGCAGTTCGATAGCTCCTACGATCGCGGCGAGCCGCTGGAGTTCACCTGCGGCGCCGGTCAGATGATCAAGGGCTTCGACGCCGCTGTTGTCGACATGCAGGTGGGCGAGAAGAAGACCGTGCACATCCCGGCTGCCGATGCCTACGGCGAGCACAATCCCGAGATGGTTATTACCTTCCCGGCCGAGCAGGTTCCCAACATCGAGCAGATCGAGAAGGGCATGAAGCTCTTCCTGTCCACGCCGAGCGGCATGCCTGTCCCCGCCGTCGTCATTGACGTGACGCCCGAGGCCGTGACGCTCGATGCCAACCACGAGCTTGCCGGCAAGGATCTCAACTTTGATATCGAGCTCGTCGAGGTCGAGGGTTAGAGTATGCCTGAACGCTTGGTTTCGACGACATGCTTGGGAAATCTCAACGATTCGTCCTATGAACTCCTGCTTCGCCGGAAGTTGGGCGGCGTCTTTGAAGTTGACGAGCTACTGCTCGATTGGGATCAGGCTGATGTATGCGCGTTTGCGGGCGTGACGGAGCTGGGGCGCACGATCGATGTTCGGCTGGATACTGCCGACGGCGGTCGTCTTGCCGATGGCGACGTGCTCGCCATCGACCGTTCGGGCATGGTGCCCGTGGCAGTTGTCGTGCGCTTGCGCAGCGCCGAGGTTTATTTGGTCGAAGTTGACCGCATGGACCCGATTGCGCTCGCGCATTCGTGCTGGGAGATCGGCAACATGCATGCGCCGCTCTTCCGAGGCGACTCGGACGAGCATACCGTGCGCATGTATACGCCGGTGCAGCCTGTTTTGGGCCGCATGCTCCGGGGTGTCGAGGGTGTTCGGCTCTCGGTGGTCACACGCGAGCTCGATGCCAGCCGGCGCTTTGCGTCGAGTGCGGCGGAGGTCGTCGTGAGCATGGCTCCAGACTTTACCATCGTAAAAAAGGTGCGTGGCTAAGCGCGCGTATGCGCAAGATGGGCTTTGAGGGGCGACCAATCAAGGTCCGTCTTGCTGTTGATAGGAGGCTTTGGGGAAGCATATGGGTCTTGAGGGAATCAAACTGATTGCATGCGATTTGGACGGCACGTTGCTGCATCCGGGGGAGCGCGAGCTGCGTTCCGAGGCCTTTGAGCTTATCGATGAGCTGCATCGTCGCGGTATCGTGTTTATGCCGGCGAGTGGCCGTCAATATGCGAGCTTGCGCTACCTGTTTGCCCCGGTGGCCGATGAGCTCACCTATGTATGCGAAAACGGAACCCTGGTGATGAGCGAGGGGCGTGCCGTTGTCAAGCGCTCTATGGAGCGTAGCCTTGCTATGGCTATCGCGAATGCCGTGGTTGCGTATCCCCATACCGACGTGACCCTTTCGTGTGAGGGGCACATCTACGCCATGAGCGGTAACGATGCGTTCGTCGACCATTTGCGCTATGTGGTCCACTGCGATGTGGCGGTGGTCGACCGTCCCGAGGACATCGACGAGGATGTCATTAAGATTGGCTTCCAGACGCCCGAGGTGGATTATCCGGCAGCCCGGGAGTATTTCGAGCGCCTCTTTAGCGATCGTGTCGAAGTGATGACGTCGGGAACCGCATGGACGGACTTGATCGGTTTCGGTTCGGGCAAGGGCTCCGCGCTTGCCGATTACGGTCGTGCCCTGGGTATTTCGCCCGATGAGATGATGGCTTTTGGCGACAATGAGAACGATCGCGACATGCTCAACGTCGTGGGCCATCCCTATCTGATGGAGAGCTGCAACCCCACCATGCGTGGCGTCAACGACCGCGTCCGTTACGTGCGCACGGTCGAAGAAGAACTGCGCCGTCTACTTGCTGAGTAAACATTTGGGGCATGTCTAGAAATCTACTTCTTGCTGCAAAGTGCGGAAAGGTGGATTTTAAGGCATGTTCCAAACGTCTACCGGCAATCGGGGCAGAGACCCTCGAAGATGGTGTAGTGCGACGTGACGTGCCAGCCGATTTGCTCGGATGCTTTGGCGTCGAGCTGTGCATCGAAGGGGAGCGGTACGTCGATGACGCGGCTGCACGAGGTGCAGATGATATGCGCATGCGGCTCGATCGTGCGATCGAAGCGGCTGCCGCCCGGCGTCTTGATGGAGAGGATTTCGCCGGCGTTGGCCAAGAGATTGAGATTGCGGTAGACCGTACCGCGGCTGATTTTGTCATCCTGTTCGCGCACGACGTTGTAGATTTCGTCGGCGGTGGGATGGTTATGGCTTTGGCGCACGGCGTCAAGAACCAGCTTTCGCTGCTTGGTATTCCTTCTTTGCACCGCCATGCGCCTCGCCTCTTTTCTATTAACGGTCGTAGGTAAATGATACCGTATTTAGCACACAATACTAATAATGAGGACTGAAACCGTCTTCATTGGCAAGTGGGGCTCGGGCCTGGGCGTCTACGAGGCGAAAACGCGTTCCCATGCGCTCATAGGAGGCATGAAGCGCCTCGAGATGAGATAGGACGTTTGCCGGAGCTCCCTGTATCTCCATCTCGACTGAGCCGTCTTCCATGTTACGCACCCAGCCGGTGAGTGCGCGTGCCTGTGCGAGGTTGGTGTTGGTAAAGCGAAAACCAACGCCTTGGACTTGCCCCGCCCAGCGCAGGAAATAGCGCAGGGGAGTGTCTTGAGTGGCCTCGTCGCTTGCGAGTACGGTAAGCCTGCGGCGCAACTCGAGCTCGACGTTTGATGGTTTTTGAGGCTCTCGACTGCCGCCGGTGACGCTGGAGAAGAACGTATCGAAGAGGCCCATCGCTATGCCTGCTTGCCTGCGTCGGCCGGGAAGGTAATGCCGGCCTGCCGGCGCACGGCATCCATGATACGCAGTGAGACGAGCGTGACATCGCGGTAGTGGCCAAGCTCGTGGCGTCCTGCCGGGGTCTCCCAAATCTCTTCCTTAACGTTATCGATGCCGCCGATGGCGGTGATAAAGTCTGTGAGTTCGTATTCCATAGTGTTGCTCGATTTGGGCAGGTCGAGCACGCGGCCGTTCTCGTCCTGTTCGCGCGGCGCCTCGGTCGCCGAGCCGCGTACGACGTCGCCGCGATAGTCGATGCGGACGTTGCGGGGCGTGGACAGATGGTCGATCTGGATAGTGCCACGCTCGCCTTCTATCTGCGAGGGCAGCAGGTCATTCGTAATTTTGGAGTGCGCGAGCTCGACGGAGATGCGGCCACCGCCGTAGCTGGCGAGGATGGAACCGCAGCCGTCGATGGGGCCGTGCGTGAGCTGTCGCGTGGTGGGGTCGAGCAGAGTAGTCATGCTCGTAAGGCCGGAGGGCATGCCGAAAATCTCGACCATGGGCTCGACGGTGTAGACGCCAATGTCCATGAGGGAACCCGATGCCATATTGCAGTCGAAGATATTGGTGGCGCGTCCCGCGAGAATCTCGTTGTAGCGCGAGGAATACTTGCCAAAGCGCAATGAGGCGCGGCGGATGGGGGCGATCTCGCCCAGGGCGTCCTCGATGGCGTGGAAGGCGGGATCGTGGAGGGGACGCATGGCCTCGAGGGCCACGACACCTGCTGCCTCGGCAGCGCGGAAGACTTCCAGCGCCTGTGCTTCGGTGGCGCAGAAGGGTTTCTCGACGATGACGTGCTTGCCACCGGCGATGCAGGCGAGCGCCTGCTCGTAATGGAGCGCATTGGGGCTGCCGATGTAGACGGCATCGACGCCGGCGGCTGCCGCAAGCTCATCGAGTGACGTAAAGTTTCGCTCGCCGCCGTGCTCGGCAGTAAAGGCGGCGCCGCGCTCGGCATTGCGCGAGAGCGTGCCTACGAATACGGCCTGGTCGTTGGCATTGACGACCTGAATAAAGTCGTCGGTGATCATGGACGTGCCGATGGTTGCGATACGCAGCATGTGTCCCCCTTGCGTTGTTTGGCCTACAGGACGAGTGTAGCGCGGGAGGACACAAAAGCGTGCGAAAACGCCGTTACAGGTCGCTCTCGTTAAAGCCGGTGTCGATATCGAGGTTGCTGCCGTCGGCTGCCGTGGTGGCGAGCTCATCGCAGCGCTCGTTGAGCTCGTGGCCGGCATGTCCCTTAACCCAGATGAACTCCACCTTGTGCTTGCTTTTGGCGGCAAGCAGGCGCTCCCACAGGTCGCGGTTCTTGACGGGCTGCTTGTTGGCAGTTTTCCACCCGCGCTTTTTCCAGCCGTCGATCCAGTGTTTATTGAAAGCGTTGACGACGTACTGCGAATCGGAATGGACCTCGACCTCGCAGGGGCGGTTAAGCGCCTCGAGCGCCACGATGACCGCCATGAGCTCCATGCGGTTGTTGGTGGTCTTGGCGTAGCCGCGCGAAAGCTCGGAGGTGAAGGTCTTGCCGGCGGGGTTGGTGTATTTGAGCACGGCGCCGTAGCCGCCGCGTCCCGGATTTGATCGGGCCGAGCCGTCGGTGTAGATGATGACCTTCACATGGTTCCTTTCGTTGGGTACGTTTCGTGTGAGTGACCATTGTAGCGCCGCGTTCGCCGAGGGCTAGCAATCTACCATATCTACCCTGTCCTCAGATGGCTGGTTTTCTTGGATGATGCGGTCGAGCTCGTCGAGGTATTGCTGCAACAGGGGAGAGGGCTTGCGTTCATCGTGCATGATATAGCCTACGTGCATCGTCGGGGCATCTGCCAGTGGAATCGATGCCATGCCCCATTGCATTTCGTTTGAGAGCACGCCGGTGGAGAGCGTGTAGCCGTTCGAGGTGATCAGCAGGTTGGTGAGCGTGCCGCGGTCAGAGACTCGAATGTTGCGATCGCAGGGGATGTAGCTAAACGGCTCCTCGGCGTAATAGAAGGAGTTTGAGGTTCCCTGCTCAAAGCTGTAGCGCGTATAGGGCGTGAGGTCGGCAAGGGACAGTTGCGGGCGGCGTGCGAGCGGGTGGCGCTCGCTAACGAAGACGTGGACCGTCGCGTCGAAGAGGGGATGGAAGCTTGCGCGGGCATCGGCGAAGGCCTTCTGCAGAACGCGGGCGTTAAAGTCATCCAGATACAGAATGCCGATATCGCTGCGAAACGCACGGACGTCATCGATGATCTGCGATGTGGTGGTCTCGCGCATGATGAACTCGAACTTGCTGTCGCGGCAGCGCTCGACTACGTTGACAAAGGCCTCGACCGAAAAGGCGTAGTGCTGGGCGGAAATGGCGAGGCGGGCTTGCGGGGTGCCACCGTCCTCGTAGCGTGCCTCGAGCATGTCGGCCTGCTCTACGACCTGGCGCGCATAGCCCAAAAGCTCGGTGCCGTCGTTGGTGAGCGTGACGCCGCGGCTGGAGCGCGTAAAGATCTCCAGATGGAGCTCTTGTTCCAGGCTTTTGACGGCGTTTGAGATGTTGGACTGAGCGGTATAGAGGCGCTGAGCTGCGGCGTTGATTGAGCCGGACTCTGCCACGGCGATCAGAAAACGAAGCTGCTGGAGGGTCATCGGTGCCCGTCCTTTCGATAGCTATCTAAAAAACCGATAACAGGTTAGCGCTTTTAAGTGATTGACCGAGCGAAACAATGCTCGTACTATTCAAAACACACAAAGGCGGTAGGTAATTAAGCCGACCACGGAACCGGGATGTCAAAGGGAGGACCGCATATGAACTGCTTGCCAAGACGAATGCCGGGCTCCTGTTTGCGCCCGTTGGCGTGATCAGGAGACAGCGACTTACTCTTCTCTTATTTATTTACTTTCGTTCGATCAAGGAGATCATCATGAGCCAGTTCATCAACAACCCCGAGCACACCTTTGGTTTCGATACCCTGCAGCTTCATGTTGGCCAGGAGAGCGCCGACCCCGCATCCGACTCCCGCGCCGTGCCTATCTACCAGACCACGAGCTATGTGTTCCGCAACTCCCAGCACGCCGCCGACCGCTTTGGTCTTGCCGACGCCGGTAACATCTACGGCCGTCTGACCAACTCCACCCAGGGCGTCTTCGAGGACCGTATCGCCGCACTCGAGGGTGGCGTGGCCGGTCTTGCCGTCGCCTCCGGCGCTGCTGCCATCACCTATACCCTGCAGGCTCTTGCCCAGGCTGGTGACCACGTGGTGGCTCAGAAGACCATCTACGGTGGTTCCTACAACCTGCTCGAGCATACGCTCTCCCAGTTTGGCGTCGAGACCACGTTTGTCGACGCTCATAACCTGGAAGAGGTTGAGGGTGCCATCAAGGACAACACCACGGTCATCTATCTCGAGACGCTCGGCAACCCCAATTCTGACATCCCCAACATCGACGCCATCTCCGAGATCGCCAAGAAGCACGGTCTGCCGGTTGTCGTCGACAACACTTTCGGCACCCCGTATCTGTTCCGTCCGCTGGAGCATGGCGCCAACATCGTCGTCCACTCCGCAACCAAGTTCATCGGCGGCCACGGCACCTCGCTGGGCGGTGTGATCGTCGACGGCGGTAACTTCGATTGGAAGGCGAGCGGAAAGTACGCCCAGATCGCTGAGCCCAACCCCTCCTACCATGGTGTTTCGTTTGCCGAGGCTGCCGGTCCCGCCGCCTTCGCAACCTATGTCCGCGCCATCCTGCTGCGCGACGAGGGTGCCTGCATCAGCCCGTTCAACGCCTGGGTCCTGCTCCAGGGCACCGAGACCCTGTCGCTGCGCGTCGACCGCCATGTCGAGAACACCAAGAAGGTCGTTGAGTTCCTGGCTGGTGACAGCCATGTCGCCAAGGTGAACCACCCGAGCCTGCCTGAGCACCCCGATCACGAGCTCTATCAGAAGTACTTCCCCAACGGCGGCGCGTCGATCTTCACCTTTGAGATTAAGGGTGGCCAGGAGGCAGCTTGGAAGTTCATCGATCATCTGCAGGTGTTCTCGCTGCTCGCCAACGTGGCCGACGTCAAGTCGCTCGTCGTGCACCCGGCTACCACCACGCACTCCCAGCTCTCTGCCGAGGAGCTCGCCGAGCAGAACATCACGCCCTCCACGATCCGTCTTTCCATCGGTACCGAGAACGCCGAGGACATCATTTGGGATCTGAAGCAGGCCTTCGCCGCGCTGGACGAGTAAGGCGACTTGTGCAAGGACCCCTTGCGACTCGATAGGTATAACTGCATAAAATGCCTGCTCAAGGCGCCTGTGCAAGCAATGGTTGCGCAGGCGCCTTTTTTGCATAGGAAGGGCGCTATTACAGGGTTTTTGGCATGCTTTATGCATTCGAGTTGTGGAAAACTCCTGTTGAGAGGATGTGAGTTTTACGCAATTGACGTGCGCCTTTTGAGTAAAACCGCAGGTCGCGATTTGCTCGAGGTACTATGCAGCGCGATCGAATCACACGCAGCTCAAACGCAGCAAAAACGCACTACGGAGGTTTCCAGCTACATGAGGATCGATTCACGAAAACCGAAAGCCGCTGCCCTTTCCGCCGCTCTGACCGTGGCACTTTTGGCGGGCGCCGGTGCAACTGATGCCCACGCCGCAACACTGTCCGATACGGTTGGATCTACGCCGTCCGAGACGACGCTGGTACAGCCCGTTGATTATCGCGGCGATGGTTATGGCTCTATGCAGGAGTGGAACGCCTCGATGGAGGCCAAGCGCGATTCCCTTGAAATGCGCGCTCAGATTATCCTAAACATGTATGGTGACTATGCCACCGATGACGAGCGCGCTGTGCTGCAGGGTTGTATCGATGGTGCGGGCAGCCTTTTGACGATGGGGGAGGTCGACGCGAAGTCGACCGAGCTCGATGAGCTGCGCACTGCGCTTGAGAATGCCAAGCGCGAAGCGCTCGAGGCCGCTGCCGCCGAGGCGGAGGCTGCCGAGGCCGCCCAGGCTTCGTACTACAACGCCGGTTGCACTCCGTCCTACGCGTCTGCCGCGTCCTACGCGAACGGATCGGGCCTGACGCGCTCTGCGGGTGTCAATAACTACAACGGGCGCCGTGAGACCTATTACAGCAGCAATGTGCTTTATCACTATCGCACGGGCGAATGGACTCAGGATTCTGAGGGCTTCTGGCGCGATTCCGACGGCTATTACGTTGTTGCCGCGGGCGATATGGCCCAGGGCTCGACCTTTACGGGCTCCAAGGGCGATTGCAAGGTCTATGACTCCGGCTGCGCTGCCGGAACCACCGACTACTACACCGGTTGGTAATTTTTCTGCATCACGGATATTTGGCGGACGGGCGTCTTTACCGAGCTTTAGGGCAACGTAAGGACGTCCGTTCTATGTATGCGTTTGAGTTAACAGAGCCCTTACCGTGGCGGTACGCTGGGCGTATGGATGCGGGGCACACTGGTTCTTGAGAAATAAGGTCTTTCTCTTGGAGGAAGTGGTCTTGTGAATGCTCGAGATATTGCCGTTGCCGCCGTCGCGTTGATGCTTGGTTGCCTTGGTCCCACGGCCGCGCTCGTCGCGGGCATGCAGGGGACATGCGGGGCTGCTCCTATCGTGGTCGGCGCGCTGATCGCGGCCGCGCTGCTGGGAAGCGTGGGCGTGGTTCTTTGCCGCGATGACGAGGACGAGGTGCCGGAGTCGCAACGCTAACTGTTGCGAGATCGACCGCCGGTCATAGACGAAGATGAAGGCCGCCGCAGGGGAAAGGTTCCCTTGCGGCGGTTTTGCTGTTAAGGCTGTTGAATGCGGCGCGTTGGCGCTACCAGCTTTTCTCGATATCGCGGATGCGCCGATAGAGCCACTCGTTTTGTGGTGCCTGGATATCGTGTTTGGCTGCGAGGCGGCAGATGGTGCCCGCGAACTCATCAACCTCGGTTTTGCGCCTTGCGATGCGGTCTTGAGCCATCGAGGGCATACCGGCGGGGTCGATTCCCTCGATGAGGTGCACCATTTGCGTCAGGTCTGCCTCGGTCAGCTCAACGCCCTCGGCGTTGGCGACCGCAAGCGTTTCGCGCATGGCGGAAACAAAGCAGCGACGCTGCTCGGAGCCCGGCTCCGTGGCGCTTCCGTAGGTCCCGCCGTAGGCCATGCAGGTCTGGTTGATGCCGTCGTTGAGCATGAGTTTGGCCCACATGCGGTGCGCAATGTCGCTCTCGACGGTATGGGCGATGCCGCAGCGCGTGTAGAGCTCGTCGATAGCGGCGACGGTCGCGGGGTCGGTGCCGGCGGCTGCACCAAAGCGGATCTCGCCCGCATTGGTAAAGGTGAGCGCGCCGTTGAGGAACACGGCGTCCATGCCCTGGCAGATACCAAGAACGGTATGCTTCCAGCCAAAGCGTTCGGCAATCTTTTGCTCGCTCGTAATGCCGTTGCATAGCGAGGCGATGAGCGTGTTGGGTCCCACGACGCGCTCCATAGTCTTGAGTGCTTGGTCGAGACCGGTGGTCTTGACTGTCAGGATGACCAGATCGGCGGGCGTCGCCTCGCTGGCGCGGACGGACGTGAGATCGCAGGGCTTGCCGTTGACAGTGAGCGCATCGCCCGCGTGACGCTCAAAACGGGTGTCATCCATGATGTATTCGACGGCGTCGTTGCCGAGCGCCCGGGCGATCATGCTGCCGTAGAGCAGGCCGACGCCGCCCTTGCCGATAAAGGCGACCTTGTTGATCTGCATGTGAATCATCTCCCCATGTAAAAGGCGCCCGCGTAAGGGGCGCCTGATGGATTGTATGCTGCCAGGGTGATTGGTGGGTGCGCGGGGCGGCTGTTATAAAAAAGAAACGTTTGCCTGGACGCTACGCTGCAGGGCAGACCGCAAAGACATGCGCGTGGTCATGCCCGGCTCCTTTCATCGGGCTTTTTGCTGATGTTAAAGCGGTGCCGTGACAGCTCGATTTCTGCTGCGTTACGATACGTTCTCGATTGCGATTCCACGATGTTTCGGCTGCGTGACCATTGTGTTTCGCCTTGCCGGGGCGCTGATGGCGAAGGGAGGGGCCGTGCAATATCGCGTTGACCCCAAAAGCGGCAACCGTATCTCGGCGTTGGGTCTGGGCTGCATGAGGTTTCCCGGTGCGCCGGGACGTCCGGATGCGAAGACAGCCGATGCCATCATTTCCCGTGCGGTGGAGCAGGGGATTAATTATCTGGACACCGCGTATCTCTATCCCGGTAACGAGGCGTGCGTGGGCGCCTCGCTTGAGCGCTTGGGGCTGCGTGACCGGGTGTTGCTGGCGACCAAGTTGCCGCATGCTTCGTGCAAGTGCGCGGAGGATTTCGACCGGTTCTTCGATGAGCAACTGCGGCGCCTGCGGACCGACCATATCGACTATTACCTCATGCATAACATTACCTCGCCCGCCCAGTGGGAACGTGTGGTGGCATTGGGCATTGAGGACTGGATCGCGTGTCAAAAGGCGGCGGGGCGCATTCGCCAGATTGGTTTTTCGTACCACGGCAGCGCGGTGGATTTCCTGACGATGCTTGACGCATATGACTGGGATTTTTGCCAGATACAGTACAACTATGCCGGCGAGCGTTACCAAGCGGGAACGGCAGGACTCATGGCGGCTGCGGAGCGCGGGCTCGCGGTGTTTGTGATGGAGCCGCTGCTGGGCGGGCGTTTAGCGGGCAAGCTGCCGCCACGGGCCCGCGCTGTGCTCGATAGTGCCCGTGACCCGCATTTGCGCACTCCTGCCGCCTGGGGTCTTTCGTGGGTGTGGAATCATCCTCAGGTGACGATGCTGCTTTCGGGTATGACCGATATCGCGCAGGTGGATGAGAATTCGTCACTGGCAGACCTCGCGTTGCCGAATTCGATGACTGCCAACCAGCTCGACACGATTGCGCGCGTGTTGATGGAGTTTGAGAAATCGAACCGTGTGCCCTGCACGGGATGCGGCTACTGCATGCCATGCCCCAAGGGTATCAACATTCCCGGCTGCTTTGCCGCCTACAACGCGAGCTATGCGCACAGCTGGTTTACGGGGCTGTCGCAATACTTTACGGCGAGTGCGGTGCGCACGAGCGAGCCCAAGCTCGTGAGCAATTGCGTCAAGTGCGGCAAATGCGCGCGCCACTGCCCACAGCACATCGATATTCCCGAGCGTCTCGACGATGTGCGCCGACGTTTCCAGCCTGGTCCCGTGACGGCGGTGCTTAAGGCCTTCGGCAAAACGCGCTCCTCATGACCCTTTTATAACTTGCGGTGGAATAGTTCCTGTTTGCGGCAGAATAGGGGCCAAACAGGAACTATTTCACCGCAACTGAAGGGGGCTGTCGTGGGTCATCGGGATTCATGTGATGATTTGCGTGAGGTTTGTTGGGGCGTTTTGGGCGCTGGACACATTTCGCATCGATTTGCATCGTCGCTCAAGGAGGTGGACGGGGCACGGCTTGTGGCTGCCGCCGGCCGCACTCCTTCGCATGTTGAGGAGTTTTGCAGGGCGTTTTCGATTGATGCCGCGCACAGTTATGCCACGGCTGACGATAGCGGCGATGTGGCTTATGATGCGCTGATTGCCGACCCCGATGTCGACGCAATCTACTTGGCTCTTCCACATGGCATGCATGCGCATTGGGTCTGTCGGGCACTGCGCGCGGGAAAGGCCGTGCTGTGCGAAAAGCCGGCCGTTTTGAGTGAGGAAGAGGCTCTCTCGATTGCCTCCACCTCTCGTGAGCGCGGCGTGCTGTTTATGGAGGCGATGAAGAATCGGTTTTGCCCGATGCGCACTCGCGTGAAGGACTTGCTTGCGTCGGGTGAGCTTGGCCGTATTGTCTCGATTGAAAGCGTGCAAAAGCTCGATTACGGCGAGCCTCCTTCGGGCTATCTGCTTGATTCGTTGCAGGGCGGCTGTCTATATGACATGGGCTGCTATGCGGTCGGTTGGTTTGAGGATTTGCTCGCGGGCGCGTGCGAGGTTTCATCCCGTGAAGTTCGCTGGCGTGACGTATCAGGCGGCCGCGTCGATTGGGCCGACGAGATCCGTATGAGCGTCGGCGGTATACCCATTCATATGGTGTGCGACGGCAAAGCAACATATGAAAGCCGCTTAACGATTGTCTGTGAGCGAGGCTCGTTGGAAATCGAGCGTCTCCATCGCCCCGAGCTCGCCCATGTGAAGTATTCCGACGGTCGAACGCTCGAAATAAATGCCCCGTTTGAGATCGATGATTTCTACGGCGAAATCCAGCATGCGACCCAGCTCATCCGGGCGGGGAAACTCGAGAGTCCCGTCATGCCCCTTGCCGCCACGCAGCGCTGCGCGCGCATTATCGATACGATTCGCTTGAAACTTTAGTGCGTGGGGGCATGGCGCCAGCGCCCGGAATGCCTTGGAGGCCTTTGCCCCTGATGCCCCTTTTATAACTTGCGGTGGAATACGGTCTGTTTGCGCCAAAATAGGGCACCAATAGACCGTATTTCACCGCAACTGATGAGGAGGGAGCTGGAGATGCTGACGATCGGGTGTCATCTTTCGACGACGAAGGGCTATCGGGCAATGGGGGAGACGGCGTTGTCCATTGGCGCCAATACCTTTGCGTTCTTTACGCGCAACCCGCGCGGTGGCAAGGCAAAAGAACTTGACATGGATGACGTGGCGGCTCTGCGCGAGCTTATGTCGCAAAACGACTTTGGACCGCTGGTGGCGCATGCCCCGTATACCTACAACCCCTGTTCTGCCAAAGAGCGGGCGCGCGAGTTCGCCTTGGAGGCTATGGCAGAGGACCTGCGGCGCATGGAGGCGCTGCCCGGCAACTACTACAACTTCCATCCCGGTGCGCATGTGGGGCAGGGCTCCGACGCCGGCATTCAGATGATTGTCGACGCCCTGTGTCAGGTGATGTTTGAGGGCCAGCAGACGACGGTGCTGCTCGAGACCATGTCGGGCAAGGGCACCGAGGTGGGCCGCAGCTTTGAGGAACTGGCGCTCATCATTGAGGGTGTTGCCGGCAAACGCCCCGAGCTGTCGGCCAAGCTGGGCGTTTGCCTAGACACCTGCCATGTGAGCGATGCCGGCTACGACATCATCCATGATCTGGACGGCGTACTCGACGAGTTCGACCGCGTGGTGGGTATCGATCGCTTGCATGCCGTACACATCAACGATTCGAAGAACTCTTGTGGCGCCCATAAAGATCGTCACGAGTGCATCGGCAAGGGATACCTTGGCAGTGAGGAATTTGGTGGAGGTATGCAGGTTATGCAGAATATTGTATCGAATGGCCACTTGCGTTCGCTGCCGTTTATTTTGGAGACTCCGAACGAACTTGCAGGTTATGCAGCTGAAATTAGACTATTAAGGTCATTGCAGCAGTAATGACTGTCACAAAGTAGAGTATTCCATTCACGTTATGGGTTTGTTTCAATCAGTTTTCTCATTGCAGATTCGTAATTCCGGGTGCATAATAGCCAACAGTTTTTGCAGACCTCTGAATCAAACGAGGTCACCGGAAGGAGACTGATTATGAAGCTGAAGAAGCTTGGCGCATTTGCCGCCACGGGTGCTATGGCGCTCGCCCTTGCTCTGACGGGCTGCGGTTCGTCCAACGCCACCTCTGGTTCTGATGCCGGTTCCAGCAGCTCTGACGACGCTAAGGTCGAGAAGGTCGACGGCTCCAAGGAGTACGCGCTCGTCAAGGACGGCACGCTGACCGTCGGCACCTCTGCCGAGTACGCGCCGTTTGAGTACAAGGATGACAACGGCGACTACCAGGGCTTTGACCTTGAGCTCATCAAGGCTATCGGTGACAAGCTGGGCCTGGATGTCGAGTACGTCAACAATGACTTTGACACGCTGGTTCCGGGTGTCGCTTCGGGCGCCAAGTACGACGTCTCCATCGCGGCTATCACCGACACGCCCGAGCGTGAGAAGGAAGTCACTTTCTCCGATTCCTACTACATGGACGATCAGGCTATCGTGACCAAGGTCGATAACACCGACATCACGGCCGACAACTACAGCGAGAAGCTCAACAACGCCGACGCTACCATCATCGTTCAGTCTGGCTCGACCGCCGAGTCTTTTGCCCAGGAGAACTTCCCCAAGGCCAAGATCGTCCCCTACAAGGACGCTACCGAGTGCTTCAGCGCCCTGCAGTCCGATAAGGGCGACGCCGTAGTCACCAACCGCTCCGTTGCCAGCCAGCTGACCGCCGAGCAGTTCAACACCTGCCAGACCATTAAGCAGATCAGCACCGGCGAGGAGTACGCCATCGCCATCAACCAGGGTAACACCAAGCTCAAGGAAGACATCAACCAGGCCATCAAGGACCTGACCGACGACGGTACCATTGACGCCCTCATGGCTAAGTACAACATCAAGTAAAATAGCTACTTGATTGCTCGCGGGCCCTTTCCGTTTTGGCGGAGAGGGCCTTTGCGCTTCTCTTGACGGAGAGTATTTCCGTCTCGTTTTGCCGGCAACTTCTACGATAGGAGCCACCTTGTCTCGACTGAACAAAGGGGCCGCGGAGCAGCGTTTTCCACTGCCCGCCTTGCTCCAAAAGCTAGCCTGCGCCATGGCCGTGGCGCTCGCGCTGGTGTGCGCAGGGGCATATGCGCCCACGACCGCCCAGGCGCTTGAGACCGCAAAGATTACCGCCCGACCCAACACTGGTTCGGGCAGCGCTGTGGTCGGCGGTACCGAGACGCGCATTACCTGGGAGGTCCAGGCCGATGCCGACGAGGAGCTGAGCGGTCTTTCGCTGACGTTTGTCGACGGCACGACGTTTGGTACCGATGACACGCGATTGACGATGCTCTCGGGCGAGGACCTCATGGATCGTACGCCCATGAAGCCCACGTGCAAGGCTGACGGCCAGACGCTCAAGATCGACTTTGGCGAGACGGCGCCTGCCGGCGGCTTTTTCCGTGTCGAGGTTTACGGCGTGACCTTCCCCGTCGAGGGCGGCGATGAGGCCTTTAGCGGCACCTGCACTTTGGCCGATGGCTCGACCAAGAAGATCTCCAAGATTCCGTCGGTGGAGATCAAGGGCGTGACGGCATTCGATAACTTCCTGGCCGATCTTAAGGAGCAGCCGTGGGTCGAGGCCTGGAACTCCAATATGTTCCTGCGCCTGTTCTTAAACCCAGTCATTTTGGTCCAAAGCCTGCCGATCGTCTTTAAGGGCTTCCTTATGTCGCTCTCGATCGTGCTTGTGGCGTTTCCGCTGGCAATTCCCTTTGGCTTTGCCTTGTCGCTCATGCGCATCTCCAAGTCGCGCATCCTGCGCTGCCTCGCCGGCATCTATGTGAATATCATCCGCGGTACGCCGGCGTTCCTGCAGATCTATATCGCGTTCTTCGGTCTGCCGTTGGCCGGCGTCAAGGTTGATGACTACGTGCTTGGCGTTATCGTCATGGCCATGAACTCGTCTGCGTACCTATGCGAGATCTTCCGTGCCGGTATTCAATCGATCCCCAAGGGCCAAAACGAGGCTGCGCGTTCGCTGGGCATGAACGCGTTCCAGACGCTGCTCTATGTCATGATTCCGCAGACGTTCCGTAATGTTTTGCCTACGCTGACCAGCGAGTTTATCTTGCTTTACAAGGATACGTCGCTGCTTGCCGCCGTGGGTGTGGTCGAGATCGTCATGAACGCCCGTACCATCGTGGCCACGACGGGCTCCATTACACCGTACGTGGTTGCCGCCCTGTTCTATCTGGTCATCACCCTGCCGCTCGCTCGCTTGGTGAGCGGTCTTGAGGCGAGGCTTTTGGGCACGGCCGAGACCAAGAAGAAGCGTCCCGCCAAGAGCGCCGGACAGGTTGTCGCGACGCCCGCCGATCACATCGCCGGTCTGTAAGGAGGTCCTATCATGAGCGAAACCAATAACTCGAACGAGGTCGTCGTCAGCATCAAGAACCTCCAGAAGGCCTTTGGGGACAACGTGGTCCTGCGCGATATCGATCTGGATGTGCACAAGGGTGAGGTCGTTGTGGTCTTGGGCCCCTCAGGCTCGGGCAAGTCGACGATGCTTCGCTGCATCAATCGCCTGGAGCATCCCACGAGCGGCTCGATTGTCGTCGAGGGCGTGGATGTGTGTGCCAAGGGCGTCGACCTCAACAAAGTGCGCACGCACCTGGGCATGGTGTTTCAGCAGTTCAACCTGTTCCCGCACCTGTCGGTCAAAAAGAACGTCATGCTTGCGCAGCAAAAGGTGCTCAAGCGCAGCAAGGAAGAGGCCGAGAAGATCGCCGTCGAGGAGCTGACCAAGGTCGGCCTGGCCGAGCGCATCGACTTTATGCCGAGCCAGCTCTCGGGCGGCCAGCAGCAGCGCGTGGCCATCGCCCGCGCCCTGTCGATGAACCCGCACGTGATGCTCTTTGACGAGGCCACCTCGGCGCTCGACCCTGAGCTCGTGCGCGACGTTCTGGGCGTCATGCGCGACCTGGCGCACGACGGTATGACCATGATCGTCGTGACGCACGAGATGGGCTTTGCCCGCGATGTCGCCGACCGCGTCGTCTTTATGGACGGCGGCGTCATTGTGGAAGAGGGTACGCCGAGCGAGGTCTTCGACCACCCCAAGAGCGAGCGCACCAAGGCGTTCTTGGGCAATATCTCGTAGCCGCTTTATATGACTGACATAGCAGAAAACGGGAGCCGGATGTGATCCGGCTCCCGTTTTTGTTGGGACGCGAATGTGTTTTGTTGCAATGCGCGTTGCGGGCGGAGCTCATTGCCGCTAGGCGAGCTCGGCTCCAAGGGCGCGGCAGGCCGCTTCGCTCTCATCATCGGGGGCGTCGTAGCAGATGACGGAATCGACGACGTTGACGCCCTCCTCGTCGGCGTCCGCCTTCCAGTTGTCCATCCATTCGCCCTCGGCCCACGAATAAGAGCCAAAGAGGACGACCTTCTTGTCGCCGAGGGTCTCCTTGACCTCATCCCACATGGGCTGGAACTCATCATATTCAAGCTCCTCGGAACCCATGGCGGGGCAGCCGAAGGCGATAGCGTCATAGCCAGCGGCCTTGTCTGCGGAGAAGTCGGCGCAGGAGATGACCTCTGCCTCGGCGCCGGCATCGGTTGCACCTTCGGCAACGAGGTTTGCCATGGCCTCGGTGTTGCCCGTGCCGCTCCAGTAGACGACGGCGATCTTGCTCATGTTGAGTCCTTTCAGTTGTGCGGCAGGTTGCCACGGCTTCTATGTTCTATCGGGTTGCCTGGGCAAGTTGCGCCAAGCTGTAGCCCTGCTGATAGACAAAGGTGAAGTATTGGGTGCAGGCGCGGTAGGCATCAAACGTCGCAAGTGCCTGCTCGACATTTGCGTAGACCTTCCAGGCCCCAAAGACCTTATAGTTCTCGCCGCGCTGGACGATAAACTCGTGCACGTCGTCGTAGGGATATCCTAGGAAGTAGCCTATTTCGTGCGGAGACTCGCAGGTGCAGTCGTTGCTGCAGCTAGCTTGCTGGGGTAGTGCGCATCGAGTCTGGCTACAGGCGCATTCCGCGACGTTATTACTCGCGAGCGTGATGCGTGATGCCAAATGCACAAGGCATGTCGAAAGGTCTCTCGTGTCGTAGCCTTCCGAGGCGAGCGCCGTTTTGGCGCGAGGGTCCGCGAAATAGGTGGTGAGGCTTTTGGCTCGGTACACGTACACGAGCGCTCCGCAGGGCCGCCAGACCAAAACACTCAGGTGGATGCCAAGCGGGTCAAGCTCGCGGTTGCACTGGGCGATAACGTTGAGCAGGCGTGCTCGGCGTTCTGCGATGGTTTCTGTTGCGGTCGAGCCGTCCCCGTGGGCGTAGGTGCCTGGATAGGTAAAGAGCGATGCCGGCTTGATGCCCGCGAGCGTGGGGGAGCAGTTGCGCACGACTGCTGCCTGAAACGTTGGGATGTCTATGGTTCGAGTCACGTCGCTCCTTACGGATCTAAACTGTTAGCCTAAGAAAACTTATACACGAAAGTAAGCCATGGTCAACAAAAAAGTTTGAAGAGGAAAACTAATTGACCGAACGGACATGATTTTGGGTTAAGATGGGGACACCCCATGGGGGTATCTAGATAGTGCTACTGAAAGGGGAACGCATGAGTGACTTGCTCAACCCTGCGAATCTCATCGTGCTGACCGTCATTGCCGTCGGCATGTTTTTTGGACTGCGTCGCATTGCCGCTTCGACACACGGGAAGAGTTGCTGCAGCGATGGTGCGAGCGGCAAGAAGGCCAAAAAGGTTGTGGTGGCAGACACCGACGAGTCCCACTACCCCTATCGTGAGGAACTCCTTATCGGCGGCATGAGTTGCGACGGCTGCGCCCGGAATGTGACGAATGCCCTCAATGCGCTTGATGGCGTGTGGGCTACGGTAACGTACGCGGACCACACGGCACGCGTGCGCTCGAAGCGCCCGGTTGATCGCGACACACTCGAGACGGCAGTGAGGGGTGCGGGCTATTACGTTATGAAAATGTAGGCGTTGCCCTCTCCGGTGGGTACCAGCCTCCTGCCCATTGTGACTATCGGCATCCAAAAATTTGCGCAAAAATAACCTTTAGATGCGGCAAAAGTGGAGTTTGGTGACGGTTTGCGCGGAATTCGCTACCAATCGAGCATCTATGAACCCGTCCAAAAAATTACAGGTGTATATTTATACACTGATACACTGATTATTGCTGTGCTCAGATTGCAATTAACCGTGGACAGAAATGAAGAATGCTAAAACTGGGCTTTAGGACAGGGGAGGCTATAACCTTATGAGACGAGTGGGAACACTTGGCTTGGTGGCAGCGCTTGCCGCTATCTTGGTATCGCCGCTGCCGGCGCACGCCGAAGACGCATCGGGTGCCGTTACCTACAATGCGGGAAATGGGTATTCCTTTGAGAAGCTCTCGCATCCTACGGTAGGAACGTCGCAGCCGGATGGCATCGTCGACTACCAGGGTAACGGTGCCGTTGCCGTTCCGGGCGCCGATGGTAATACGGCCAACAACGAAGGCGATCGCGGCCAGAGCTACACTTGGGCGGCTGCGAGCTATGGTGACTGGCTTTATGTGGGCACCTGCTATGCGGCGATGGGCAACACGCTGACGCTCATGAACAGCGCGCTGGGCGATTCCTTTGATGTCGAAACCATGCGCCTGACGCTGGAGGCCATGTTTAACGGTACCTTCTTCTATGGACAGCAGAAGGAGGACGGCACGGCCGACAAGGACAGCGGCGGCATCTTGGTCAAGATCAATACCAAGACCGGTGAGACCAAGCTGCTACTCTCTGAATCGCTCAACGGCGTCGCTCCTTTGTTCCGCAATGCCGTGAGCTATAAGGGTAAGCTCTATTTCTGCGGCAGCGTCAGGACCAATGACGGCAAAGGCGGCCTGCCTGCTGTATACGAGATCGATCCTAAGACGGATGAGTACAAAGTTGTCTATCAGGGCCTTTCGAGCATGCAGGATTACGGTGCTGCCTACAAGCAGGGCATTTCTACCGGTATCCGCGGCATGTGCGTCCATGATGGCCAGCTCGTCATCAGTAATGTGGGTAAAGACGCGAACGGTAATTTTGTGTCGACAATCCTGACGTCGTCTGACCCCTCGAAGGGCCAGGACAGCTTCACCGAGATTGCCAACTCGGAGACGCTGTTTGGCTATCCGGCGATTCGCTATCAGGACAGCATCTACGGCGGCGCCATTTGGGATATGGTCTCGTACAATGGCCATCTCTATGCGACCATCTGCACCGGTACGCCCGAGAACGCTCCCGATGATAATTCCATGCAGTCGTTTGCCATGGTCCGTGGCGACAAGAATGCCGACGGCAGCTATTCGTGGACTCCCATTGTCGGCGATCAGAAGACGGACGGTGCAAAGTACTGCTTTGGCATCGATCCTGCCCGTACCCGTTCTGGCGCTGCCAACCTCATCGTCTACAACGACTACCTCTATATCGGTGAATACAACGACGAGGAGATTGCCCTCGAGCGCATCCTGTTCAACAAATCCAACACCGAAGAGGGCGGCAAGAGCAGCATGGGTGGCGTTGACTGCTCGTTTGTGAATGCCAATCTTGAGCAGTCGGTTAACATCTATCGCATGGACAAGGACGAGAACATGGAGCTCGTCGTTGGCGATCGCACCGACATGTTCCCCGAGGGCGGTATTTCCGGCCTGACTTCGGGCTTTGGCCGAAACGAGAACCAGTACATTTGGCGCATGCAGAAGTTCGACGGCAAGCTGTATATCGGTACCTTTGATACCGCGAGCCTGCTTGAGCCGATCGGCCAGTTCTCCAATGGCGACATTATCGATATGACGCCCGAGGAGTGGGACTCTCAGGTTCAGCGCCTTAGGGACCTGCTCAATCACCTGCTCGACAAGAAATCGCCTGACGACCCCATCGTTCCCGTGAACACGCTTGCGGACGATGATTCAAACGAGGCCGTCGAGGTCGATGATTCGAACGAAGCTGCTGAGGTTGATGATTCAAACAAGGCCGTCGATGTCGATGACGAGAAGACCGAGGTTGCTAAGGGCTTTGGCGATCTGAGCGATGCGCTGGAGGATGCCGCGGGCGGTCTTTGCGATCAGGCCGCGACGATGTCCCAGGACTTTGAGGACGACGCCGCTTATGTCCAGAAGATCGATGGCGAGATCGCGTACTTCAAGTCCTTTGCCGACCAGTATCAGGACATGCTTGATAGCTATGAGAGCCTTAAGCAGCAGTACGAGGATGCCTATGGCACCGAGCTGCCGAGCGATATTCAGGATGCGCTCGATAAGCTGCTGAGCGAGGAGAACCTCAAGAAGTTGCAGAGTGTCCTTACGTGCATGTGTTACCTGCGCGATGCCGAGCGCGGCTTTGATATGTATGTGACCGAGGACGGCGTGAACTTTACGACGCTGACGACCAATGGCTTTAACGATCCGTATAACCATGGTCTGCGCACCTTTGCGGTGACCAACCAGGGTCTGTGCCTTGGTACCGCCAACCCGTTCTATGGTTGCCAGGTCTGGATCCAGCGCAAGGAGAATTCGGAGAATCCGGTTGATCCCGGTACTCCGGATCCGACGGAACCCACCGATCCTTCGCAGCCGGGTGGCGGCGATCAGCCTGGCGGCAGCCAGACGGGTGGCAACGACCAGTCGAGCAGCACCACGACCACCGTCACGACGACCGCTAAGAAGACTCCGAAGGACGGCTCGCTGCCTCGCGCTGGCGACTCGACCCTCACGCTGGTCTTGGGATTGCTGGTTGCAGCTGCCGCAGTGCTTGGCATTGCTCTCGTCTTGCGCAAGCGTTCTCGTCGCTAGGCTCGTCCGCGTAGCTCAATGTCCTGGATATCGTCGAAGTTGATGGCGATATCCCTGAGTTTGAGCAGCTTGAATGCGGGTAACGCTTCGTCGAGAATGCCCGTGCGGCTACGATAGCCGTACGTATCGTAATAGGTGACGCGCACCAAGTCGCCGCGTTTGAGGCCCTCGAGCTTTTGCGAAAGCTCGAGGGCTTTTTCTTCCGTGAGCTCACGTTTTTGCTCGACGGTGATTTCCTGCTTGCGCACGAGTTCGTAGTATCCCGTGAGGGCGGCAAAGGGCATAAACTGTGCGGCGCGGTTGGCGCGCACGGCACCGTTGGCAGTGAGGTTGGGGTCGGCTGCGCGGCGTCTGCCCTCGGGGTCCGCCAGGCGCTCGAAGGCGGTCGGCGGGCGCATGGGCTGTTGTTTGGGTTTAGGCACGGTGTCCTCCAACTTGATCGTTGCGCTCGCGCGCGGTGGCGCCGGCGGTAAAGCTTAATCCCTTGACGAGCGCGTTCTTGCCGTACTTGCCTTTCACGGCCAGGACGGCGCGCGCCAGGTCGCGCTCGCGCTCATCGGCCTCGATATCGCTGAACAGATCGATGGTGGCAAATTCCTCGGGCACAAGATTGCTAAAGCCCAGGTTGATGCGCTTGACCGGTCGTTTGGGATCGACAGTCTGCGCCCAGAGCTCATCGAAATAGCCCATGATCTTCTTGAACGAATTGGTACGCTCGGGCAGCTTTCGCGAGGCGTTGGAGTGCGCAAAGAGTGCGGCATAGCCACCGCGCGGTTTGCCGCCATGCTCTCCCACAAAGATGCCGTCGATTGCCTGCGCCTCACGTACCAGACGACGCCGTTCGTCATCGCGCTGGACGGGCTTGGGCGCACGGGGTGCGAGCTCGGGGCCGGCGGTTGCGGTGGGTTCGATGCTCGACGTACTCGAGCGCAGGTGTCCGCATCCGTCCACATATTGTGCAGTGCCGCTGGCATCAAGCCTGCGGATGTCGGCGCGCTCGCTTGCATAGCCCACAAAGAGCGAGATGCTGTCGCACACCACGTGCTTGTCGATCAAATCCAGCACGGCGGCATCGACCATCTCGCGCAAGACGGTATAGGCCTGTTCGTAGGCATAACCCTTCGAGAGCACCTGTCCTGTGGTGGTCGAAGTTGCTTGCGGGCGATAGGCTTGGATGTCGGCGATGGTTGTCGGCTCGCGCCCGAAGGCATGGTCGATGAGATATTCGGCATTGACGCCGAGCTCGTCGTAGAGCAGGTTTTCGTCGAGCGCCGCGACGCCCATCAGATCGTAGACGCCGTATTTCTCGAGGCGGGCTGCCACGCCGGGACCGATGCCCCAGATATCGGTGATGGGACGATGGGGCCAGATCTCCTTGCGAAAGGCCTCGTCGTCGAGTATGCCGATGCGGCTGGGTACGTGCTTGGCGGTAATGTCGAGCGCTACCTTGGCCTGGAATAGGTTGGGGCCGATGCCGACCGTAGCCGTGATGCCGGTGCGCGCGAGGACCTCGTCGCGCAGCGTGCAGGCGAACCCTTCCGCATCGGTGTGATAGAGGTCCAGATAGGGCGTCACGTCGATAAAGCACTCATCGATGGAGTAGACGTGCACGTCCTGGGGGCTGACGTATTCCAGATAGATACCGTAGATTTTCGCCGACACCTCCATGTAATGCTGCATGCGCGGTACGGCCGTGATGTAGTCGATGCCATCGGGAATTTCGAACAGACGGCAGCGGTTGTGAATACCTAAGTCCTTCATGGCCTGTGTGATGGCGAGGCAGATGGTCGTGCGTCCGCGTGATTCGTCGGCAACGACCAGGTTGGTGGTGAGTGGATCGAGCCCGCGGTCCACGCACTCGACGCTGGCATAAAACGTCTTGAGGTCGATGCAGATATAGGTGTGCTGCTCGTGCGCCATCCGTGCCCTTTCATCAAACACATGTTCTTATCGAATACATGTTCGATAATACCCGCTCATCCGGACATCGTCAAAACCTGTCCCTTTTTGG
Source organism: Collinsella sp. (assembly GCA_018376905.1). Taxonomy (GTDB): domain Bacteria; phylum Actinomycetota; class Coriobacteriia; order Coriobacteriales; family Coriobacteriaceae; genus Collinsella. Next base: position 64,015 of record JAHAAK010000002.1, on the reverse strand, counting down.
CAGGTATAGTCGTGCAGCTGCATCGGGTTTTTAACGCAGCCCTAAAGAGCGCGAAACAGCTCGGAAAAGCTCGCTTCGTAGCATGAGCCTAACGATCGATACCGCCTATACGCACGGAAGGGTTGTGGGGATAATGGTCAACTATGGGTTTGGTATGCCGACGCGCTTGGTTGCGGATGGGGATGTGGCTCGCTGGTGCGGGCGATTGGTTGCCCACTATGGCGGCACCAAGGCACTGGTCGTGCTGGGAGGCGACAAGCACACGCGTGATGAGCTCGTTTCGGCGGCGCTGGGCTCAGTTGATCGCGCCCTGCTCGAGCGCGTGCTTTTCCGCTGCGGCTCGGTTGAAGGCGACGGAGGAGACGAGCTGATCGACGAAGCCGTGGCCCTGGCGACCGACGAAGGCGTGGACTTTGTCTTGGCGATTGGCGATGCCGATACTGCCGGCTTTGCGCGCGAGCTCGCCCGTCGCATGGCGGCGCTCGATGTCGGCGAAGACGGTTTTGTCCCTTATGGATGTATCGTCTCGGAGGGCAAGGTGCCTGCCGTCGTGGGGGCCGGCGAGGTTCCCGTTTTTGCCATCATCGCGCCCGAACTGCTGGAGGGCATCGGGTCTCCTCTGCGTGAGTTGCTCGGTAGCGTCTGCGCCGCGGCCTAATATTTGCCATAAAAAGACGGGTTATTTTTGGTTGGTAAAGCGTTTGACCTGCCAAAAAAGCCTGTCCCTTTTTGATCGGTTGCCGTTTGGGGGCCGATTGGCAACGCTCGCTGATTGTAGTCTTGACCTGCGCTAGAATAGTGGCATCTGAATGTCCGGGCGCATGGAGGCGTGCGCCCGTATGCTGAGGAGGACTCTATGGCAACTGTTGCCGCACCTATCGATGCTACGTCGACTGCCGCTTGGAAGGCACTCGAGGCCCATCAGGAGAAGCTCGAGGCCGAAGGTATCGACCTCAAGGCCTGGTTCGCTGCTGACGCCGACCGCGTGAACAAGCTGAGCTTTGACGCCGGTGACCTGCACTTCGATCTGTCGAAGAACCTGGTGACCGATGAGACCGTCAAGCTGCTGTGCGATCTTGCCCGCGAGGTGAAGCTCGAGGAGCGCCGCGACGCCATGTTCTCCGGCGAGCACATTAACACCACCGAGGACCGCGCCGTCCTGCACACCGCGCTTCGTCGCCCGGCAAGCGAGAAGGGCCAGCTCATCGTCGACGGCCAGGACGTCGTCGCCGACGTGCACGAGGTCCTCGATCGCATGTATACCTTCGCCGAGCGCGTGCGCTCCGGTGAGTGGAAGGGCGTAACCGGTAAGAAGATCGAGCACCTGGTGTCCATCGGCATCGGCGGCTCCGATTTGGGTCCGGTCATGGCTTACGAGGCTCTGCGTCCCTATGCCGACGCCGGTATCGACTGCCGCTACATCTCCAACATCGACCCCAACGACCAGGCCGAGAAGCTCAAGGGCTTGGATCCCGAGACCACGCTCGTGATCATCGTCTCCAAGACCTTCACCACGCTCGAGACCCTCACCAACGCCCGCGAGGTCAAGACCTGGATGCTCGAGCAACTCAAGGCTCAGGGCGCCATCGACGGCTCCGATGAGCAGAACGCCGAGGCCGTGGCAAAGCACTTCGTCGCCGTCTCCACCGCACTCGAGAAGGTCGAGGCCTTCGGTATCGACCCCGCCAACGCCTTCGGTTTCTGGAACTGGGTTGGCGGCCGCTATTCCGTTGACTCCGCCGTGGGCCTGTCGCTGATCGTCGTGCTCGGCCCCGAGCGCTTCCAGCAGTTCCTCGAGGGCTTCCACGCCATCGACGAGTACTTCTGCAACACCCCGCTCGAGAACAACGCCGTCGCGCTGATGGGCCTGCTCAACGTCTGGTACGTCAACTTCTTCGGTTCCAAGAGCCACGCCGTGCTGCCGTACTGCCAGTACCTGCACCGCTTCCCGGCCTACCTGCAGCAGCTCACCATGGAGTCCAATGGCAAGCATGTCCGTTGGGACGGCAGCGCCGTGACCTCCGACACCGGTGAGATCTTCTGGGGCGAGCCCGGCACCAACGGCCAGCATGCCTTCTACCAGCTGCTGCACCAGGGCACCGTGGTGGTCCCGGCCGACTTTATCGCTTTCGCCAACACTGCCAACCCCGCAACCGACAGCGGCCAGGATGTCCACGAGCTGTTCCTGGGCAACTTCCTAGCCCAGACCAAGGCGCTCGCCTTTGGTAAGACGGCCGATGAGGTGCGCGCCGAGGGCACGCCCGAGCAGATCGTCCCGGCCCGCTGCTTTGAGGGCAACCGCCCGACGACCTCGATCTTCGGCGACACGCTGACCCCGTTTGCGCTCGGCGAGCTCATTGCCCTGTACGAGCACATCACGTTTGTCGAGGGCACGGTCTGGGGCATCGACTCCTACGACCAGTGGGGCGTCGAGCTGGGCAAGCAGCTTGCCAAGCAGATCACCCCGGCCTTCCACGACGACGCCGCCAAGGCCGAGCAGGACGCTTCGACTCAAGCGCTTATCGAGTTCTATCGCGCGCATCGCAAGTAGTCGCTGCTGTTAACGCATCGCGCCTTATAGTCAGGGGCCCGTATCCTATCGGATGCGGGCCCCTTTGCTTTGCCGTGGTCCCGGGGCGCACGGCCTTTGTGGAACATTGTCGGGGCGCCGCGCGCTGCGAGAACCCTGCGCCTAGATCTCGGCCTCCGCATGGCCTCGCTGCACCTCGGGCAGCTCCCCGTAGAGCGGATGGTCTTCGAGCCTAAAGCGCTCGACCTGTTCGGGAGTGCGACCGCGTACAAAGAGCCACGAGCGATCGATCGGCGTCGCCATGAGCGTGCTGGGCAGCGCGTCGGCGCGGTCGGAAAACACCCGGGCACTCTCGGGATCCTGGAACGCCAGCACCAGATGCGTGTCGCAGTTGCCCATGATGGAGCGTGCGCGTGCCTCGCCATAGAGCGCATCGAGCTGGTTGGTCGACTGCAGCAGCAGCGTTGCCCAGATGTTGCGGCTTCGGATAATCGAGAGCACGTTGTCGATCTGGGGGATCTGCAGATTTGCGAAGTCATCGAGCATAAAGCGCACGGGCACGGGCAGGCTGCCGTCGGGCTGCCTATCGGCCTCACGAATGAGGCCCATAAACGCCTGCGAAATAAAGAGGCCGGTCAGCGGATCGAGATTGCGGTCAATATCGCTCACGGTTACAAACAGGGCGCAGGGGGTGTGTCCCATGGAAGCGAAGTCCACCTGATGGCACTCACGATAGAGCTGTGCCGCACCGTCGAATCCCAGACACATGACCTTTTCGGCAAGGATGCCGACGATGCTCGCGTGCATGCGCTCGGCATTTTGCGTAATGGCGTAGCGCCGCCATAGCGAGAGGGCATAGCTTTGGGGGTCGGTCGTGATCAGGTCGTCAAACAATCGACCCGTGGCACCGTCCTGCAGGTGCTCGATCAGCTTGATGACCGAGCTGATCGTCTGCTCGTCGGCGGGTAGCTGTTCGGTGACGTAGGCGATAAGACACGACAGCAGGTTTGCCGCCGCATGATCCCAAAAAGGCTGGTTGTTGTCCTCGATGGGGCAGATGGCCTTTGCCACCGAGAGGATGTCCTGCTGGTTGGGCCTGCCGTCCGCCTTGCGGCGAATGTGCCTTAGGGGGTTGTAGCCGCAGCGCTCGATGCCGGGCGCAAGGGCCGGGACGGTGTTGAGGTCGGCGAAGTTGAGACATTGTACGCGGTAACCGTGGGCTGCCAGCACGGGTCCCACTTCGCGACAGAGCGTGCCTTTGGTGTCGAGCACGATGTAGCTTGCGTTCATTTGCAGCAGGTTGGGCTTGAGGACGTTTCGGGTCTTGCCGGCTCCCGAGGGGCCGATCACAAGTGCGTTGTTGTTGAGCCCCGTTTGGCGGGTGTCGCAGGAAAGCGTTCGATCTTTGGCGAGGATGGTGGACGATGCGGACTCAGATGCGGCGAGGCGGCTGGCGAGGTTAGACATGGGCGACCTCCTTGGTGGTCGAGAGGATTTCGTGGGCAAAGCCGAGCTCGACGGCGCGCTCGGCCGAAAGGTAGGTGTCTTTTGCGGTAAGGGACTGGATGCGCTTGGGCGTGAGGCCGCTGCGGTCCGAGAGGATTTGCGTGAGGGTCTTGCGGGTCTGCATGAGACGCCGGCTGGTTTCCTGCAGCGCAAGTGCCGAGCCGCCTGCCCCCTGGGGGATCAGCGGGTCGTGAATCATGAGCTCTGCATGGGGCGCCATACGGCGATCGTCGCCGCCCATAAAGATCACGGCGCCCATGGACGCGGCGAATTCCAGGCAGACGGTGCGGATGGGGCACGATGCGAGGCGCATGGCGTCATAGATCGCAAGACCCGATCGCACGCTTCCGCCGACGCTGGCGAGAAATATGGTGATGGGGCGGCTGGGGTCGGTGGCATCGAGCAGGCGGATCTGCTGGCATAGGTCGTGGGCCATCGGGGTTTCGATGTTTCCCATGACGGAGAGCTCGCGACGGGCGAGCATCTCATCGTAAATGCTGGTGAGCGTGATACCTCGGGCGGATTCACGCATGGTGAGGGGGCTGATGATGGGGGAATGATTGGTGTCCATGAGGACTCCTTTCTGTTGGTTGTGTTGTGGAATAGGATTGTTGCCCGCGGAGGGGCTGGCGGGCTACAGGGTTCGTCCGAGCCTGAGATCGAGCTCGGTTGTGGGGCAGACTGCCTGTTCGTGCGGCTCGCAAGCGCCAAGGGCTCCAAAGCGATGGAGCGTTGCGGCGGGCGTGGTGTAGGCGAGCCGCAGCTGATGCTCGACAGGGGCACATCCGTCATTTTTGTAATGAGCTGCGTAGTACTGCGCGATGCTGGCGTTCATCTCGCTGCCATTGCGATGGCGCTCAAACTGGCGTCTGCAGGTCTCGATGATTTTTGCTACCGACTTGGGTGCCGTCGCGGGAACAAGGGCGAGATAGCCCTCAAATAGCTCGTTGATGCTCAGGAGGCACAGCAGGTCGATCAGCGTCCTTATGGCTGCTCCCTCGGCAGAAAAGTGCGCGGTCATGCGGTTATATCGGTTGCGGTCGACGATGGCCACATGGGGTCTAGGAGTTTTCTGCCCCGTGGTCCCGGGCTTTTGCCGCGCCTGTGAATTGAGCTCGACGTTGCAGCGCTTGAGGCCGTCCAACGGAAGGAACAGTGCGGTGCGCAGGGTGTTCCGCTTGCTTTCGAGTTCATGACGCTCGTCGGGTTCCCATTCGAGCTTGAGTTTCGTGTCGAGCGCCGTAAGCATATGGGCTAGGCAGCCTACGGTAAGAATGTGCGAATCGTTGTAGCGTTTTGGGGCATAGGGGTCTGTCAGCTTGCGAATGTCGGGGTTGCCCATGATCTTTGTGCAGCGCTTCAGCAGTTGAGGGTGATCGGCCAAGATCGTCGCGAGCGGTAGCGACGCGTAGTTCTTGATGGTCGCGGCGGCAAAGGCGGCGTCATATTCGTTTGCATATGCTCGCTCAATGCGGGCATCCAGAATGCTTTTCTTATCGCCGTCTTCAGCGTGGTGGTTTGTCATAGCTTCTCCAATCGGTTGATGTTCGTGCTGTTTGTTGATGTGTTGGTTGTCGTGAGTGATGTGCTTGCCGTGGGTGATGTGCTGACGTTGGGGTGCTATGCGGTTTTCAATGAGCCCGTGAGGCAGTTGGTGCAGGGGCGGGATGGAACGGCCCATGCAAGGCGGAAGGCATCGTGCTCAAAATCGAGACAGCAATGCCCTGGGTGCCTCACATGTGGCAGTTACCTCATTAAGTTGTCATTGCGTTTGGGGTTGTACTTTGCCGATCTTCTTTCTCTTACACGCTGAAAACTGAAACTGAATATGCTCGATCAAACGATGACCACCGGAGCAGTCATCTTTAAAGTACGTTCGTTTTGCTGATTTGGCAAGAACTAATTTTGAAATTTCTTTTCTACGGGATGAAATGAGATTTGTGGAACGGTCGCGATTGGTGTCGCCAGCTTTGCATGTGGTGGCTCGGCGTTTGGGCTGGAACGACTGAGCCCCGAGATGGCGTCCGTTCATGTTTGAGACAATATATGACTTTTTGCCCGTTGCAAACGGAGTCGCGGTGGGTGTTCTGTATGATGGCTCAGACAAGGTTGTTCAATGACAGGGAGGCATATATGGCAATCAAAGCCATCGCGATGGATATCGACGGTACGCTCACCAACGATCAGAAAGTGATTAGCCCGCGTACGCGCGAGAAGCTGCTCGCGGCGCAGGAGTCGGGCATTAAGCTCATTTTGGCTTCGGGCCGTCCCGCATGGGGGCTGCACGCCTTGGCACAGGAGCTCGACCTTCAAAACCATGACGGTCTGCTGGTGGCCTTTAACGGCGCTCACGTCGTCGATGCCCAGACCGACGAGGTGCTGTTCGATCAAGCTATGCCTGCCGACGAATTGCATCGCCTGATTGATCACCTGCGTAATTTTGACGTGATCCCTATGATTTCGCTCGGTCGCGATTTGCACGTCGAGGACTCGTACCATTGCATGATCACGCTGCCTGACGGCTCGCAGAAGAATATCGTCAAGTATGAGCGCGACGCGTGCGATCTTAAGATTCGCGAGGTGGAGAGCCTGCATGAGGTCGCTGATGCTTATCCCGTGGACAAGCTACTCACTGCGGGCGACCCGGCCTATTTGCAAGCGCATCACGAGGAGATGTACGCGCCCTTTAAGCAGACGCTTTCGGGCATGTTTACGGCTGACTGGTACTTTGAGTACACGGCGCCCGGTATCGACAAGGCCCGTGCGCTCGAGGGTGCCCTGCCCAAGCTCGGCATCGATGCCAGCGAGGTCGTATCGTTTGGCGACGGCCAGAACGACAAGTCCATGATTGAGTGGGCCGGCACCGGTGTTGCCATGGGCAACGCCGTCGATGAGGTTAAGGCTGTGGCCCAGATGGTGACCGCCAATAACAACGAAGACGGTATTGCGGTGGCGCTGGATAAGCTGCTGGGTTAGAATCGCCGATAATGCATGGTTCGGGCGCCTGCTTACAGGCGCCCTTTTGTTAGGGAGGGTGCCGTGTCCGCATTTCCGTTCGACGCCGTTATCTTTGACATGGACGGCGTTATTGTCGATACCGAGTATTACTACCTGGGCGAGACTGCCGCGTTTGCCAAGGAGCTTGGGCTTAACCTGACTCAAGAGGAGTTGAATGGGCAGGTTGGTACCTCGCATCAGTTCTTCCTGCATATGCTGGTCGATTGGTTTGAGCGCGCCGGTAAGGGGCATTTCACTGGCGAGGAAGCGTTGGCCCGTTGGGACGAGTGGGCGCATAAGCGTCCGCGCGACTATCAGGCTTTGATTAACCCAGGCGCCGTGGATACGATTCGAGAGCTGCCGCGCCGTGGCGTTCGCGTGGCGCTTGCCAGCTCGTCTCCCATGGATAGCATCGAGGAAGTGCTCAATGCATGCGGGCTGTCGGATGCCTTTGAGTATGTGGTGAGCGGCGAGCAGTTTAAGGAGAGCAAGCCCGAGCCCGACATCTACCTGCATGCGCTGGACCTGCTGGGGCTGCCCGCGAATCGCTGCTGCTGCGTTGAGGATTCGGTGCCTGGCATCACTGCCGGCAAGCGAGCCGGCCTGACAGTCATTGCCAAGCGCGAGGAGCGCTTTGGATTTAGCCAGGATGCCGCGGACAAGATTATCGACCAGCTGCCGGAACTGCTGGAACTCGCGTAGATCCTGGGCGGTACTGCTGTCACAACAGTGGTTCCGTTGGCATAAGAGAGAGGAGCGGCGTCATGGCATTTAACGTAAGCGCACTGGGATTTGGCGACAACGTCGTCGACTGCTATGAGCATATTCACACGATGTATCCGGGTGGCAATGCGGTGAACTTTGCCGTGTATGCCAAGAAATGCGGAGCCGCGCGCTCCGCGTATATGGGCATCTTTGGTAATGACGCTGCTGCCGAGCATGTGATTGCGAGTCTTGAGGATGAGGACGTTGAACTAGCCAAATGCAAGCAGCTCATCGGCGAGAATGGTGCGGCACGCGTTACTGTGGTCGATGGTGACCGTGTCTTCCTTGGCTCCAACGAGGGCGGTATCCGTGGCGATGCGCGCTATGTCCTCGATCGTTTTGATCTTTCGTACATGAAGCAGTTCGATGTGGTTCATTCGGGCAACTATTGCTTTACCGAGCGTGAACTTCCCAAGTTGAAGGCCGCGGGCATCACGATTTCGTTTGACTTCTCGGACGATTCGACCGACGAGTACTACGAGCAGATTGCTCCCTACGTTGACTTCGCGTTCTTTAGCGCGGCAGACGCTGCGAGCGAGGATGAGATTCGCGAGCGCCTTGCCTGGGTGAAGAGCCTGGGCCCATGTTTTGTGTCCGCAACGGCTGGCGCCGAGGGCTGCATTGCCTATGACGGCGGGCGTTACTATCGGCAGCATGCCAAGCCCGTGGCAGACATGAAGGACACCATGGGTGCGGGCGACTCGTTCCTGACTTCGTTCCTGATGTGCTATCTCGATTCCGCCAAGCGTGGCGAGGATGGTGCTGAGGCCATCGAGCGCGCACTCGACTTTGCGGCGGGGTTTGCTTCGACCGTATGCGGCATGGAAGGCTCCTGGGGCCATGGAGCGCCAATTTCCGAATAGGTGAGCAGCCCCGCGGAGTTGAATTGCCACCTCCCCGGGACCTCGTGTGCAATAAACGCCAAATATGAGTACTGTCACTAATTTAGTAACAGCGAAATCAAGCTTTCGAGAGCCTAGTTGGGTGTCTGCGAGCGATTAAAACCTGCTAAAAATGATTTTAAACATCTTGATAATGAACAGCTGTGCATTATCAAGATGTTATTTTGCCGTAAATAATGTGACTAGATTTGCAACAGTACTCATATTTGGCATTTTTTGCACACAGGGGTTAGCGAAGGCCAAAAACAGAGCGTGAATTTCCCAAAACTGCCGACTCGATGTGCTTTGCGTCACAGTTTTTGAGTGAGGCGATGCGTTCTGAGGTCCTTGTGAGCGATCTAATGAGCGACTGCGCGCTTGTTTCTGTGTTTGGCTCGCCCGGCGCATCGGTCTCGAGCAGTAGACGGTCGAGTGGAATCTGTCGTGCGTATTCGCGACCGCGCTTGGTGGCGAGCATACGCTCGTTTACGGAAAAGTAGCAGCCTGCGTTTCGCGCGCGGGCGAGTTCGTCCGAAGTGCCGCTAAACCAGTGGAAGATGATAACGGGGGAGTCGGGGTTTGGGATGAGTAATCCGTGCGATTCGAGGGCGTCCAGTACGGTTCCTGCCGAACGAACGGCGTGAATTGATATCACGCGCCCGACAAGAGGATGCTGCACGAGCGCATCGCAGAGCCGGTCAAGCGCCTGTATTTGAAGCGGTTCGCTTCCGGCAAAGCGCGCGGAAAAGTCGAGTCCCACCTCGCCGATGTAGCGCTCTTGGGCAGCAACTTCGAAAAGCAGATTGACTTCGGCAGGACCGCAGCGGCCGTCGGCGAGCCACCAGGGGTGGAGGCCGGCACCCGCGATAATGTTTGGGTAGCGGCTGGCACGCTCGTTTGCGGCCGAAAAGTCGCGTGGATCGACGCCGCAATCAAATAGACCCAAGCCCAGTGCCGTCGCCTCATCGGCAACGGCGTCAGGGTGAGCCATTAAATCAAGATGGCAGTGTGCATCAATTAACTGGGGCCCCATCTCGACACGCTCCACTAGTCTAGGCGCTGGCCATCGGCGCGCACGCGTTCAGTGCCGCGCCCGCTGATCTGGCGGATAACCTCGCCGGCAATCATCTGACCCATGATGGGCGGCATAAAGCTGGCGGTACCCAACTCGGTACGCTCGTGGATGTTGGACGGGTCGCGGGGTTGGGTCTTAACCGATTCCTCGCAGCTAAACAGCACGTGCAGGCTTTTGATTCCGCGCTTCTTACATTCTTTGCGCATAATGCGGCTCATGGGGTCACGTACCGTATCGAAAATGTCGGCAAAGCGGAGGCACTCGGGATGGAGTTTGTTGGCCCCGCCCATGGAGCTAACCAAACGAATGTCGTGGTCCTGAGCATATTTGGCAATGGTGAGCTTAGCCGAGATGGTGTCGATGGCGTCGACGACGTAGTCGAGCTTGCCGCCCGTCTGCTCCAAAACGCTCGCGAAGAACTCGTCGATGTTGTCACTCAGCAGGTATTCAGTGCGTTTGATAACGGTGGCGGCGGGATTGATGTCGTGGATCATGGCTTCCATCACGTCCACCTTGCGCTTGCCAACGGTGCTGTGAAAGGCGATAGCCTGGCGATTGATATTGCTGGGCGCGATGATGTCCTTATCCAGAATTACAAAATGACCAATGCCGCCGCGGGCGAGCGCCTCGCAGCAGTTGGAGCCCACGCCTCCGCAGCCGAGCACCAGCGCCGTAGCATCGGCGAGCTTATCGAGTGCCTCGCGGCCCATGATGATCTCGAGCTTGGTGTCGCGTGTTTCGATGGGAGTTGCGGCTGTGGTTTCAGTCATAGACATCCTCCGATGGGGAAGCGAATCGTGTTTTAGCTATCGCCATTATAGGTATTATCGCGATTCCATTTGAGCCCTAGGGGCTTGTTGAAATGAGGCAGAGATTCGCATAAGATGAAGCAGATGGCACCCGTTGCCGCGGGTTGGCCAACTCCCAAACACGTTTGTAGCGTGAGAAGTGGCCGTCTTCGCATTACGCGGGGGCGGCTATTTCATTCGACCTCCAATGTGGATGCCGAGCTCCACAGCCGCGATTACAAGCAACAACAACGTCAGGACATCGTCAATACTCATAGTCCATCTCCTTCTTGGGTAGAGGGAGCTGGCCCATCTGCTTCAACTTCCATTGTAGCTAAATACGAACGAATGTTCTATAGATGTTACTGTTTTAGATAATTAGACAAACATCTAAATATCGAGTATAGTGTGCGCGTCATGAGAGATGATGAGAGGAGGTCTTATGCCGGGAGAGGGTTTTAAGGCGCTGGCCGATCCTACGCGGCGGCGCATTTTGGAACTGCTGCGCGAGGGCAATTGCACGGCCGGGGAGCTTGCCGAGCATTTTGACATCAGCAAGCCGTCATTGAGCCATCACTTGGCGACGCTCAAAAACGCCGGGTTGGTGACCGACGAGCGCCATGGCCAAAACATCGTATACAGCTTAAACACCACCGTCATGCAGGACTTGATCGGTTGGTTTATGGGCTTTACAAACACGGAAGGTGATAAGGATGAATAACGAAAACAAGGGCATTCACGCCACGGGGGTATCGCGGCGTGTGTGGATTGCGCTGATCGCTCTGTGCGTCGCCAATGTCGTAACGCACCTCATAGTGATGCCGAGCTTGCCTGCGCAGATTCCTACGCACTGGGGCGCGAACGGCGCCGTCGACGGTTGGGGTCCTAGCTGGATGGCCTCCGCGCTCGGCGTGCTGCCTCTGGCACTTCTTGCGATGTTCTACGTCGTGCCACGCATTGACCCCAAGGGCGAGGCGTATCGAACCTCGGGCAAGTTCTATCAGGGCTTCGTAATCGCCTTCACCTTGTTTATGTGCGCCATAAGCTGGTTGGGTGAGCTTACGGTCTGGGGCGTGGTGCCGGCGGTCGGTTCGGTCAACGTGCTGATTTCCGGTGCTGTCGGTCTGCTGTTCATCGGCGTAGGCAACTACTTGCCGCGTGTGAAGCGGAACTATACACTCGGTATCAAGACGCCCTGGGCGCTTGCCGATCCCGAGAACTGGCGCCGTACGCAGCGCTTTGGCGGTGCCTGCTTTATGGTGCTGGGTGTTGGCCTGATTGCGATGGGCGTGGCGGGCAGCGTGCTTTCGAGTGAAGTCGTCGCCGCGGTGATTGCGGTTCTGGCGTTTGGTTCGGTCGGAGCCGTCTACGTCTACTCGTATCTGCTGTGGCGCAAATCGCAGCGAGCCGCTCGTTAAGGTTGCGGAAAACTAGCGTACGCAGTTCATAGTATGTTCCGGGGGACTTTTCCCAGGTAGTATTAGGGGGTGTGGGCAACCATGCCCCTTTTTCGTTACGTTTCAGAGCTGGTTCCCTCATTTCGTTTCCACTAAAGCGAATCAAGAATAGGGAAACAGCAGGTAGAAAGGATAGAACAGACATATGGCGGAGTTTATCTACCAGATGTATCAGGCTCGCAAGGCCCATGGCGACAAGGTAATCCTTGACGACGTGACCCTGAGCTTCTACCCCGGTGCCAAGATCGGCGTCGTGGGCCCCAACGGTATGGGCAAGTCGACCCTGCTCAAGATCATGGCCGGCATCGAGGAGGTCTCCAACGGCGATGCCAAGCTCACCCCCGGCTACACCGTGGGTATCCTGCAGCAGGAGCCGCCGCTCGACGACGACAAGACCGTCATCGAGAACGTGCGCATGGCATTTGGCGACATGATCGCCAAGGTCGATCGCTTCAACAAGATCGGCGAGGAGATGTGCGACCCGGATTGCGACATGGACGCCCTCATGGCCGAGATGGGAAAGCTCCAGGACGAGATCGACGCCGCCGACGGCTGGGATATCGATTCCAAGCTCGGCCAGGCCATGGACGCCCTGCAGCTGCCCGATTCCGACATGCCGGTCAACGTGCTCTCTGGCGGCGAGCGCCGTCGCGTGGCCCTGTGCAAGCTGCTGCTCGAAGCTCCCGACCTGCTGCTGCTCGACGAGCCCACGAACCACCTGGACGCCGAGTCGATCCTGTGGCTCGAGCACTTCCTGCACAACTACCAGGGCGCGGTGCTTGCCGTCACGCACGATCGCTACTTCCTAGATAACGTTGCCGAGTGGATCTGCGAGGTCGACCGCGGTCACCTTTATCCCTACAAGGGCAACTACTCCACGTATCTGGAGACCAAGGCCGCCCGTATCGAGGCGCAGGGCAACCGCGACGCCAAGCTCGCCAAGCGCATGGAGGCCGAGCTCGAGTGGGTACGCAGCTCGCCCAAGGCTCGCCAGGCAAAGAACAAGGCCCGTCTGGCTCGCTACGAGGAGATGGAGGCCGAGGCCCGCGCAAGCCAGAAGCTCGACTGGACCGACATCCGCATCCCTGTGGGCCCGCGTTTGGGCAACAAGGTGCTCGAGGCCCATCATCTGCACAAGGAGTTCGATGGCCGTGTGCTCATCGACGACCTTTCGTTCACCCTGCCGCGTAACGGCATCGTGGGCGTCATCGGCCCCAACGGTGTGGGCAAGACTACGCTCTTCAAGACCATCGTGGGCCTGGAGCCGCTGACTTCGGGCGAGCTCGAGGTGGGCGAGACCGTCAAGATCTCCTATGTCGACCAGAACCGTTCTGGCATCGATCCCGATAAGAACCTGTGGGAGGTCGTCTCGGATGGCCTGGACCACATGATGGTCGGCGAGACCGAGGTCCCCAGCCGTGCGTACGTGGCGAGCTTTGGCTTTAAGGGCCAGGACCAGCAGAAGCGCGCTGGCGTACTCTCTGGTGGTGAGCGCAATCGTCTGAACCTGGCGCTCACGCTCAAGCAGGGCGGCAACCTGCTGCTCCTCGACGAGCCCACGAACGATCTCGACGTCGAGACGCTGTCCTCACTCGAAGCGGCGCTGCTCGAGTTCCCGGGCTGCTCGGTGGTCATTAGCCACGACCGTATGTTCCTGGACCGCGTCGCCACACACATTCTGGCGTGGGAGGGCACCGACGAGAATCCGGGCAGCTGGTATTGGTTCGAGGGCAACTTCGAGGCCTATCAGGCCAACCGCATCGAGCGCCTGGGCGAGGACGCGGCCCAGCCGCATCGTATCCACCGTAAGCTGACGCGCGACTAGATCGTTACGCGGTTTTCCAAACCGCGTAACTGCTCGACGCTGCGCAGGTCGCAAGCACCCCATCTTGCCGTTCAAGCCGTCGCTCGCGTACCGAAGTACGCGTCGCTCCTCTTTCACGGCAACCTGGGGCACTTGCGGCCCGCTCGCTGTTGGTTACGCAACATCAACAAATAAAAACGGCTCAAATCCTGATTTGGATTTGAGCCGTTTGTCGTTACTGCTCGGGTTCTTCGACTTTATCGATGGTCCAGGTGGATCCGAGGCCACCGGTGGTGTTGCGGCGGACGCGCACGGTAACTTCGTGGCGCTCGCCGGCCTGCGTGTAGCGCAGGGGGAAGCTTGCGCGGTTTCGCGCGGCCTCGATGGTACCGCGCTCGCGGGCGATCCAGTAGTACTCGCCGACGATGCCGAGGGTATCGGCGCCGTAGGGGAGATAGGTCGACAGCTGGTGTAGCAACGGACCGGGGCAGAAGACCTCGGTTGCGAAATCGACGGGGAAGTCCTCGGGGATGGCAGGTGCTGCGGGTGCGGGGACCGGAGCCGGTACAGGTGCGGGAATCTGGTCATAGACAGGTGTGGATGCGGACTCGATGACAGGCTCAGGCTCAGGCGCCGCTTCCGGCTTAGCTGCGGAATCTGTCGGCTCCACGGGGACGGACGTGTCTTCGGTCTCGGTTTTGGTCTTGGCTTGAGGGGCATCCTTTGCCTCGACAGATGGCTTTGTCTCGACCGGCGTGGATGCCATGGTGGTGATGCCGGCATTGGCGTTCTCGGGGTCATAGACGACCGTGAGCGAGATGGCGGGCTGCGGCGTCTCGGGCTCCGGCGCCGACTCGGTAGCGTCTTGATCTGCGGGCTCGTCGGACTGATCGTCCTCGGCCTCGTTGCCAAAGACATCGCTGTTTTGGAACGTAGACGTCTCGGGCTGGTCAGCGGCTTCTTCGGTTGTCGACTTGGGCGCTTCGTTGAGCTCCACAGTGGCTTCCTGCTCGGATATGACTTCGGGATCGGTCGATGCGGCGATTTCGGTTTCGGCTTCTGCCGTTACCTCAATAGCGACTTCGATCTCTGTCTCGGGCTCGGGTTCCGGCGCGGCTTCAACCATGGCTTCGGGCTCGGGACGCTTAACGTGCTTGGGGCGTACGGCCTTGAGGTCCTTTTCGCCGCGTTTCTTCTTTTTGTAGGACTGCTTGGCGCCCTTGGCAGCCTTGGGCTTGTCCTCGCCCTTGGCAAGGGCGGTATCCCAGGCCTCGTTGGCGATGACGGTGGCATACAGGCGACCGCCCTTAAAGACGGTCAGCTTAATGCAGTCGTCGAGCTCCTCGAGCAGCTCACGCGTGGACTCAAAGCCCAGGTCATAAGCGGTCATGTCGCCGGCGGCGAGCGCCTCCTCGACCTGTGTCATAAACGTTTGCTTGCCGCACCCAATCGCGTCGCGCAGCAGGCGATACAGATAGATGTGGTTGCCCAGCGAAAGCGTGGGCCTAACTATTGTCTTGCTCATGGCAAATCTCCTCTTTACACATGTAAAGCATCTTACCATCGCATAGCGTTCGCCATGGCGGCGCCCAAGGCAAACGGGCGCGAACCGCTTTCGATTCGCGCCCGTTGTACAGGTCGGTTATCTATGAGAGGCAAATGTACTTAGTTGCCCGATGCCGTGCCTTGGCTCGAGTTGTCAGATGCCGTGCCGGACGCGGTTCCACTCGAGCTGTTCGAGCTGTTGGTGTTGTTGCTGTCTGCTGTGCCCGTTCCCGAAGTGGTGTCGCTCGTCTGGCCGCCCGTGCTCGGCTGCGAACCGCCAGTCGTTTGGCTTGAGTCGGTCGTGCCGGACGGCGTGCTGCTGTTGGCCGTAGAGGAATCGGTGCCCTGCGATTGGTTTTGGGTGTTCGAGGACGAATTGGCAGAGGTAGAACTGTCTTGCGTATCGTCCGTCTGCGCCTGCTGATCCTGCGACTGGGTGTTGCCATTTGCATCGCTCTCGGTCGTGCGCGACGAAAGGATTGGCTCGGGGCGCTCGCCCAGACCCTCACCGGCGGTGGTTATAAGGATGGCGCCGGTGCAGGCGATGACCGCGACGATGGCGATGGCGATCGAGAAGACGATGACCTTCTTTTGCGTCTGGCTGCGCTCTGCCGCGGCCTTGGCGCGCAGGCTGTTAGGGGCGACGCGCGCCGTGGTCGCACGCCCCGCAACCTGGCGCATCTCCTGCGCAGTCGCGGCGCCGCCCAGGTGCTCCTCGGCATTAAGCTCAACGGGCTCATAGGCGCCGGCGGGGTAGTCGACGTCGGCGTGCGTACCTTTGAGGGCTTTGGCGCTGGCAGAGATAAAGTGGCGGTAGACCTGCGAGGACACAACGGTGATGACCGAGCTCACGGCGGCGCCAATTACTGAACCAGCGATACCAATCTTGGAAGCAAGCGCGACGCTTGTGGCGGCGGCTGCGGCGCCAGCGATGATCTGAGGAATGGAAATGTCATCGAACAGGCCCTTTTTGGGCGCGATGGCCATGGTCTGTCCGATGGAATGGTTTTCGTGAACGCCGTTGTTGAGCGCGGCCGGTGTCATGACGCGCGTGCGCGGCGCGTCGGTGTACTTGGTTGTCATACGGGGTCCTCCCGGTGTAAATCTGCTTCGTTTCATGCAGCCATCAGGGTACCCACCAGATGTGAATCGTACGTGACATTTAACAGATACCATCAACTCATCAATAGCTCACCAAGTTGGTGGGATGCGGTTCCACCCGGTGGTTGAACTACAATAGGGCTTGCTAATTGTGTTGAATAGCGTCTACGCACGGGAGCATTCTTATGAATCTTCACCTTTCTCAGTCTGATGGCTTTTTGCGTGTGGCGGCGGCGTCGCCGCAGATTCGCGTTGCCGATGTCGAAGGCAATGCCGAGGTTGCGCTGGCGGCTGTTCGCGATGCTGCCGAGCGCGGCGTTCGTGCGTTGGTGCTGCCCGAGCTTAATCTGTGCGGCTATACCGCGGCCGATCTGTTCCATAATCGCACGCTGCTGCATGCCTGTGAGACTGCTCTGGCACATATTCTCGATGAAACCCGCGAGCTGCCGATTGTCTTTACCGTCGGTCTTCCCGTTGCAGTTGCCGAGAATATCTACAACTGCGCCGCCGTGTGCTGCGCGGGCGAGCTTTTGGGCCTCACGGCCAAGAAGTATCTGCCCAACTATGGCGAGTTCTACGAGCGCCGCTGGTTTGCTCCGGCGCCCGCAGATCCTGTGTGGGTCGAGTTTGCCGGTCGGGGTCCGGTTCCGCTGGGTTCGGGGCTTGTCTACCGCTGCTGTGATGAAGGTGCCGAGGATATGGTGCTGGGCGTTGAGGTCTGCGAGGACCTGTGGGTGCCGGCGCCCCCTTCGACCGAGATGGCGCTTGCCGGTGCGACGGTGATCCTCAATCCGTCGGCTTCGGACGAGATTATCGGTAAGGCGGATTACCGCCGCAGCCTCATTTCCAACCAGAGCGCGCGCCTGTACTGCGCCTATGCCTACGCGGACGCGAGCGAGGGCGAGTCCACGACCGACATGGTCTTTGCGGGCGAGAACCTCGTCTACGAAAACGGCTCCAAGCTCGCCGCGACCAAACTGCTTACCTGCGATATGGCCATCGCCGACGTTGACCTTGACCGCCTGGTTGCCGAACGCCGTCGCTCGACGACGTGGACGCGTACCGACGATGCTCCGGAGGCCACGACCGTTGAGTTTTCGTTTGAGGGCGTGCTGGCCGAAGAACCTGTCCTGCGCGATGCCTGCGACATCGACCGTGTCTTCCCGCGCGCTCCCTTTGTGCCGGCCGACCACGGCGACTTGGCCGAGCGCTGCGAGACGATCCTCGGTCTGCAGACTGCGGGCCTCAAGACCCGCCTCGCCCACACAGGTACCAAGGCTGCGGTCATCGGCCTTTCGGGCGGCTTGGACTCCACGCTAGCGCTGCTTGTGACCGTGCGTGCCTTCGATGCACTGGGGCTGTCGCGCACGGGTATCACGGCGGTTTCCATGCCCGGCTTTGGCACGACGCACCGCACTAAGTCCAATGCCGAGTCGCTCGCTCGTGACTTGGGTGTGAGCTTCCGCGAGGTCTCAATCCATGCTGCCGTGGAACAGCACTTTAAGGATATCGAGCATGATCCGGCCGTGCAGGACGTGACCTACGAGAACAGCCAGGCGCGCGAGCGTACGCAGATTCTGATGGATCTGGCCAACCAGGCTGGCGGTTTTGTCATCGGCACGGGCGACCTGTCGGAGCTGGCGCTCGGCTGGGCTACCTATAACGGCGACCACATGAGCATGTACGCCGTCAACGCGAGCGTGCCTAAGACGCTTGTGCGCCATCTGGTGCGCTATGCGGCCGATGTGTTTGGCGGGCGTATTGCCGAGACGCTGCTCGACATCCTCGATACGCCGGTGTCCCCCGAGCTTCTGCCGCCCACGGGCGACGGCGAGATTGCGCAGAAGACCGAGGATTTGGTGGGCCCGTATGAGCTGCACGACTACTTCCTCTACTACCTGCTGCGTTTTGGCTTTGAGCCGGGCAAGATCTACCGCATGGCGCTCAAGAGCTTCGAGGGCGTCTACGACGCCAAGACCGTCCACACGTGGCTACGTACGTTCTACCGTCGCTTCTTTGCCCAGGAGTTTAAGCGCAGCTGCCTGCCCGATGGTCCCAAGGTGGGTTCGGTGACGCTCAGCCCGCGCGGCGATTGGCGTATGCCGAGTGACGCTAGCTCGCGCCTGTGGCTTGCGCAGATCGACGCGCTCAATCCAGTTGACTAAGGTTGGCTAAATTGAACCAATACGGGGGTTGCAAGCGTTACACTTTTGCAATCTGATGGCCCGTATCGCGCGGCGCTCTTGTCGGAGCGCCGCGTTTTTTATATCGAAAGATGGCACCATGCAGGCATCGCAGCGTCTCGACCGCTTTGGCGCGGAGGTCTTCGCCTCGCTCAACAACAAGCTTCTCGCGCTGAAGGCTCAGGGCAAGACCATTTACAACATGAGCGTGGGCACGCCCGACTTTAAGCCGTACGACCATGTGGTCGAGGCGCTCACGCAGGCAGCCCAAGATCCCGAGATGTGGAAGTATGCCCTGCGCGACCTGCCCGAACTCAAGCAGGCCGTGTGCGATTACTATGAGCGTCGCTTTGGCGTTTCGGGCATTACGCCGTCTATGGTGCAGTCGTGCAACGGCACGCAGGAGGGGGTGGGCCATTTGGGCCTTGCCCTGCTCGATCCGGGTGACACCATTTTGGTTTCCGATCCGTGCTACCCGGTCTTTGAGGCGGGTGCCAAGATCGCCGATGCCAAGCTCGAATACTATCCGCTGGTTGCCGAGCACAATTACCTGCCCTATGTGGCGGGTATCGATCCCGAGGTTGCCGATCGTGCCAAGTACATGATCGTGTCGCTGCCCGCGAACCCGGTCGGCTCGGTGGGCACGCCCGAGGTCTACGAGGAGATTATCGCCTTTGCCCGCGAGCATGATCTGTTGATCGTCCATGATAACGCGTACTCCGACATCGTGTTTGACGGCGAGCCCGGCGGCAGCTTCTTGCAGTATCCCGGCGCGCTCGAGGTGGGCGTTGAGTTCTTCTCGCTCTCCAAGTCGTTTAACGTCACCGGTGCCCGCATCGGCTTTTTGGTCGGTCGCGAGGATGTGGTCTCTGCCTTTGCCAAGCTGCGCGGCCAGATCGACTTTGGTATGTTCTTCCCGATTCAGAAGGCAGCCATCGCGTGCCTGAACGGTCCGCGCGATGAGGTCGAGGCGCAGCGTCTGAAGTACCAGGAACGCCGCGATGCCCTGTGCGACGGTCTTGAGGGCCTGGGCTGGGAGTGTCCCAACGCGCATGGCTCTATGTTTGTGTGGGCCAAGCTTCCCGGTGGTCGCACCGATTCCATGGCGTTTTGCGAGGAGCTCATGGAGAAGGCCGGCGTTGTGGTGACGCCGGGCGCGAGCTTTGGCCCTTCGGGCGAGGGGCACGTGCGCATGGCGCTGGTCCTGCCGCCCGATCAGATCGCTTTGGCTGTCGAGGCCATTCGCGAGGCGGGCCTGTATTAGAAACCTATTTCGACTCGTCAATAGCTCGAAACCGATTTCGTGCAGTTATTTTACGAATTCTGCAAACAATTTCGGTAAACGGTCGATTTTTGGCTGCGAATAGGAGCATAATCAAAGTCCCGATTGGATGTATTGGGATTACGGCAAGCCACTCGGGTCGTTCCCGGGCGGCTTGTTTGTGGAGAGAGATGGGAGTTTCTAATGGTTAACGAGAAGAAGGTCGCTATTGTCGGCTGCGGCTTCGTCGGTTCGTCTTCGGCGTTCGCTCTGATGCAGAGCGGTCTGTTCTCCGAGATGGTCCTCATCGACGTGGACAAGAACCGCGCCGAGGGTGAGGCTCTGGATATCGCGCACGGCATGACGTTTGCCGAGCCGATGAAGATCTACGCCGGCGATTATTCCGATGTCGCCGACGCCGCCATGATCGTCGTCACCGCTGGCGCTGCCCAGAAGCCCGGTGAGACCCGCCTGGACCTGGTCAACAAGAACGTTAACATCTTTAAGTCCATTATCCCCGAGATTAAGAAGTCCGGCTTCGACGGCATTCTGCTAATCGTCTCCAACCCGGTTGATGTTCTGACCTATGCTGCCATCAAGATGTCCGGCCTGCCCGAGGGCCATGTCATCGGCTCCGGCACCGTGCTCGACACTGGCCGTCTGCAGCAGATGCTTGGTGCCCACGTCGAGGTCGACCCGCGCGATGTCCAGGCCTATGTCATGGGCGAGCACGGCGACTCCGAGTTTGTCGCTTGGTCCAGCGCTCAGGTTGCTGGCGTTCCGCTGAACACCTTCTGCGAGCTTCACGGTCATCTGGAGCACGAGGCTGCCGAGAAGCGTATCGCCGAGGACGTCAAGAACTCCGCCTACACCATCATCGAGAAGAAGCACGCCACCTACTACGGCGTCGCCATGGCCGTCAAGCGCATCTGCACCGCTGTCATGCGCGATGAGCAGACCGTTCTGCCCGTTTCCTCGCTCATGGTGGGCGAGTATGGCCTGTCCGATCTGGCTATCTCCATGCCGACGGTCGTTGGCCGCGACGGCGTCGTCTGCCGCGTCCCCGTGCCGCTGAACGATGACGAGCAGCATGAGCTCACCGCCTCCGCCAAGGCCCTCAAGGACATCATCGACAGCGTCGACTTCTCCTGCTAAATCAAGCTCGCTAGAGCGAAAAGCTACAATGAAGGCGTCCGGGTCCACACGGCCCGGGCGCCTTTTTGGTGCAAAGTAACCTGACCCCAATGCACCATAGTTGATGGGAGGGCCATGTCGGATTCGCCTAATTTTTTGACCTATGCCCAGACAGCGTTTGATCCGTTTGAGGAACGGCCGTTCTGCGCGGTGGATAGCCTGGTCTTTGCGTGGTTGTCCTATTTGCGTTTGCCGGGTGATATGGCGGAGCTGACGAACTGGCAGGGCCTAGACGTACGCGAGCTGCTGCGCGCCGAGTGCTACCAAGACATGATTGGCGACCTGTGGGATCCGGAGGGGAGTCGTGCCCTGTTGGAGGCTGTGGCAGCAAGCCCTCGCTACCGTGGCGTTCGTGTTTGCGGCTATCGTAGCGTGAGTGATGCCGAGACAACGGAGCAGTTTGCGGCCATGACGTTCCGATTTCCGGCGGGGTTTAGCTATCTTGCCTTCCGGGGGACCGACAGCACGATTGTGGGCTGGAAAGAGGACTTTAACATGGCGTTCCGGTGTCCTGTGCCGGCCCAGGAATCCGCGGCGCGTTATGTGGACGAGGCGGCGGATGCGATTGACGGGCCGCTTTTGTGCGGAGGTCATTCCAAGGGTGGAAACCTTGCGGTGTACGGTGCGGCGATGTGCCCCGATGTCGCCCGTGAGCGAATCGAACGGGCGTATTCCCATGATGGTCCGGGCTTCGTCGAGGAGTTTCTGAGCGGTAACGCCTTCGCCGATCTATCCGGTCGAATCGACAAGACGCTACCTCGGTCGTCGATCTTTGGCATGATGTTCGAGACACAGGAGGACTATGCCATCGTTGAGAGCACCGAGTTCAGCCTGCTTCAGCATAATCCCTTTAGCTGGGTGGTTGATGGTCGCGACTTCGTGTACTGTGAGCGCCTGTCCGCCGGTGCTCGATACGTTGATGGCTCCATTCGCGAGATGCTGCTTGCGGTGTCGCCTAGCGAGCGCGAGCGTTTTGTAGATGCGTTGTTCTCCGTGTTTGAGGCTACGGGTGCTGAGCGGTTTGCGGATATCGCTGGGAATCTGCGCGAGAGCCTGCCCGTGATGCTCCAGGCTGCGCAAGGCTTTGACAAGGATACGCGACGCTTTGTCTCGCAGACCATCGCGGCAATCCTAAAATGCGCGCTGCTGCCCAAACGACCCCAGATCGACATGCCCGCAGCCGGTAAGAGTTTGGCAGAACAACTCGAGGCGTGGCAGTCCGAGCTCCTGCGCTAACCATTGGTGCAAAGCAACCTGTCCCCGATGCGCCAATCTTCGATGCGCTTGGGGCGGGTTCGACCGCTATACTGATTCGTGCTCAATTCGATCTAGAACGGAATGCTGTATATGAAAATCAATCACGCGATTCTGCATATCCTGGACTTTGACTCTGCCGTCAACGTCATGAGCCAGCGCGAGCTCGATATCGAGAGCCGTACCGTGCGTAATTTCGTAACCACGCACCTGCGGCGCGCTCGCACCTCGGCTGATAACAAGCGTGCCACGTTTGCCGAGAACTCCGCATTCGGCGGCGAGCTCAAGGGCTATTTCTTTGGCGAGCGCGAGTTCGTGGACCTGTCGCAGCAGATTGCGGAGTTTATCTCCTCCGAGCTCACCAAAGCCGAGAAAGCCGAGTCTACCGATGTGCTCGTGGCTGATTTTGACGACGATGAGGATGCCCGCTGGTTTGCCGTGATGCTGCTGGGCTCCAAGCGGGCTTTTATGCACGAGGTGGGCCGCGAGGAGGGGGAGGTGCGCAACGACATCGCGCGCCACTACGCTATTCTGCCAAACCCCTCGCAAAAGGTTCCAAGCTATGCCATCGTGCGTGCGAGCACCATGGAGATCGGCTACGTGGACAAGAAGCGCAAGATTGCCGGCGAGGACCGTATGCTTATCCCCGATGGCCTGCTGCAGTGCGACACGGGCGTATCGGGCAAGGAGGTCATCGACACCGTGACGCGTGTGGTCGAGGAAGTCGCCGAGGAGCACGGTGCCAATACGGCCGTGGCGCTCGCCAAGGTTAAGGCTGCCGTTGCCGAGAAAGTCGAGGATGACGAGGAGCTGCCGCCTTGGGATATCGTCGATGAGGTCTTTGAGGACGAACCGGTTATCAAGGAGAGCGTGCGCGCGGCACTGACCGAGGAGAAGGTTCCTGAGCGTGTGCCCGTGGAGCGCAAGCAGGTCGAACGCGCGGCGGTGCGCAATCATAAGATCCGTACCGACACGGGTATCGAGATCAGCTTCCCGGCCGAGATGGGTTCAAACTCCGAGTACATCGAGTTTGTCAACGAGCCCAACGGCCTCATCTCCATCGAGCTCAAGAACATCGGGTCAATTGAGAATCGATAAACTGCGCTTGGACGCTGCAGAAAAACAAAGGCCGAAGCCCCAATGGAGCTTCGGCCTTTTTGCTTAGAACTGCATTTCCTTGCAGGTTGACACGCCTCTAGAGCCGGCGTAAGCCTTCCTCGAGGCCGGTCTTGCTGTCGGTCTTCTCGTCGCGCATCTTGATGACGCGGGCGGGGACACCGGCCACGACGGCACCGGCGGGGACGTCCTCGACGCACACGGCGCCGGCGGCAACAACAGCGCCCCTGCCCACGCGCACGCCCTCCAGGACCACGGCGTTGGCGCCAATCATAACGTCGTCCTCGATGATGACGGGCGTGGCGCTGGCGGGCTCCACGACGCCTGCCAGCACGGTGCCGGCGCCGATGTGGCAGTTCTTGCCCACGGTGGCGCGGCCGCCCAGCACGGCGCCCATATCGATCATGGAACCCTCACCAATGACGGAGCCGATGTTGATGATGGCGCCCATCATGATGACGGCGCGATCGCCGATCTCGACGCGGTCGCGGATGATCGCGCCCGGCTCGATGCGAGCGTTGATGCCCTTAAGGTCGAGCATGGGCACGGCGGAGTTGCGGCAGTCATTCTCGACATCGTAGTAGTCGATGGAGTCGGCATTGGCATCGAGGATGGCCTTGAGCTCATCCCAGTCGCCAAAGACGGTCTTGCCGCGACGGCCGCCGTAGACATGTGCGTCGCCCCAGGCAACCTTCATGCCGGGCTTCTCGCGCACGTACAGCTTGACAGGTGTCTTTTTGGGCGCGGTGGCGATGTAGTTGATAATCTCCTGGGCATCCATCTCGGCTGCGTTACTCATATGCTGTTTCTCCTTTTCGTGGATACGGTTGATACCTGGTTAGGCAAACATGACCTGGTCGAAGGTGTAGAAGCCGGGGTCGCGGGTGACGAGCTTCTGCGCGGCTGCCAGGGCGCCGTTGACAAAGATCTGACGGCTCGTGGCGCGGTGGGTGAGCGTGACCTCCTCGTCCTGGCCAAAGAAACTCACCTCGTGCACGCCGGCGACGGTGCCGCCGCGCAGCGAGTGCATACCGATCTCCTTGGGGTCACGCACGCCGCACATGCCCTCGCGGCCATAGACGGGGTGGTAGCCAGCCTCGGGCTCGGCTTCGACCACGGCGTCGAGTAGCAGCTTGGCGGTGCCGCTGGGGGCGTCAACCTTTTGGTTGTGGTGTGTCTCGACGATCTCGCAGTCAAAGCCGGGCAGCTCGCGTGTGGCCTGTGCTACCAGATGACGCAGGGCTGCGATACCGATGGAGTAATTGCCGGAGTGCATGACGCGGGCGTTCTGACCAAGCTCGCGCAGGCGGTCCATCTGCTCGGGGGTGTAGCCCGTGGTGCCCGAGACCAACGCGGCGCCCGTGCGCTCGACATAGGCGACGACGGCATCGAAGGTCACGACGTTCGAGAAGTCGATGATAACGTCGGCCGCCGGGGCGCTCTCGAGCTCGGACAGATCAAATCCGATCTGGGCGACGATATCAAAAACGGGCTGCCCGCCGGCGTCGACAATGCCTTCGGCGGTAGTGCGGATGAGCGAGCCCATGCGGCCCGTTCCCATAATGACGGTCTTAATCAAGCAGACCAGCTCCCTTCAGAGCATCGGTAAGTGCGGCTCGCGTGTCGTCTGCCATGGGGCACAGCGGCATACGGTAGTTTGCCTCGATCATGCCCATCTGGGCGAGCGCTTCCTTGACGGGGATGGGGTTGACCTCGCTAAAGAGGGCATTGATGAGCGGCTGGCCGGCAATTTGGATATCGCGGGCACGCGCCACGTCACCGTCCAGATAGGCGCGGCACATGTCATGCACGAGCTGCGGCTGCACGTCGGCCCACACGCTGATGGTGCCCGAGGCGCCCAGGCTCATGAGCGGTACGGTAAGCGCGTCCTCGCCCGAGTACATGCGGAAGTCGTCTGACAGCAGGTGGGCGATCTTGGCCGCGTAGGCGACGTTGCCCGAGGCCTCCTTAATACCCATGATGTTGGGGTGCGCGGCCAGGCGTTCTACGTTGCGCTCGCTGATGCCGCAGCCACAGCGGCCGGGGATGTTGTACAGGATGCAGGGGATGTCCACGGCATCGGCGACGGTCTTAAAGTGCTGATAGATACCCTCTTCATTGGACTTGTTGTAGTAGGGGGTGATGAGCAGCAGACCGTCGGCGCCCAGGCCCTGATAGGTGAGCGACTTGGTGAGCATGGTCTGCGTGGAGTTGGAGCCCGAGCCGGCGATGACGGGGACGCGTCCTGCAACATGCTTGACCACGGCGGCGACGACGGAGTTGTCCTCGTCATCGGTCATCGTGGCACTCTCACCGGTGGTGCCCAGGGTGAGGATGGCGTCGGTGCCATTTTGCAAGTGGAAATCGATAAGGCGCTCGAGCGCGTCAAAGTCGACGCTGCCGTCCTTTTTAAACGGCGTGACGAGGGCGACGATCGAGCCCTCGAGGTTGCGGATATCCATGTTCTTCTCCTTCGCTTCCGCGATCTGGACGCGTTTGTTCCATTGGGCGGCGACTGCTAGGCGCTCGTCCTGAGCGCGACGGCGGGCGCTTTCGGCGCGCGATTTGGCCAGCAGCTCGCGGCCGCACGGCAGCACGTCGAGCGTGGCAAAGTAATCGCCCGGGCGCTCGGCGCGGCGAATGAGGTCTGCCGAGCCATCGGGGCGCAGCAGGACCTCGGCGGAGCGCAGGCGGCCGTTGTAGTTGTAGCCCATAGAGTGGCCATGCGCGCCGGTGTCGTGAATCACGAGCAGGTCGCCCATGTCGATATGCGGAAGCTCGCGGTCGATGGCGAACTTGTCATTGTTCTCGCACAGATTGCCCGTGATGTCGTACGTGTTCGTGACGGTGGCTGCGGTTTTATCGGGACCGTCCGGCTGACCCATCACCGTGATGTGGTGGTAAGCGCCATACATGGCGGGACGAATGAGGTCGACGGCACTGGCGTCCACGCCGATATAGTCCTTGTAGATCTGCTTCTCGTGGATGGCCTTGGTGACCAGGCACCCATAGGGACCCATCATAAAGCGGCCCATCTCGGTGCAGATCGCCACATCGCCCATGCCAGCGGGAACCAGAATCTCGTCGTATGCCGCGTGCACTCCCTCGCCGATGGCGTGAATATCGTTGGCCTGCTGCTCGGGCAGATAGGGGATACCGACGCCGCCGGACAGATTGATAAAGGCGACATGTGCGCCGGTCTCGCGCTCCAGGCGCACGGCAAGTTTAAAGAGGATGCGTGCGAGCTTGGGATAGTAGTCGTTAGTGACGGTGTTACTGGCAAGGAAGGCATGGATGCCAAAATTCTCGGCGCCCTTGGCCTTGAGCATGCGGAAGGCCTCAAAGAGCTGCTCGGTGGTCATGCCATATTTGGAGTCGCCCGGGTTGTCCATGATGCCGTTGGAGAGCTGGAACAGACCGCCTGGATTAAAGCGGCAGCTGACCGTCTTGGGGATGGGTCCCGCAACACGCTCAAAGAACTCGATGTGGCTGATGTCGTCAAAGTTGACGATGGCACCCAGCTTGTTGGCGAGCTCAAAGTCGGCAGCCGGCGTGTCGTTGGAAGAGAACATGATGTCGTGTCCCGTGATGCCCAGCGAGCGGGCGATCATGAGCTCGGTATAGCTCGAGCAATCGCAGCCGCAGCCGTATTCGTTGAGAATGGAGATGAGCGCCGGGTTGGGATTGGCCTTGACGGCAAAGTACTCCTTAAAGCCCGGGTTCCATGCAAAGGCGTCGCGCACCTCTTGCATGTTGCGGCGGATGCCTGCCTCGTCGTATAGATGAAACGGCGTGGGGAACTGCTCGACGATATGCTCGAGTGTCTCCTTGTCCACAAACGGCTGCTTGGCCGCATATGCCTCGTTGGGGGTCAATGCCATGTCCCGTAAACCTCGCTATCCAGACGGCGCCATCTGCGCATCGAATCCGCATAGCGTGGACCCAATGTCCGGATAGCGCTCCCGCATTGCTGCAGACAGTCCTGTGGGTGTTTCCCACAGGCCCACCAGGTTGTTCGTGCCCGAAAAGCCCAGTTCGGCGGGTTTCGCCTCCCCACGGGGTCAAAGCCTGCCGGCTCGCCCGCGGTTCTTCGTGCCCGCGCCTCTATCAAGTGGTAACGACCCTACCACGTTGCACTTTACCAAACAAGAGTATTCGTATATAACGTTTAAAAAATGCAGGGATATGCTGGAAACAAGTGCGCCACAATCCTGTATCACAATAAATTGCAACAGATGTGCCTCACGAAGGGATCCTCTATGACCGAGCTCCAAGAACTCCGTCGCTATCGCCGCGATCTCCATCGCATTCCGGAGCTCGATTTCGATCTTCCGCAGACTATCGCCTATATCGAGGGCGTGCTGGCACCGCTCACCTGCGAAGTGACCCATCCGTGCCCCAGCTGCGTCTGTGCTTTCTTCGACGCCGGCGTTGATGCCGCGCATGCCACGGCGATTCGCGCCGATATGGATGCGCTGCCCATCGCGGAGGCGACGGGAGCGGCCTTTGCCTCGACCCATCCCGGCAAGATGCACGCTTGCGGACATGATGGACACATGGCCATGGCACTTGCCGCCGCGACGTATGTCGACCGTACGATTCGCGAGCAGTCGGGCGCCATTAAGCGCAACGTGCTTTTTGTGTTCCAGCCGGCCGAGGAAACAACCGGTGGCGCTAAGACGGTATGCGAGAGCGGCGTGTTCGAGCGCTACGGGGTCGACCGCATCTTTGGCTTTCACGTGTGGCCCGATCTTCCTGCCGGTACGCTGGCGAGCTGTCCCGGTCCGCTGCTGGCGCGCTCGAGCGAGACGCACATTCATATCCATGGCACGAGCATCCATATCGCCAAGACCTACGGCGTTCCAGTCGAGGAATCACATGACGCAGCGCTGGCGGCGGCAAAGTTCCTGGTTGCCGAGCGCGAGCTGATGGACGAGCTGGGTGCCGATGAGCCCTGCATCGGTAAGTTTGGCCTGCTGCAGGCCGGCACCGTCTGCAATGCGGTGGCGGGGGAGGCCCATGTTGCCGGTAGCTTGCGTGTGTTTACGGACGCCATGTTCGACCGTGCGCGCGAGGGCGTACGCCGTGCGCTCGACGAGGCGTGCACCGCAACGGGCTGTACGTACGATCTCGACTTTGCCGAGGGCTATCCGCCAGTCGATAACGACCCCGAGTTGTTTGCCCACATTGCGCCTGCCTTGCCCGAGCTGCAACTTGTGGACGAGCCGCTGTTAATTGCCGAGGACTTTGCTTTCTATCAGCGCCATCTGCCGGGCGTGTTCTTCTTGCTGGGCACGGGCGTGCCAGAAGGACAAGAAAACCCGATCGACGCTGATGACTGCCCAGCCTATGCGATGAGCGCTCTGCATACCGATACCATGCTCTTTGACGAGGAGATTCTTCTCAAAGGCCTCGATGTCTACAAACGATTGCTTTTGCTTGACTAAGGCGCAAAGGACTATTTGTTCTAGAAAACACGAACAAACGTACGATATAATAGAGATGTAAGTCTATAGAAACGTTTGACGTTACTAACGTAAGGCGATACTATGATTGCATCGTATAAAGATGAGGATACCGAACGCTTTGCCATGGGTGTGCGGGTCAGGAGGTTCGTGCCCTTTGAGCGTGTTGCGTTGAGGAAGATTCGCCAACTGCAGGTTTGTGCTTCGCTTGATGATCTTCGCGTTCCACCGGGCAACCGCCTGGAAGCTTTGAAGGGCGATCGTGCCGGTCAATATAGCATCCGTGTTAACGAGCGCTATCGGGTCTGTTTTGAGTGGAGACAGGAGATGGCTTGGAATGTCGAAATCGTCGATTATCACAAGTGATGAGACTTCGGCCGATTTGCTGTCGCCGGTGACTCCTGGTGAGCTTCTCAAAGAGGAGTTTCTTGTTCCCATGGGCATTTCTCAATATCGCCTTGCGAAAGAGACTGGGATTCCGGCTCAGCGTATCGGGCAGATTGTCTTGGGAAAACGTCGCGTGACGGCCGACACCGACCTCCGTCTTTGCCGTTATTTTGGCCTGACGGATGGTTATTGGCTGCGCGCTCAGGTGGCGTTTGACCTTGAGGCCGAGAAAAGGCGGATCGAACCGGAACTCGACAAGATCGTTCCTGTTCAGCAGGCTATCGCACTGTAGTGCTCAAAGATGATGGGGGTGGCGCGGCGATGAGGCGACGCCGACAGTCTGCCGTATATAGTCCGGGTGGATGCGGGTGCGGTTTGCTGCTGCTTCCGGTTATTGCTGTGAGCATTGGCGTGATGTTTGCGCTTGCCGGGCTTGCCGCGGCGGCGCTCGTGCTGTTTATCACTGCCATCGGCGTGACGATTTGGCTCTGCCGCAATCGCGAGCAACGCCGTGCCGACGGTAAAACCAATGTCGGCTGGGTCGTCTTTCTGATCATTGCGTACCTGCTGAGTGCCAGCTACCTTGTTTTCTTTGTCCTGTTGATGATCAGTGCCTTTACCGGGGAATCCGTCACGGTGGGTTGATGCACTGCCAGCAGACGGTCGCGCGCAGTGCGTTTGCTCGGCGTTTGGATAACTGCATTGGTCGTTTACCGCAGCCTTAGCTCTCAGCTAATGAATTCAAGTTCAATCCTTCCTACGATGTGCTGTGTACCGGCACGGTAGCCGGATCGTAGGAAGGATGAATAATGGCAAAAGAGGGAAAGAAGCCAATCGGCAAGATTGTCCTAGGCATCATCGTGGTGCTGGTTATTGTCGGTGCCGTGGGCTCTATGGGCGGCAACTCAACCGATTCGTCTGCGAGCGATTCGGCAAAACCTGCCGAGACGACACGGCAGGCTGAGGAGCAAAAAGAACCGCAAGAACCGTATACCATTGCTGACGAGGCTGAAGACACTTCCAATCAGTTTACCTATAAGATCACGGGCACCCTGACCAATAACACGGACAAGGAAAAGAGCTACATTCAGATTGAATATGTTCTGTATGATGCCGATGGCAACCAGGTTGGAACGGCTCTTGCAAACACCAATCATCTGAAGGCGGGCGGCTCCTGGAAGTTCGAGGCGCTGGGTACGGTGTCTCCCGACCAGGTTGCTAGCTGGGAGCGTTCGGACGTAAGCGGTTTCTAGCATGTTGCATGCACTGGGGGAGGTGAAGTCGTATGTCCGATAAAAAGCTGACTGACGAGTTGCTCAATGAGCTTCTCGACGCGCCAAACATCGATGGCTATATCAAGGAACACGACTTTGCCGCCCCGTCGCTTTCGGATTACTTAAAGCAGTTGCTGCAAGAGAAGGGGCTCGAGCGTTCGCGCGTGGTGCGTATGGCCGACCTCAACGAGACCTTTGGCTATCAGATCTTTACCGGTTCGCGCAATCCGAGCCGCAATAAGGTGCTGCAGATTGCCTTTGCAATGGCGCTGTCGATGAAGGAGACTAACCGCGCCCTGACGGCTGCCGGAGTGAGCGTCCTAAACTGCAAGGACCGTCGCGATGCAATCATTATCTTTTGCATCGACCGTGGCTGTAGCCTCCAAAAGGTCAATGAAGAGCTGTATCGCTTTGGCGAGGAAACGGTGAGTTAGTGGCCAATGGCTGAGCTGGCTGTTGCCGAAACAACTATGCGAACGAACAGGGTGCGGACACCATGGGGTGTCCGCACCCTGCGTTATGATGGACGCCATGGATACTCAGAGCCCAACATATTCCGATGACGAGCTGACTGCTTCACTTGCCGAGCATTTGGCGTCGCTCGACCGCGATGACAGCTATCGTGTGGAGCGCGTGCTCAAGTGCTCGGATGTCGAGACGACCGAACTCGTCTATTTTGAGGGCTCTGGCGGCGGGTCTCTCGGTCCCTTTGTCCGCAAGCGCATCGATGCTTCGGCGCAGATTGGCGGGGCCTACGAGCGCCTGTTTGCGGCTCAGCGGGCCGGACGCCGTTTTGAACACTTACCCCGGATTGTCGATTGCCGCCGCGCGGGCGAGGAGCTCGATGTGGTGATGGAATATGTCGAAGGCGAGACGCTCGAGGCGCTCGTGGGGCGCCTGGGCGCGACGCCCGATTATGCCCGCGAGCTGTATCCCGTTCTGTGTGAAGCGGTGGGCGAGCTGCATGCTGGTTTTGCAGCTGCGGGGGAGCCAGGGGTACCGGTAATCCATCGCGACCTTAAACCCTCGAACATCATCGTATCGGGCGTGAGGTATGCGGCCGATGCTGGCATGACCTTCTCGTCGTTGGTGATTATTGACCTGGGAATCGCGCGCGTATGGCGCGATGGCGCCGATGCCGACACCGTCAAGTTTGGCACGCGACCCTATGCGCCGCCCGAGCAGTATGGGTTTGGGCAGACGAGTGTGCGCAGCGACGTGTACGCGCTGGGCGCCCTGTTGTTCTTCTGCTTGACGGGAGTCGACCCTAAACCAGGGCTCGACATGCGCGAGCAATGCGAGGCGCGCGGTATTCCCACTCCACTTTCCGATGCCGTCTGCATGTCGATGGCGCTCGATCCGGCCAAGCGTTTTGCGAGTGCGGAAGCATTGGGACGGGCGACGCGCGCGGCATACGATCTGAGTCGCCCCGTGCGGCCTCCTGCGCCTGCGCCTGTCCGTACTCCAGACTCGGAGACAGTGTTGGCGTCCCAAGGGCTCCAGAAACCCGCAGGGCTTCCTGGCCCTGCCGCCTCCGCTGCATGCGGTCTGCTCTCTCGCGTTCCGGAGTCTCTGGGGCGCATTTGGAATACGCTCGTCTGCTTCTCGCTGCTTGTGTTCTTTGCCGGTAGCCACTTTGCCGTCTTTCACCCCACGGGAGCAAACCAAAGCTACCCGACGTGGCTTCTCATAATCGAGTATTTTTTCTTTGTCGATGGCCTTATGGTGCTTATGCATTTTGCGCTGCTCGATAAGCGCCGTCTTCGTCGGCGATTCGCATTGCTCGACAGCTATCGCGGCAAGAAGCTCGCGAAGCTCTTGCTCAAGGCATTGGGTGTGCTGCTCCTATGCATGATCGTCATAGTCGCGGTTGCCAATGCGACCGGCGTCGTCGATACCTCCGCTACCTAAAAGAAAAGGGCCCCATTGGGGCCCTTTGCAGTTGCACTTAGATGCGGTTCATCTGAGCGGCGACTTTGTTGTACCAGTCCTGCCACGTGGGCGGGCAGTACTTTTTGGCCGCTGCCGGGGTAAGGGTGGAGCCGTAGTTGGCGCCCAGATAGGCAACGTGAGCAGAGATGCCCTCGCTCCAGCTGCCAAAGCTGCGCCAACCGCCGCCACGTGCACTCCAGCCCCAGGCGTTGTAAGAATTGGCGCAATAAGCACCCTTGGTGCTCTCGATGCAGGCGATGGCGGGGGACCAACGGGGGTCGACACCGGTATTCCAAGCGGCGACGGCAAAGTTATAGCCCTGGCCTGCCATGGGGGAGCCGGCGAGATAATTGTCGATGCGGCTCGTCCACTCATTAATGAACGAATCGTAATCGGAGCTACCGGTATTGGCGTTGTTCACCGTGGTGTCGATGGTGGTGTTGGTGTTGGTGGCCTGGCTGCTGGAATTGCTGCCGCTTACGCCCTCGCCCGAGAGCTTCTCGGCGGCAGCGGCCTTATCGGCCTCAAGCTTGGCAAGCTCGGCGGCATTTTCCTGCTCGGCTTTTGCCTGTGCCTCGCTGCGGAGCTGCTGGGCCTGCGCCAGTGCATCCTCGGCGTTTTTCTGCTCTGCCTCAAGCTGAGACTTGGCCTGCTGGAGCTCGGCCTTGTTCTGCTCGAGTTCGGTTTGCATGTTATTGAGCTCTTCGATCTCGTCGACGCTCGAGCTCGTGATCTGGTTGGTGTATTTGCAGGTCGTGATGAACTCACCCAGGCTCTGCGCGTTGACCAGGAAGCTCACGATGGGATTGGTGCCCTTCTGATACTTGTACAGATCGCGCATGGCAGAGCTTGCCTTGGCCTGCTGCTCGGGAAGCTTGGCCTCGATTTCCTCGATGCTCGCCTCATTGGAGTCGATCTGCTTTTGCAGGTCGTCGAGTTTGGTGCGGGCATCGTTGTAGGCGCTCGTGGCGGCTTCGATTTTTTGCTGCGCGGCGGAAAGCTGATCCTGCGTTGCCTGCGAGGCGGCATATGCCGCAACGGGGGAGAGCATCGGCGTGGCAGTCAGT
The DNA here is from genome assembly GCA_018376905.1 of Collinsella sp. Taxonomy (GTDB): domain Bacteria; phylum Actinomycetota; class Coriobacteriia; order Coriobacteriales; family Coriobacteriaceae; genus Collinsella. The sequence continues at coordinate 30,433 of JAHAAK010000002.1, read as the reverse complement.
GCGACAGCGAGTGCGGCGCTCGTGATGATACGAGCCGGCTTCGACGCGATGAGCGCTGCGACGCGATGATTCGAATGCTGCATCCAATCCCTCTGCAATCAATCGTAGGTTATGGTTCGAACGGTATTCTACTACTGCTTTCGACCTCAACTTGAACCTTAAAGGTTCCAAAGGGTCAAGTTAAACTTGAGGCTTTGGCTTTGACCTGCAGTTATAGTGAATTGTTGAGAAACCATAGAGTTCAACTTTAACGTTACGGAACTCGGTCTGATCGCAGATTCATGCCTTAAGGGCTACTCCAACATGGGGTTTTGCACCTATAGGGTTCCCTCGCGGCGAGCCTGCTCAATTTCTTCGAGCGCCTCGGCTGGGGTGAAAGAACATGCGCCGTTGCCGAGCTTGACTGTCTGGATATCGTCTCCGACATGCACCTCTCCGCCTCGAAGCACCACGCCGAAAATGCCCTCGTGGGGAAAGATGCAGTCGCCGGCGAGATGGTAGATAGCGCAGCGGGTGTGGCAGACTTTGCCGATCTGGCTGATCTCGACCAGAACGTCGTTGCCGATCTTGAGCTGTGTGCCCAGGGGGAGCGAAAGCAGGTTGATACCTTGTGTGGTGAAGTTCTCCCCAAAGCCGCCTTCGTGCACATCGAGCCCGCGATGTTGCGCCGTCTGGATTGATTCTGCGGCCAAAAACGAGACTTGGCGGTGCCAGTGCCCGGCGTGTGCATCGGAAGCGAGGCCAAACTGCTCAATGACGGTATCGTGCCCATCGGCGACGGGCGACTTGCGTGTGCCTTTGTGCGCCGACGTGTTAATCGAGACGATGCGGGCGGGTCCTTCGTAGGCGTTGCTGGTGGTGCGTAGGGGAGCGGTCGTCTGAGAACGTTCCGCTAGCTCGCGTTTTGCAGCATCAAGGATGGGGTTGTCGGTCAGATGTTCTTGGGGCACGCGTGCGCCTTTCGCTTATAAGATTGACAATATGTTGAATCCTACAACAACGGTAGGTTCATTGCCCGTTGTCGTACAGCGGTGAGCGCTGTCTTTGCGCCGAGTTTGATCCTCCGATTGCCATAGATACGGTGGAACTTTGGGTGCTGGCGGTTTGGCACGCTAGAATGAATCGGTTGCACTAAGACCGCCCGTTGTGCGGGCAGTTCATGATAGGAAGTTTCCATGGCATTGCAATTTACAGAGCGCGAGTTCATTCCCGTGCTGCTCGGTGGCGACATCAACGCCTATTCGGTGGCGCGCGCCTTCTACGAAGAGTATCAGGTCAAGAGTCTGGTCTTTGGCAAGTATCAGACGGGCCCTGCGTATCGAAGCCAGATTATCGACTACACGCCCAATGTCGACATCGATACCATGCCCGTGATGCTCAAGACCGTCAACGATATCGCTCGGGCACATGCCGATAAGACGATCGTCCTGATGGGCTGCGGCGATAACTATGTTGCCCTGGTGGCCCAGGCAAAGGATGCCGATGAGCTGGCGGATAACATCGTTGCGCCCTATGCACCCTACAGCATGCTCGAGCAGTGCCAGAAGAAGGAGATCTTCTACGAGCTGTGCGAGAAGCACGGCGTGCCGTATCCGCACACCTTTACCTTTACTGCGCAGATGCTCAATGCGCAAGGCGAGGCGCCGGCCGAAGTGCTCGACCAGATCGACTTCCCGTTCCCGATGATCCTGAAGCCGTCCGACGGCATCATGTGGTGGCAGCATGAGTTCGAGGGCCAGAAGAAGGCTTATGAGATTGCCGATCGCGCCGAGCTGGAGCAGGTTATCCGTGACTCCTATGCCAGCGGCTACACCGACGACCTGATCTTGCAGGACCGCGTGCCCGGCAACGACGAGTACATGCGCGTGCTCACCAGCTATTCCGATCGCAACGGTAAGGTGCGCATGATGTGCCTGGGCCACGTGCTGCTCGAGGAGCATCAGCCCCATGGCGTTGGCAACCATGCCTGTATCATCACCGAGCCCAATGACGAGCTTATGGGTGGCGTGCGCAAGCTGCTCGAGGACCTTCACTTTGTGGGCTATTCCAACTTTGACGTGAAGTATGACGAGCGCGATGACTCGTTTAAGTTCTTCGACTTCAACACCCGCCAGGGCCGCAGCAACTACTATGTCACCAACAGCGGCTTTAACGTTGCCAAGTATGTGGTGGACGAGTATGTGCTCAACCGCCCGTTTGAGCCGGAGTTTGTGACGGCGCAGGACGAGGCCCTGTGGATGGTCGTCCCCATGGGCGTCGTCGACAAGTACGTCAAGGATCCCGAGCTGCGCGCTAAGGTGCATCGCCTGGACAAGGAGGGCAAGGGCGCCGACCCTTCGTTTATGAAGGGCGACTTTGTCTTTAACCGCTGGCTGCGCATGTGGCACACCAAGCTGCGCCACTTTAAGCTGTTCAAGACGTATTACAAGTAGATGAGCGCGGCGCCCGTCCGGTTTGCATCGGGCGGGCGCGGGTATGATACGCGCAATTGCGCAAGCGTCACCAAGGAGGCGGCGATGGAAAAGCTGGGAGTTATCGGCGGCATGGGCGCCGAGGCCACGTCGTATTACTACGACCAGGCGGTGCGTCATACGGCTGCTGCCTGCGATCAGGAACATATCGACATGGTGGTACTCTCCAAGTCGACCATGCCCGACCGCACGCTGGCCATTAAGACCGGCGAGCATGCCAAACTGCTGGCGACCATGAAAGAGTGCGCCCAGGCACTCGAGTCGCTGGGCTGTGCACACATTGCCATTCCCTGCAACACGTCACACTACTTCTATGACCAGATCCAGTCGTTTACGAAGGTGCCGATTATCCACATGCCGCGTGAGTCGGTGCGCTATGCTCTGGCCGGTGCGGTGATGGGGGAGTGCGAGTTCGACCCCAACCTGAGTATGCCGGCCGAGCCGGTGCATAAGATCGGCATCATGGGAACCGATGGCACCGTGGGCGCGGGCGTCTACGGCCGCGAATGCGAGGCCGCGGGTGTCGAGGTTGTCTATCCCAGCGAGAAACGTCAGAACGATGTGATGTCGCTTATCTACGATGATGTGAAGGCCGGACGTGAGCCCGATATGGATAAGTTCGACCGCGTGATGTGGGAGTTCGCCCGTAGCGGCTGCGACCGCGTCATTCTGGCCTGCACCGAGCTCTCGGTGCTGCAGAAGTACCGAGAGATGCCCGAGATCACCCTCGACGCCATGGATGTCCTGGTGCGCGAATCCATCATCCGCAGCGGCGCCCCCTACCGCCTCTAGCTTCCGACCTGCCAAAAAGGGACAGGTTTATTTTGGTAGGTTTTATCTGGTGAAACAGTAAAGGCCTCGGCTCGTTTGGTGCGAGCCGAAGCCTTTTGCGTTGGGGCGGTTGCTGTCGGTGGTGAACTAGAACAGGAAGCCGATGGCGATGAGGGCGATGCTGACGATGAGCACGGCGATGTCCAGACCCTTGATGGGATAGCGCTTGTACGAGCTGGCGCGTGTGCGCAGATAGAAGCCGCGCTGTTCTGCCGCCAAGGCTGTGGCATCGGTCTTGCCCACGCTCGAGATGAGCAGCGGCACGCACAGTGGCAGCATGAGCTTAAGCTTCTTGATGGGGTTCTTGGTGTCGTACTCGACGCCGCGTGCGGTCTGCGCCTCCATGATGGCGTTCATCTCCTGACCAAACACCGGCACAAAGCGCAGCGCCGTGGTAAAGGTGAAGGCATAGCGATACGGTACGTGCAGCACCTCGACGCAGGCGTTGGCAAGGTCGTTGAGCTTGGTCACCATGAGCATGAGGATGAGTGGTAACGCCACACCCAGCAGGCGCAGACAGGCCTTCGATCCCGTGATGAGGCCCGTGTCGGTGATAAAGCTCCACACCACGTTGCCATCGCGCATAAAGGCCAGCTGGAGCACCAGCATGATAAGCGCGAGCGGAATCAGCAACTTGAGCAGCGAGAACAGACGGTCGACGACGCCGGCATAGGCACCCAGTGCAAGGGTGAGTGCCAAAAAGCCCAGCAGTGCCACGTAGGTGTCGGACAAAAAGATGCCGACGATGATGGCGGCGGCGAGGCCCAGTTTGACGACGGGGTTCAGGCGATGCAGCAGCGTATCGCCCGGCATGTAGTCGATGACGTTAACCACGGTGGACCATCTCCTTGGTAATTCGAACGACATCGGTGACCTCGCTCACCTGCGCAAAAGCGGGCGAGACGGAAGATGCCAGACGGCGCGAGAGTTCAATAACCTGGGGAGGCTCCACGTAGGCACGCCGCATGAGATCGATGTTCGAGAATAGCTCGTGCGTGCGGCCGCGGTCGAGGATGCGACCGTCGGCCATTACCACAATGCGCTCGGCAAAATCCGAGACGACTTCCATATCGTGGCAGACCATGATAACGGCGCAACCGCGCTCGGCCATGGTGCGCACTGTTTCCATGACGGTCATGCACTCGCGGTAATCAAGGCCGCTCGTGGGCTCGTCGAGCACGACGATCTTGGGCTCAACCACTACGACGGAGGCAAGCGCCACCATTTGTCGCTGGCCGCGCGAAAGCGAGAAAGGCGCCTCATCGGCAGGCAGGCCAAAGCGGTCGATGACGAGCTGGGCGCGACGCAGTGCCTCGGCACGGTCGATTCCGGCAAGCTCCAGGCCAAAGGCGACCTCGTCGAGTACGGTATCCTTGCAGATCTGGCGGTCGGGGTTTTGGAAGAGGGTCGCGACCTCGCGGGCAATGCGGCTCGTGGGGACGGTTGCAGTATCCAGTCCCGTGACGCGCACGCTGCCCGAGGCGGGCTTGAGCAGGCCCGTGAGCAGCTTGGTGAGCGTGGTCTTGCCGGCACCGTTCTGGCCGACGATGCCCACGAGCTCGCCAGGATAGAGCGTCAGGCTAAGGTCGTGTACGGCGGCGCCGCCATTGGGATAGGCAAACTCAACATGGTCGAAGGTGAGTACGGGTTCGGCGTCCTTGGCATGAGGGCGCAACGACGGTGCATGCGGGGAACCGGCGGGTGCCTGGGCTTCGATAGCCGCGCGTGCGGGGTCGACGATGCCCGAAATCATGCGCTCGGCCTCATCGACATCCAAGCAGGGGGTACCGCTTACCAGGCCATCGGCCTCGAGGCTATTGAAGATACGCGTGACGCGAGGGCAGTCGACGCCGATGGCACGGAGCTCGTCGGTATGCGCGAAGACCTCGTGGGGCTCGCCCTGCAGCGCAATTTCGCCACGATTGAGCACGAGCACGCGGTTGCAGTACTCCGAGAGCAGGGCGACCTTTTGCTCGACGACGACGATGGTGATTCCAAGTGCGCGGTTTGCCTCACGCAACGTCTCGAAGACCAACGTGGAGCTGGCGGGGTCGAGTGCCGCGGTGGGCTCGTCGAGAACCAAGACGCGCGGACGCATGGCGAGGATGGCGGCGATGGCTACCTTTTGCTTCTGTCCGCCCGAGAGGGTGGCGATCTCGCGGTCGCGCAGGTCGCTGATGCCGACGGTCTCGAGAGTTTCGCTCACGCGCTGCTCGATCTGGTCGTGGGGAACGCCAAAGTTCTCGAGGCCAAAGAGCATCTCGTCCTCGACGACCGAAGCGACCATCTGCGTGTCGATATCCTGCAGCACACTGCCGACGATTTGTGACACGTCGGTTAGCGAGACTTCGCAGGTGTCGTGGCCGTCGACCATGACGGACCCAAAGAACGTGCCGGTGTAGTGGTGGGGCACGGCGCCCGACAGACAGGCGGCAAGCGTGGACTTGCCGGCGCCCGAGGGTCCGATGATGCCGATGAAATCTCCCTTGTTCACGCTGAGCGAGATGTGGCTGAGCGCCTGCTCGGTCTGCGTGCCATAGGAGAACGAGACATCGTCGACGTTGATGATCGTTTCCATGGATACCTTTCATAGTCATTGGGGACGTTCTTTAATGACTAGTCGTTTAAGAACGTCCCCAAAAGCTAGTCGTTTGGGACAGTCTTTGGTGGTGAAGCACGGAGACGGCTTTACGAGGGGCCCCAGGTTGGCGCGAGAAAGAGGAGCGAAGCGTACTTGGGTACGCGAGCGACGAATGAACGCCAAGATGGGGTGGCTCGTAAAGTCGAACGGGCTAGTTGAGCTTCAGGGCCTTCTGGATGGGCAAGTAGAGGGCGCCGACCAGAATGGCGTTAAAGACGGCGGTCATGGCGACGACGGGCAGCATGGCGGCGGCGAGCTCGCCTACCACGCCGAGCATGGCCATCTTGATGACCATGAAGATGGCGCCGGAGACAAAGGTGGTCAGGAAGGTTGCGACAATGGCGATGGCGGGCTTGACCTGACCGTTCTTGCCGGCGGCGTTGACGATGCCGGCCATGAGCATGGCGGCGATGCCCTCGGCGGCAAAATCAACGAACGGCGAAGTAGTGGTGATCTGGATCACGGCAGCCGAGATAAGGCCAATGACGAGCGCCTGGCCGATGTTGGGGCGAACGACCAGGATGGTGAGGCAGAAGGCCGAGATGATGAACTCGGGGCTGATCATGCCACCCGAGATGCCCGAGATGGCCTTGCCGACGGTGAAGTTGAGGATGAAGCCGGCAGCGAGCAGGATGGCGAGCAGGACGAGGGCACGGACGTCGAGTTTGCCGCGGTCGGCGGTCTGGACGGTGCGGGGCTGGGCGGCGGTGGTGTTCTGAGACATGGTGAAAATCCTTTCGGAAGGGGAGTGCAAGAGAAAAGCGGAGGCGCGTGATGCGAATGCGATCGGGCTCGAGATAGAAAAAGGCCCCCGGTCGAAACCGGAGGCCTTTCAATCACCTAGAGCGCAAAAACAGGCGTGAGGGACTCACTGTCGACCGATCGTATTCGCATCACGCCACCACCAGTTGTTGAGAGACTTCATCGTGTTCTTCATGTTGGTGGCTCCTTTCGTGATGCCGTGGCGCGGTCGCACCAAGTTGCTGTTGCGCTGCACTATAGCACAGCGAAGTGTGTGCGGGGAAATCTTTTTTGAAAAGATTTCAAGCGGGTTTCCCGCCGGTCAAAAGGCGGGTTAAGCGGGCGAGGTGACTCATGTGCCCCGCCCGCTCAGCTAGGACATGAGGGTCTTAGGCCTTCTTGCGACGATAGATCACGTAGACGCAGACACCGATGATGACGACGGCGCCAACGGCCATGGCGGCCATGTTGTTGCCCTCGGACTTCTCCTCGGTGACCTCTTCCTCTTCGGCCTCTGGCTCGGTCACGTCCTCATCGGAAAGGGCCTCGTCGGCGTAGGTGATGGATTCGACCAGGCAGTCGTTGTCGGCATCGTAGTCGCTCGGGACGAACTCCTCGGAGAAATCGCCCTCCTTGAGGTAGTCGCGCATCTCCTCGAGCATGGCCTTGCACTTAACATAGGTGTTCTTGGTTGCAGCCTTGCCGGCCTTGTTGGCCAGGGCGGTACGGGCCTCGGTGCCTTCTTCGGCCTGCATGGCCTCGTCGACGGTCAGGTTCTGCTCGATGAGTTCCTTCTGCAGGGCGTCGAGATAGGCACGGACGCCGGTGGCGCAGTGGTCGCGGTTCTCATAGGCGAGCGTGTTGATGTCCATGAGGACGTAGTTGATGGAGTTCTTGGGCTCCTCGTTGTTCACGACGTCTTCCTCTTCGCAGTGATCGAAGGAGACATCCTGATCGCTGAAGTAGGGGCTGACCTCGGTGAGCAGTGCGGAGTAGAAGGGGATGGCGACAGAGAATTCGGCGTTGGAGAGCATCTCCCACTGAATGGCCGCGATCTCGGGGTCCATGCCCTGACGGATCTGGAAGGTGTGGATCTCGGTGTTGCGGTTGGAGCCGATGGCATAGGCGCCGTCGGTATTGGCGTTGAGGCCGACGACATTCTCGCCGCGAGCGGCGAAGGAACGAATCATCTCAAAGGTGTTCCAGTCGGACTTGCCGGGCTGGAAGAACAGCGGCTGCATCTCGTGGACCAGGGCGCCGGTCGTGGCGCGAGCCTCTTCGCGCTCGTCCTTGACGATCTCGTAGTCGGTGCCCTCGGCAAGCGGAGCCATGAAGTAATCACGACCCTGGATATAGCGCGACCACTGGTGCATACCGGCCTCGCTAATCTCCTCGCCGTAGGTCTTGGCGACGTCGAACTTGCCGTCGGTGTACTCGGCAAAGCCCTTCTCCTTAGGCATGGACTCGATGCCTTCGGAATGGAGACAGTTCTCGGTGTCATCGAGGTCGACGTTATAGGTGAGGTTGCCGATGTTGGGGTTGAGCGAGGCGATGTCATCGGCGAGCTTCATAGCAATCCACTGATGGCCGGAAAGCGCGGCGAACAACCAGGTCTCGGTGCTGTCGGCGATGATGATCTGGTCGTTGGAGCAGACGCCCTGCTCGTCGATCAGGCTGCCGATGAGCTCGACGCCCTCGCGGGCCGTGGCGCTCTCGCCCAGGATGACGCTGGCATAGCTGTATTCGCCAATGCCAGTCTCCTCGGTGATGGGGTCGGCCTCTTCGGCCTTCTCGTTATAGGAGGTGCTCAGCGTGGCAGAGCAGGAGACGCCCTTCTCGTTGATGCCTGCCTCGGAATATGCGTCGTAGCGATCTTCCCACTGCGAGGGGTTGTCGCGAACGAAGGTGTAGCGGTAGGTTGCGCCCTTGGACTTGTACTCAAAACCGGACTCGACCGAGGTGTACTCGTTGCCGTCCTTGTGTGCGGGCTCAATGCCAAAGTGCTTGACATAGCGCGGACCGAAGTCCTCGGAACGGCCGTAGTACGTGTTGCCGTCTGCCGTGAGCTTGCTGCCCATGTAGATCTGGGTGCAGGCGAGTGCCGAAGTCGGCATGGCCATGATGGCCGCTGCTCCAAACGCAAGGCCGCAGCCGAGCTTCTTGAGCGTGTTGACAGGATGAGTAAACCTCATAATCCCTCCCAACTGTTGAAACCCCGCGAAACCGTACGGAGTTTCAGCTAATAAATACATCTACTAGCCTAAAGGAAGTGTAAAGAGTATTCACTCGACAACAGCTTTTACTCGATGAGCGTGTGGAAATATACGATGAACGGATAATAATACTCATTTTATGGCTTTAGTTAAATAAAGGCACCCTGCATTTACTGTAGCTGAATAAAGCATTAGACGGCGCTCAAAAAGAAAACTCTCCCGCTGTTTAGGATTTGCATAAACAGCGGGAGAGTCGATAACTGGATGAATATCATACCAATGTGGATTTACTTCTTCCGGCGGTGAATCACGTTGATGGCGTAACCGACGAGCATGGCCAAGACGATGACAATAAAGCCGATCAGGGGATTGTCGTTCATGGGGTCCTCCTATTTTCCGAGCGGGGAGAATTCGTCGACGATGAGGTCGAGGCATTGCGGAAGCGCGCGGGCTCCAAAGACGCCCGAATTGCTGGAGATAATCTCGCCATCGAACTGCATGCCCAGCGACGGGGTGCAGGTGATTTTGGCTTCCTTGGTCTGGATGATCTTGAACTGCGGGCGCCCGAGTACCTTGCCGGCGGGGTCAAGCGCAGCGGTGATCACGGTAGGCAGCAGCTGCACGGTGCGCACGGGTTCGATGACTGCAATGTCGACCATGCCATCGTTCATGCGGCAGTCGGGGAACAGGTTGATGTCGTTTTGGATGACCGAGGTATTGCCGGCCATGCAGCAGATGCCGTCGAGCTCCTCGACAATGCCGTCATGCTCAATGGTAAAGTGCGCTACCGTAGGGTTGGGCGTGGCGAGTGCAGAGAGGAAGTAGGCGATCTCGCCGATGTCGTTTTTGGTGGGGGCGGCCTTCATCATGATCTCGGCGTCGAAGCCCGAGCCGGCGATGATGATGAAGCCGTGGCGCTTCTCGTTGCCGTTCTCGTCGAGCCAAAAGAGCTCGCCCATGTCGACTTTGACCGTGCGACCGGCGCGGCAAGCCTTGGCAAGCGCCGCTGCCTCGGGGGCATTGCCGATGTTGTTGAAGAACAGGCAGGCTGTACCGGAGGGGAAGACGAGCGTGGGGACACCGCATCCGCGCATCTGGTCGAGCACGTTGGAGACGGTGCCGTCGCCGCCCGAAACGACCACGCGATCAAACTCGCGCACGTCTGCCACGGCGTCCTCGGGCTCCATGCCATCGCCGATAAAACGCATCACGACCTCGTCGCCGCCCTGCGCGAGGGCGTGCGTGAATGCGTAGATTTCATCTGAGCTGGGGCCCGATGCCGGGTTGTGGATGATAAGGCAGCGCATACTTACGTTCCCGTTCTGTGACTAACCGAGTATAGTTGTAAGGCAATGACGATATCCTACCCGTGTTTTTCGGGCCTAACCTTATTCGATGGGTTGATATGTACATTTCCACACATCAGGCTCTACTCGACTTTTGCCAGCGCGCCCGTGAGTTCGACGCGATTGCCGTCGATACCGAGTTTTTGCGCGAGCGCACATTCCATCCGCGTCTGTGCTTGGTTCAGATTGCCACCCCTGCCGAGAGCGTCGCGGTCGATCCCCTGGTAATCGACGACCTATCGCCGCTGGCCGAGCTTATGGCAGACGAGAGCGTGACTAAGGTCTTCCACGCCTGCTCGCAGGATATGGAGGTTATGCTCCATACCGTGGGCGTGCTGCCACGACCGATTTTCGATACGCAGGTCGCCGCTGCCTTTTTGGGCGAGCGCCAGCAGATTTCGTATGGCGCGCTTGTTCAGACGTTTTGCGGCGTCTCGCTGCCCAAGACCGAGTCGCTGACCGACTGGTCGCGCCGCCCGCTGACCGATAAGCAGATTGAGTATGCGATCGATGACGTCAAGTACCTGATCGTCGCCTATACCGAGATGATGAGCCGCCTGCGCGAGCTGGGCCGTGTGGACTGGGTGCTCGACGAGCTGCGCCCGCTGGCTGACGAGTCGCACTATCGCGCCGATCGACACGAGGCGTTCCGCAAGGTCAAACGCATCAATTCGTGCAGCCGTCACCAGTTGGGCATCGCGCGCGAGCTCGCCGCCTGGCGTGAGGACCGCGCCGAGCGCCGTAACATCCCGCGCAAGTGGGTCATGTCCGACGACACGCTGCTTGCGCTCGTTAAGCGCAATCCCGTGCGCGTTGAGGAGTTCCGTAGCATTCGCGGTACCGATCAGTTGGGGGAGCGCGACGTGGACGGTGCGCTCATGGCCATCAAGCGCGGCGCGAGCTGCCCGCACGATCGCCTGCCGCTCATGGTGCGCGGGCACCGTCAGATTTCGCCGGAGTTGGAGAGCGTGACGGACCTGATGTACGCGCTCATCCGCCTGGTTGCCGAGCGCTCGGGCGTGGCGACTTCGGTCATTGCCTCGCGCGATGACCTGGCCGACTATATTGAGCATCCCGAGCAGAGCCCCTTGCGCGAAGGCTGGCGCTTTGAGCTTGTGGGCTCGCGCCTGGACGATTTGCTCTCGGGCAACATGGGACTCACCGTGAAGGACGGAAAGATTGAACTGTTATAGGGAAGCCTAGCCGGCTGAGTGGGTAGAATGCCTCCAACGTGTAACTCGATTCGGAGGAATTCGCATGCCTTATTACTATGGATACGGCTTTGGTATCGACCCTCTGTACCTGCTGGTTGTTCTTGTCTGCACGGTGCTTGGCCTTGCCGCACAGAACTATATCAACTCGACGTACAAAACCTGGTCCAAGGTTCGCTCGGACGGCGACACGGGTGCCACGGTCGCTCGCCGCATGCTCGATGCCAACGGTTGTAGCGCCGTGGGTATCAAGGGTGTCGCTGGCGAGCTCACCGACCATTACAACCCGCAGGACAATAACCTGTATCTGTCGGATGCCAACCGTTCGGGCGGTTCGGTCGCAAGCGTTGCCGTCGCCTGCCACGAGGCGGGCCATGCCGCCCAGCGTCAAAGCGGCTATGCCATGATGAAAGTACGTACCGCCCTCGTGCCGGTCGTCAACTTTACCCAGAACACCTGGACCATCGTGTTGCTCTTGGGCCTGTTTATGAACATCGCGGGACTCACATCCCTCGCGTTGGTCTTCTTCTCGTTTAGTGTACTGTTCCAACTCGTTACGCTGCCTGTCGAGATTGACGCCAGCCGACGCGCCGTGGCGTACATCGAGCAGTCGGGTATGAGTTCCAAGCAGGTCAACGGTGCCAAGAAGGTCCTGACGGCAGCCGCGCTTACCTATGTTGCCGCAGCGCTCACCTCGATTATTCAGCTGCTCTATCTTATGGCTCGCTACAACAGAAACTCCAACCGATAACAAATTGGGTCGTTGGGCGCCGCGGGGATTCGTGTCCCCGCGGCGCTGTACTATGTGTTGGACTTAAATTTGCGCAGGGCCGGAGCCCATGTGCACGATGACGAAAGGAGGCTGCGTGGCGGGCTGGAATCTAACCGGTAATGCCGTTTCCGCCGAGTTCGACGGTTCGGACGATCAGGAGCGCAAGGAGCTCAGCGTGAGCCAGGCGGTAGAAATCGCTGCCGGTGCGCTCGATGCCATTCCGCAGCTGAGTGTCCTGGGCGAGGTCACGGGTTTCCGTGGTCCCAACGCCCGAAGCGGCCACTGCTACTTCCAGATTAAAGACGACTCGGCCGCCGTTGACTGCATCATTTGGAAGGGTGCCTATCTTAAGCGCACGTTCGATCTGCGCGACGGCATGCAGGTGAGCTTTAAGGGCAGCTTCAACCTCTATAAGCCCACGGGTCGTATGAGCTTTGTCGCTCGCTCGTTTTCGCTGGCGGGGGAGGGTCTGCTGCGTCAACAAGTGGCGCAACTGGCCGAAAAGCTACGCCGCGAGGGCCTGATGGACGAAGCGCGTAAGCGCCGCATCCCGGTGTTTTGCTCCCGCGTGGCGGTCGTTACCTCGCTTTCGGGTGCCGTAATCGACGACGTCAAGCGCACATTGCGTCGTCGCAACCCGCTCGTCGAGCTCGTCTGCGTGGGCGCTAAGGTTCAAGGCGAGGGTGCGCCGGCCGAGCTTATTGAGGGCCTGCGTCGTGCCGCCGCCATCACGCCAGCGCCCGACTGCATCTTGCTGGTGCGCGGCGGCGGCTCCTTCGAGGACCTCATGACCTTCAACGACGAGGAGCTTGCCCGTGCGGTGGCGGCTTGTCCTGTGCCCGTGGTGACCGGCATTGGCCATGAGCCCGATACCTCGATTTGCGACATGGTGAGCGACCGCCGCGCCTCCACGCCCACGGCGGCGGCAGAATCGGTGGCGCCGGCTATGACGGAGTTGGCCGATGTACTCGAGGCGCGCCATCAGCGCCTGGGTGCCGCGATGGCATCGATGATTGGGTCGGCCCAGGTCGACCTGGAGATGCTCGATCAGCGTGGTCGCCGTGCCTGGGATACCTATTCGGCTCGCTTGGGCGATGCACTCGATGCGGCTGCGTGCCGCCCGTGCCTCAACGACCCCACATTTATGGTTGAGCGTCGCGAATCGGAGCTTGCGCTGACTGCTGATCGCCTGTCGGGCGCCATAGTACGCTCGGTCGGGACATTCCGCTCCAACTTTGAGCGCTTGCCCGAGCGTCTGGTTACAAGCACCTCGGGGCTCGATGGCAAGCGCCATGCGCTCACGCTTGCGAGTTCCCGTCTGGAGCATCAGGGACGTTCGATGCTCAGCAAGCCCGCGTCCGACCTGGGCCGAGCTGCCGCGTCGCTTGATGCCCTGTCGCCGCTCAAGGTGCTTGCCCGCGGCTATTCCATCGCGTACAGCGATGATGGGGTGGCCACGAGCGCCAAGACCTTTAAGCCCGGCGACGTCATCCGCGTGCGCATGGCAGACGGTAACGTTGCGGCAACGGTCGATACGGTCGAGTAGACCGCGTTTCATAGCGATAAACCTTTAGGAAAGGAAACAGATATGGCAGAGAAAACCCCGGTCGAGCAGCTTACGTACAAGCAGGCCTCGCAGGAGTTGGAGCTCATCATTCGCAGCTTGGAGTCGGGCGATATGGAGCTCGAGGAATCGCTCGAGAGCTATACCCGCGGCGTCGAGCTCCTCAAGAGCCTGCGCACCCGCCTGTCCGATGCCGAGCAGAAGGTCTCGGTGCTTCTTAAGGACGTCGACGGCAACGACGTGCTCGCCGACGGCGAAGCCGCCAACACCGACGACAACCTCTCGTTCTAGCCATCCCGACCAAATATAATTACCTTGGTCTGTGAGAAAGGAACCAACTATGTGCGATTGCATCTTCTGCAAAATTGCCAACCACGAGATCCCCTCGACCGTTGTCTATGAGGATGACCAGGTCATCGCCTTCGACGACCTCAATCCCCAGGCGCCGGTCCATACGCTCGTGATCCCCAAGAAGCATTACAGTGACATCGCCGACAACGTACCTGCCGAGACCATGGGCGCCATGGCTCACGCCATCCAGGAGGTCGCTAAGGCCAAGGGCTTGGAGGACGGTTTCCGCGTCATCTCCAACAAGGGCGTTAACGCCGGTCAGACCGTCATGCACTTCCACATGCACGTTCTCGGTGGCAAGAACCTGGGCGAGAACCTCATCTGAGGGCGCGTAGGCCGTCGACTTGGCTGCCTTTGGAGTAATCTATGCAGCTTTCTCAACTCGAATACCTTCAAGCTGTAGCGAACTATGGCGGCGTGCGCAAAGCAGCTCGCGCCGTTCACGTGAGTCCGCAGGCCGTTTCGTCGGCAATAAAAAAGTTGGAATCTGAGTATCAGATTGTTTTGCTCGACCGATCGGCGGGGGAGGCTGTTTTGTCTCCGGCGGGCAGAGAATTTGCGCGTCGTGCACGCGTGATCCTGGCGCAAGTCGACGATCTCAAAAAGTACGCTCAATCGGGGAACGGCGGCGTTTCGCCCGACGGCCATTTCCGTCTTTACGCCCCCTGTCTTCACGGGCGGGGGCTCCTTTTTTCCGAAAACTGGTACGACTCGTTTGAAAGCTCGCACCCTCAGATTCATCTTGATGTGTGGCATCAGCCAACGGCAACATGCTTTGAATCACTTATACTTGGAATTTCGGACGCGGCTATCTCGTTTGAGGAACCACGGGACAGCGTCCTTTCTTCAAAATATATGGGTGAAAAGGAGCTCAGGGTTCTTTCATGCCCAGCTGGTCATCAATCTGTTGACGCTATGACCATTCGTGAGTTACTGGGCGGCAGGCTCGCTGTTCCCATTAATTTGTCACCCTGTCTCAATGCAATCAATCAATGCCCCGAAGCTCAGCTGGTTAATTTCCGCTTTCGCGATGTCGAATACGGAAGCAGGGCGCAGGCTGAGTTTCTTCAAGCCGGGGGATTGATATTGAGTTTTTCTGGCTCTTCTCTCGCATCAGATGGATTGGAAGTGAGCGAGTGCTCTATTGAAGGCTCGCATGACGTAGCCTTGCCCATCTACTTTTGCTATCGACAAAATGCCTGGACCGATCGACACCAGACGGTATTTCTTCACCTATTGCGTCATCTTGCTTCGTGAGGCCATTTGGCCTCGTGTTGTCAAGTGAATGTTGACGCCTTGTAACACATGACTGACGGCTTTGCCCTCATGCTTTTCCAAGATTCCGATTCAGATTGTTGACTCTTGGAGGGCGGAGCATGAAAAACCGTACGGTTTTGCTTTATATGACGTTCGTTTTTCTGTCGAACTTCAGCACCATTTTGTATTTTCTGACGGTTTACCTTGAATTCGTCGGATTCTCGATAGTGGCGATTTCTAGCATGATGATTGCATATCAAGTGAGCAAGTTCATCCTCGAAGTTCCCACTGGCTATATTGCTGATAGGTTTGGACGAAAGACAAGCGGTCTCGTTGGCGTCGTGGGGATGCTTGGATACTACGCTGCCCTGCTTCTCGTCCGTTTCCCTCTGCTTTTAATCGGTGCGTTCGCTCTCAAAGGTTTTGCCGTTGCATGTCTGAGCGGATCCATAGAAGCGATTTACATTGACAGCGTCTCTCAGGACCAGCTCGTAAGACTTAATGTCGTTGAGCGATTTGTTTTCTATGCCTCTTATGCCCTCTCCGCTTGTGTGGGCGGTTTCATTTCGTCCGCCGGCGCGTATCTCATTGGGCTTTCGGTCGATATCATCGCAATGGTGCTGACATTGGTTGTCGTTGTCTGTATTCCTGAGGGGCGAAGCGGAGGCACTGCTGCAATACCCGTGCGTAGAATTAGCCCGAAGATGATCAAGGCCGCTATTGCGGGCAATAGCATTCTTTGCTCGGCGTTCATCATGGATTGTTCCCAAGCATTTGCTTTCGTCGCTCTGGAAGACTTTTTCTCACTGCTGCTTGCAGGTCGCGGAATGAATGCCGTCGCTTCTGGCGTGACCATTGCGGTCCAGCTCCTTGTCTCCGCCTCCATAGGGTTTTTTGTGCCCAGTGTGGTTGCTCATGTCGACAAGGGCCGTTTTGCGCGTATTTGCGGCATCGTTCGTCTTTTCTTGGCTGCTTTGTTTTTGAACCCCTTAACTCCAGCCTATTTATTGCCTGTGTTCTATGTGCTGCAGACGGTCGCTTACGCGTTGTTTGCTCCGATTAAATACTCAGTTTTTCAAAATGCTGCCGATTCATCGATGCGCTGTTCGCTGATTTCGGTTCAAAGCCAGATGGTGGCGGTGGGCGCCGTTCTTTTCTATCTGCTCAATGCTGTGTTGAGTAGCGTTGTGGGTATTCGGGTTGTGTTGCTTGCTGCGCTTGGGATTTCTTCGTTGGCGTATATTCCCGCGCTGTTTCGTCTTACAAGTCAAAGGCCATGAGCATCCAGGCATCGATAACTTATATATCAACGCAATAAACCCGAGCGCGAGGGCGTTTGGGTTTATTATTGAAGCGTATGTAACCTGGCGGCGCCACACCGCCTGTTAGTAGGGAGACACATGAACGTTCTGGTCGTCAACGCAGGATCTTCGACCCTTAAGTATCAGGTCATCGATACCAAGTCCCACAAGGTGTCCGCAAAGGGCTCCTGCGAGCGCGTCTGCTTTACCGGCGGTACCTTCACCCATGCTGCCAACGGCTCCAAGAAGGTGACCGAGAACATCGAGTTCCCCGACCACAAGGTCGCCATCGAGGTCGTCCTGAAGGACCTCGAGGCCAACGGCGTCAAGATCGAGGGCATCGGCCACCGCATCGTTCAGGGCGGTTGGTACTTTGGCGATTCCTCCCTCGTCGACGAGGACGTTCTCGCCAAGATCCGCGAGGTCGCTCCGCTCGCCCCGCTGCACAACAACCCCGAGGCTAACGTTATCGAGTTCTGCCTCGAACAGTATCCCGACCTGCCCAACGTCACGGTCTACGACACCGCTTTCCACTTCAACATGCCCGAGGTCGCCAAGACTTACGCCCTGCCCAAGGACGTTTGCGACAAGCTGCACATTCGTAAGTACGGCGCTCACGGCACCAGCTATCGCTACATCTCCAAGAAGGTTGCCGAGATGACCAACGGCGAGGCCCGCAAGGTCGTCGTGTGCCACATCGGCTCCGGCGCCTCCCTGTGCGCCATCGAGGACGGCAAGTGCATGGACACCACCATGGGCCTTACCCCGCTCGACGGCGTCATGATGGGCACCCGTTGCGGTTCCATCGACCCGGCTACCGTGTGCTATCTGCAGCGCGAGGGTGGTTACACCTTCGACGAGGTTGACGAGATGATGAACAAGAAGTCTGGCCTTATGGCTGTGACCGGCGGCAAGACCAACGACTGCCGTAACGTCGAGGAGCTCGCCGCTGCCGGCGACCCCGAGGCCCAGCTCGCCTTCGACATGTTCGTCTACAAGATTGCCGCCAAGGCCGCCGAGATGGCAACCTCCATGTGCGGCATGGATACGCTCGTCTTTACCGCCGGCATCGGCGAGCACGCTCCGGCTGTCCGCGCCGGTGTGGCCGACCGTCTGGCCTTTATGGGCGTCAAGATGGATCACGCTCGCAATGCTCTGCGTGGCGATGGCGCCTGGTGCCTGTCCGCTAAGGATTCCAAGGTCAAGATCTTCGTCATCCCCACGGACGAGGAGTTCATGATCGCTTCCGACGTCGAGCGCATCGTCAACGGCAAGTAATTGATGCAAGGGGAGGGGACTGGATGGCCTGGTGCCGTTCGGCCCCCTTTTATGCGCTTTGGGCGAAGAGTTTAATAGAGAATTATTGAACTCTGATAACTTCTTATTAAGGATACGGCCGCTTTATTGGTTTGCCGACCGTATTGTAATCACGAAGGAGTCTCATGAACGTACTTGTTGTCAACGCCGGCAGCTCGAGCCTTAAATATCAGCTTTTGGACACCGATACCCGCGAGGTTTTCGCCAAGGGTAACTGCGAGCGCATCGGCTCGGAGATGGGCATCTTTGGCCATTCCGAGAACGGTGGCGCCAAGCAGACCGAGGAGATTCCTTTCCCCGACCATCGCTCGGCTATCGCACGCGTGCTCGAGGAGCTCGAGAAGACCGACTTTGCGATCGATGGCATCGGCCACCGCATCGTTCAGGGCGGCTGGTACTTCGATGATTCCGCGGTCGTCGACGATGAGGTCATGGCTAAGATTCTCGAGGTGGCGCCGCTCGCCCCGCTGCACAACTACGGCGAGGCCGCAGCGATTGAGTATTGCCGCGAGAAGTATCCGGAGCTGCCCAACGTTGCCGTCTTCGATACCTCGTTCCACATGACCATGCCCGAGGTCGCCTACACCTACGCCCTGCCCAAGGACGTGTGCGACAAGTATCACGTGCGCAAGTACGGCGCCCATGGTACGAGCCATCGTTACGAGTGGATGATGGCCAAGGAGATCCTGGGTACTCGCTGCCACCGTCTGCTTTCGTGCCACCTGGGCAACGGCGCTTCGCTCGCCGCCATCGAGGACGGCGTGTGCCGCGATACCACGATGGGCCTCACGCCGCTCGACGGTCTGATGATGGGCACCCGTTGCGGTTCCATCGACCCGGCCACCGTGTGCTACCTGCAGCGCGAGGGCGGCTACAGCTACCAGGAAGTCGACGACATGATGAACAAGCAGTCCGGCCTGCTTGCCATCTCGGGCATCTCCAACGACGCCCGCGACATTCGCACGCGCGCCTCCGAGGGCGACGAGCGTTGCCTGCTCGCCTTCGATATGTTCGCCTACAAGGCCATGCAGCAGGCCGGTTCCATGATCGCCTCCATGGCGGGCGTGGATACCATCACCTTTACCGCTGGCATCGGCGAGAACGACTGGTCAATCCGCAAGGCCTTCTGCGACTGCTTTGAGTGGCTGGGCGTGCGCATCGATAACAACAAGAACCGCGAGGCCGTGGGCAACGGCCCGCAGGTCATCAGCGCCGCCGGCTCTTCCGTCACGGTCATGGTCATCCCCACCGACGAGGAATACATGATCGCCCACGACGTCGAGCGTCTAACCGGGAACAACTAACGCATTCATCTGCAACTGAGAGAAAGGCCTTCAGAGCAACAGCTCCGGAGGCCTTTTTACTAGCAGGCGGAAATTCCAGTCCCAAAGTGATCATCATCAGCAATGCCTGTGCTCCCAGCAACGGCACCCGATCATTCAGATCTTCAGCTCCAGCTCGTAGCCAAGCCGCCGTCCACCCCAGATACCCTGATTGCTACGTGGCGGTAGAAGGCCGTACGGGCTAACCCCTGAAAACAATCCGCAGACCAGAAACGCCCCCGTTCGTAGCTCCGGAGGAGCAGAACGGGGGCGTTTCATTGGTCGAGGACGTTTTCAGGGGTTAGCCCGTACGGCCTTCGGGCGAGTGCGTGCGCTACTCAGCCATCTGAGCCTGGACGGCGGTGATGGCTACGACACCCACGATGTCGTCGGCAGAGCAGCCGCGCGACAGGTCGTTGACCGGCTTGGCGATGCCCTGCAGGATGGGGCCGTAAGCGTCGGCGCCGGCGAAGCGCTGGACCAGCTTGTAGCCGATGTTGCCTGCCTCGAGGTCGGGGAACACGAGCACGTTGGCCTTACCGGCGACGGAGGAGCCGGGAGCCTTGAGCTGGGCGACGGTGGGGACGATAGCGGCGTCGAGCTGCAGGTCGCCGTCGATGGCGAGCTCGGGAGCCTTCTCCTTGCAGAACTTCACGGCCTCTTGGACCTTCTTGGCGACCTCGCCGCCGGCGGAGCCCATGGTGGAGTAGGAGAGCATGGCCACGTGCGGCTCAACGTTGCCCATGAAGGTGGACCAGGAGTGAGCAGAGGCGATGGCGATCTCGGAGAGCTCGTCGGAGGACGGGTTGATGTTGAGGCCGCAGTCGGCGAAGATCAGCGTGCCGTCGGTGCCGAACTGCGGGGTGTCGGTGCACATCACGAAGAAGGCCGAGACCAGCTTGGTGCCCGGGGCGGTCTTGAGGATCTGAAGTGCAGGGCGCAGGGTGTCGGCGGTGGAGTGGCAGGCGCCGGAGACCAGGCCGTCGGCGTCGCCCATCTTGACCATCATGGTGCCAAAGTAGGTGGCGTCCATCACCTGGGCGCGAGCCTGCTCGATGGTAACGCCCTTCTTGGCGCGGAGCTCAGCAAACTTCTGCGCATACTCCTCGTGCTTCTCGGCATTGCGCGGGTCGATGACGGTAGCGCCGGGAACGTTGATCTCGTCGGGGTTGCCCAGGATGACGATCTTTGCCAGGCCCTCCTCGATGATTTTGGTGGCCGCGACGATAGTGCGCGGATCCTCGCCCTCGGGCAGGACGATCGTCTTAAGGTCGGCCTTGGCGGCAGACTTCATACGGTTTAGGAAATCGCTCATGTTACTCCTTACAAGCGTTTCGCTAAGCTCCAGGCACCCGGCTGTTCACGAATAAACCCGCTGCTAGCGGGTTTACCTTTCAATTATGTACGCCGCGGTGCTTGAGCTTTCCTTGTGTGGCAAGCTCATTATAGGACGCATTAGCGCTATAATCGCTCTGATAAATATGTCTCGAAGAATGTTCGAGAAAAGCCCAGCTAACGAGCCCGTGGCTTTTGACAAGGAGTATCGATGCAGATTACCTCAGGCCTGCCTGAAGGCTTTAACGCCGGCGCGTACGACATGATTGTCGTCGGTGCTGGATATGCCGGTGCCGTTTGCGCCCGCCGTCTTGCCGAGACCATCGGCTATCGTGTTGCCGTTTTGGAGCGCCGTAGCCACATTGCGGGCAATGCCTATGACTGCACTGACGAGGCCGGAATCCTGATTCACGAGTACGGTCCGCATATCTATCACACCTTTAACGAGCGCGTGCACAATTTCCTGTCGCGCTTTACCAAGTGGACGGATTATCAGCACAAGGTGCTCGCCAACATCAACGGTACCCTTATGCCCGTGCCCTTCAACCATGCGAGTCTCAAGCTCGCCTTTGGTGACGAGCGCGGCGAGGAGCTGTATCAGAAGCTCGTGGAGACCTTTGGCAAGGATGTCAAGGTGCCCATTATGGAGCTGCGTAAGAAGAACGACCCGGATCTTGCCGAGGTCGCCGATTACGTCTACGAAAACGTCTTTTTGCATTACACCATGAAGCAGTGGGGCCAGACGCCCGATCAGATCGACCCCTCGATCACCGGCCGCGTTCCCGTCTTTGTGGGCGATGATGACCGCTACTTCCCGCAAGCTCCCTTCCAGGGCATGCCGCAGGAGGGCTACACGGCGCTCTTTGAGCACATGCTCGACCACGACCTGATCGACGTGTTCTGCGACGTGGACGCCCGTGACCTCTTTGAAATCGACGAGACTACCGTCAAGATCGACGGCAAGGTCTATGGTGGCGAGATCGTCTACACCGGTCCACTCGACGAGCTGTTCAACCTCGACTTGGGTGCGTTGCCGTACCGCACGCTCGATATGAAGTTCGAGACGCTCGATATGGACCAGTTCCAGCCCGTGGGCACTGTCAACTACACCACGAGCGAGGACTACACGCGCATCACCGAGTTCAAGAACATGACCGGTCAGGTCCTGCCCGGCAAGACCACCATCATGAAGGAGTACTCCAAGGCCTATACGCCCGGCTCGGGCGAGACGCCGTACTACGCCATTCTTGAGCCCGAGAACCGTGAGCTCTATGAGCGCTATCTTGAGCGCGTCCAGAACCTGACGAACTTCCACCCGGTGGGTCGTCTGGCCGAGTATCGTTACTACGATATGGACGCCGTGACCAATTCCGCCCTCGATCTTTCGGATGAGATTATCGCCTGCCATGCATAAAGTCATAACATTCGGTATTCCCTCGTATAACGCCGCCAAGGACATGGACCATTGCATCACCTCCATCTTGGAGGGGAGCAATTACGCCACCGATATCGAGATTATCGTAGTGGACGACGGCTCCAAGGACGAGACGGCCGATAAGGCCGATGAGTGGGAGGCACGTTATCCCGGTATCATTCGCGCGGTACACCAGGAGAACGGCGGCCACGGTATTGCCGTCCTTTCGGGTCTGCGCGAGGCGCAGGGCACATACTACAAGGTCGTCGACTCGGATGACTGGCTCGACGCTGCGGCTCTTTCGACCATGCTGTCGATTCTGCGTGGCTTTGAAGAGCGTGACCAGCGCGTTGACCTGTTTATCTCGAACTACGTGTACGAGAAGGTTTACGAGGGCACGCATACCGCTATTGGCTACAAATTTGCCCTGCCGCGCAAAAAGATCTTTACCTGGGACCAGATCGGCCATTTCCGTTTGGACCAGAATCTGCTCATGCACAGCCTGTGCTATCGCACGGATGTGCTGCGCGAGTCCAACCTGCCCATGCCGCCGCACACGTTCTATGTGGACAACATCTACGCCTACGTGCCGCTGCCGCGTTGCAAGACCATGTACTACGCCGACATCGACCTCTATCGCTACTTTATCGGTCGCGAGGGCCAGAGTGTCAACGAGGCCACGATGGTCAAGCGTCTGGACCAGCAGTTCCGTGTTACGCGTATCATGATGGAGTCGTACCACCTGTACAGCGATGTCGAGTCGTCGCGTCTGCGTTCGTACATGATGGGCTACTTCACCATGATGATGGCGATCTGCTCGGTGCTGACCAAGCTTTCCGAGGAAGATTGCGCCGACGAGCGCCTAAAGACGCTGTGGAATGATTTGAAGGCCTACGACGAGCGCATGTATCGTCGTGCCCGCTACGGCGTGGTCGGGTTCTTCACCAATCTGCGCGGACGGGCGGGAGACAAAACCACACTCGGCCTATACCGTCTTGCCTCAAAGATCTTCAAATTCAACTAGCTGCCGAGTAATCGCTGCTGATAGGTTGACTGGGCCCCTTGGCCTTTAGTTTGCTACTGCGAACAGTCCTGCTCGCACGGAAAGCACATTAAGTGCTTTCCGGCTCGTGCGGAACTTGTATCAAACTAAAGGCCAAGGGGCCTCTGCTATAAGAATCGATTGTCAGACAGTTTGAATTTGAAGATCTTCGACGCGCGGTACACAGGGGCCTGGGCAAAAAAAGAAGCTGGTTGGTAGTCGGTCGGAGGCGGGCGGGCGTTACGTTTGTCGCGAGTTCCGCATGCAAAGAAGGCCACTTAATGTGGCCTTCGTCTTGCATAGGACTGTAGAGCAGCAAACGTAATGCCCGCCCGCCTCCGACCGACGGTCGAGTGAGGTTACTTTGCGGCGCCGGGGATGCCGTGGGAGGTTTTGGCGGTTTTGGCTCCGTTTACGATGGCGGTCTGTAGGGCCCTTACGGCAAGCATGCCCAGCAGGTCTAGGGGTATGGCGGCGCTTGCCTGGGTTCCCAGTTTGCCGCTGGCGAGGGTGTAGATGGTGTCGCCGTCGTTGGTGGTGTGCGTGGGGCGGATGGCGTGCGCGTAGGCGTCTGCGGCCATTTGGGAGACCTTGGTGGCCTGGGCCTTGGTGAGCTCCACGTTGGTGACGATGCAGCTGATGGTGGTGTTGGTGCGGTCAAGCGGCATTTGCATGGAGCCGGCGGCGGCAAAGGCTGCGAGTTCCATGTCGACGATCTGGTCGCTATCGGCTGCGGCGCGCATGCCGGCGACCCACTCGCCGGTGAAGGGGTCGACAACGTTGCCGCAGGCGTTGACCGAGACCACGGCGCCCACCTTGATGGGGCCGAGTGCCACGGCGGCAGCTCCAAGGCCGGCCTTCATGCAGGTGGCGGGCCCCATGAGCTTGCCCACGGTTGCACCGGTGCCGGCGCCTACGTTGCCCTGTTCGAGCTTGGTGGGGGTGTGGTCGAGTGCTTCGCGCACGGCGGCGATGCCGGCCTCAATGTCGGGGCGCACGGTGGGGTCGCCAAAGGCAAGGTCGAAGATACAGCTGGAGCACACGATAGGCACCTGCGTGGGGCCGACGGGAAGGCCGATGCCGCGGCTCTCAAGCTCGCGAGCGACGCCGCTTGCAGCTTCGAGGCCAAAGGCCGATCCGCCCGAAAGGCAGACGGCGTGGACCTTGTCGACGGTGTTCTCAGGTCGCAGCAGGTCGGTTTCGCGCGATGCTGGAGCACCGCCGCGAACGTCAACGCCGCCGGTGGCGCCCTCGGGTGCCACGATTACGGTACAACCGGTGCCGGCCTCCTCGTCCGTATAGTTGCCATAGCAAAAGCCATCGACATCGCAAACGTCAATGGCTTCAAGCAGTGTGTCCATGTTTTCTCCTATCGGTTTTCCGCCGGGCCTTATGCCCGGTCGGGATCCGTACGGTACGGCAAAATTGTAGGCGCTGGGGGATACCCAGCGCCAGATGCAATTACGAGAGTTTTTGAATCGCGCGTGCGACGCGTGCGATGGGCAGGCCCACCACGTTGTAGAAGTCGCCCGAAATATCGTGCACGAGCATGCGTCCGCCGACACCCTGAATACCGTAGGCGCCGGCCTTATCCATGGGCTCACCCGAGGCGACGTAGTGCTCGATCTGCTCGTCGGTGAGTTCGTAGAACGTCACGTCGGTCACATCGACAAAGGACAGGCTCTCGGCGGCATGCGGGGCGGCCGTATCGCCTGCCTTAACGATGCAGACGCCGGTTGCGACCTGGTGTGTGCGGCCCGAAAGCTCACGGAGCATGGTGCGCGCCTCGTCCTCGGTTGCCGGCTTGCCCAGAATCTTGCCATCGAAGGTGACGATCGTATCGGCTGCGACGGTCAGCTCGTTGGGCTCGGCTTGCTCGGCGGCAACGGCGGCTGCCTTGGCTCGTGCCAGACGCTCGACAAGCGTAAGCGGGGCTTCGTCATCAAACGGCGTTTCATCGATATCGGCAGGGATGATGCGGATGTCATAACCCGCCTCGCGCATCAACTCGATGCGGCGCGGTGATTGCGAAGCCAAAATCATAGCTGGATGCCCTCGGCGACCTTCTCGACGGCCTTGTCGCCGGCGAGCGTGCGCAGCAGCTCAAGCGCAAAGGGGAGCGACTGGGCCATGCCGCTGGCGGTGATGACGTTACCGTCTTGCGTAACCTTCTCGCCGGTATAGGCGCCTTCGGGGAAGCTTTTCTCAAAACCAGGGAAGCACGTGGCGTGGCGCCCCTCGAGTAGGTCGAGCTCGCCCAGGATAAACGGGGCGGCGCAGATGGCGGCAACGTGCTTGGTCGCGGCGAACTCGCAGACCACGTCGCAGACGCGCTGATCGGCGCGCAGGTTGGTGGCACCGGGCAGGCCGCCGGGCAGCACGACGCAGTCGTACTCGTCAAAGTTGATCTCGTCAAAGAGCGCATCGCAGGTCACGGGGATCTGCAGCGAGCTTACGACCTCACGCGTGGGCATGATCGAGACGAGCGTGGCACGCACGCCGCCGCGACGCATGACATCGACCATGGTCAAGCATTCAATAGTTTCAAAGCCATCGGCGGCGAGAACGGCAACGCTGGGCATGAGGGTTCCTTTCATAGGCGGCATACAATTAGCCGTCTTATACCCCGAAGACCTCCGCTTGCCACGCTCGATTTCCCAATGATTTTTCTGAGCAATGATTAAGTGGCTAGTTGCGCCTAAGGTGGACGACGGTCTCGCAGTGGAAGGTTTGCGGGAACAGGTCGACTGGCGTGATCTTTACGGGGGAGAAGGTGCCTTCTTCGACAAAGCGTTTGAGATCGCGCGCCAGGGTGGCCGGGTCGCAGCTCACGTAGGCGACATCGCGAGCACTCGTGCTGGCGATAAGGTCGATCGCCTCGGGGGCGAGGCCTGCGCGCGGCGGGTCGACCACCAAGATGTCGGCATCCTGGTCGGGGAACTCGCGCACCGCGTCGCCGCCGATGACGTCGACGTTATCGAGCTTGTTGATCTCCAGGTTACGGCGTAGATCGCGCACGGCCGGGCCATAGGCTTCGACGGCGGCGACAAAATCGCAGCGGCGGGCGAGCGGCAGGGTAAAGGTGCCGGCGCCGCAGTACAGGTCCACGGCCAGCTCGTCTTCCTGCGGGTCGAGCGCTTCCATGACAAGCTCGATCAAAATCTCGGCGCCCTTGGTGTTGATCTGGAAAAACGACGGGGCAGACAAGCGCATCTGGCCCTCGGCGATGTTCTCGGTCCACGAGCCCTCGCCGGCGAGCATCTCGACTTTGGAGACGCGGCGGGCCTTCTTCTCGCCCTTGCTCATGACGCGCACTACGCTCGTGGGGTGCGCGGCGTCTGCCAGCACGCGCGAGATCTGCGAGCGCGGGAAGGAACCCGTGGGCGTCCAGAGCGCGACCTCGAGCGCCTTGGTGCGGCGCGATGCGCGAATGCCCACGCGTTCGAGCCCCAAGTCATGGCTGCCGCTTAGATAGTTGAGTGCGCCGACGACCGATTTGAGCGCCTTCGGGAAGCGCTTATCGAACAGCGGGCACGCATCGACGGTCACGATTTTGCTGGGGTCGACACCGTGCATGCCAAGGCGCACGCGACCGTTGACGACGGTCGGTTCGAGCTCGATTTTATTGCGGTAGCCCCAGTCGTCCTTGGTGTGGCAGATGGGCTGTACCAACTTATCGACCTGCTCAGGAGCGAACTTGCCGATGCGCTCGAGCGTGGAGCGCAGGTTTTGCTCCTTGGCGGCGAGCTGTGCCGTGCGTGAGAGGTTGCCCCACGAGCAGCCGCCGCAGATGCCAACGAAGGGGCAGGGGGACTGAATACGATCGTGGCTCGGCTCCAGAATCTCGGTCGTGCGGGCGCGCATGAACGACTTGCCGTCCTGTACGACCTCGGCCTCGACGGTGTCGCCTGCCACGGCGCCCTGCACAAAGACGGCCTTGCCGTTGTCGGCGTGCGCCAGCCCGTCTGCGCCGTAGGTCATCGATTTTATAGTGAGCTTCATATTCCTGCCTGTCATTCGTGTTGTTGTTCGCACCATGGTAGCAGGGAAAAGCGCCCCGCATCCGAGGCTTTCCTCAAATGCGGGGCGCTTCTACAAACTGCTTCTACAAACGACTATTTCGTCTTGCCGGTAATGAGCGTCTTAAGACCCAGGCCGATCAGGCCCAGGCCCATGCGCACACGACCGGGGCGATGGCGCTCGATGGCCTTGGTCTTGCCGGCGGGCTTATCGCGACGGGCGCTCGTCTCGGGCGCGGGCTTGGTGACCTGCGGCTCGGTCTGAGGTGCAGGTGCGGGCTCGGGCTCAATGACGGTCGCCTGGACCTTTTGGACCTTGGGTGCTACCGGCTGCGGCTCGGGCTCGGGGGCGGGTTTCGCCTCAATGACGGGCTCGGGCGCGGCCTCTGGCTCCTCGGCAGGCTCGGGTTCTGCCACCGGGGGAGCGACGGCAGCTTCCGGCTCGGTAGCAGGCTCGACTGCTGCTTCGTGCTCAAGCTCGCTGTGAATAGCCTCCTCGGTCACACGTTCCTTCTCCTGCGCACGCTGCTGCGCGGCTGCCTCGGCGTTGCGATAGGCACGCTCCAACAGGGCCTCCTGCGAGTTGAAGGGCTTCTCGCCCTCCTTGCACTCCACGGGAACCCAGGTGCCGTCGCTCGTCAGGCTGCGGGCCTTCACGTTGTCTCGCAGCTGCATGCCCATGTACTCGTGCACCAGAGCGCGGCAGGTGGGGTCGAGCACGGGGAAGGCGATCTCCACGCGGTGCTCGGTGTTGCGCGTCATCATGTCGGCAGAGCTCAGGTAGATCATGTCCGAGTCCACGCCAAAGGCGTAAACGCGGGCATGCTCCAAAAAGCGCCCGACGATAGAGCGGACATGCACGTTCTCGGTCTTGCCCGGAACGCCGGGTTTCAGGCACGAGATGCCGCGGATGATCATGTCCACGCGGACTCCAGCGCACGATGCCTCGGCGATCTTGTCGATGACCTCGCGGTCGGTGAGCGAGTTGAGCTTAAAGAACACACGGGCGGGCTCGCCGGCAAGGGCGCGCTGAATCTCGCGGTCCAAGCCGCGCATGATGAGCGGCTTAAGGCCGACGGGCGCCACACCCAGGAAGCGGTAATCGCCGCGCAGATTGCCCAGCGACAGGTTGCGGAAGAACAGGTTGGCGTCCTCGCCGATGCCGGGGTGGGCGGTCATGAGCATAAAGTCGCTGTAGAGTTTGGCCGTCTTCTCGTTAAAGTTGCCGGTGCCCAGCAGCGTCAGACGCGTTAGCGCCATGCCTTCGCGATAGGTGAGCTGGCAGATCTTGGAGTGGCACTTAAAGCCCTCGGAGCCGTAGATGACGGTGCAGCCGGCCTCTTCCAGGCGCTCGGCCCACTCGATGTTGTTCTGCTCGTCAAAGCGCGCGCGGAGCTCCATGAGCACCGTGACCTCTTTGCCGTTCTCGGCGGCATCGATCAGTGACTCGCACAGGCGGCTCTGCTTGGCCACGCGGTAGAGCGTGATGCGCAGCGAGATGCACTCGGGGTCATAGGCGGCCTCGTGCACCAGGTCCAGGAACGGATTCATGGCCTCGTAAGGGTAAAAGAGCAGCTTGTCGTGCTGCAGCACCTGCTCGCGGATGGAGCGGGTCATATCGATGGTGGGGTTGGGCTGCGGCTTAAACGGCGTAAAGAGCAGCTCGTTGCGTAGATGCTCGGGAATCTTGCCCTCAATGCCGAAGACGTAGCCCAGGTCGAGCGGGATATCGCAGGTAAAGACCGAGCGGCGAGAAAGCTCGAGCGCCTTGCGGATGGTCTTGAGCGTCGCCTTCTCGAGCGACCCCGAGACCGCGAGCACTACCGGCTGCAGACGCAGGCGCTTCTTGAGGATGCGCTTCATGTGCTGGCGGTAGTCCTCTTCCTCCTCGACGCCCTCGCCGTCCGGATCGATGTCGGCGTTGCGGGTGACGCGGATGAGCGCGCGGTCGAGTGGCTTATAGGAGCCAAAGCAGCTGTCCAGACAGGCGAGGATGACGTCCTCGAGCAGAATGTAGGAGTAGGTGCCGGTGGGCGAGGGGATCTCGACCACGCGGTTCATCGAGGCGGGGATCTCGATAAGGCCCAGCAGGCTCTCCTCGTCGGTGGCGCCGTCCAGACCACAGGCCAGATAGAGCGCGCCATTGCGTAGGTTGGGGAAGGGGTGGCGAGGATCGATGACCAGCGGCGAGATGACCGGCGACACGTAGGCCTGGAAGTAGCGGGTTACAAAGGTGCGCTCCTCGGGCGTAAGCGAATCGATGCGGGCGCGGTGAACGCCCAAGGTGTCGAGCTTGCCCTCGATGCTCTTAAAGATGGACTCCCAACGGGTAAGGAGCCCGGGCATTTCGGCCATGACAGCATCGACCTGTTCGGAGGCGGTCATATTGCTCTTGTTGTCGACAGGTTGCTTTTTGAGCTCTGCCAGATCGGACAGGCCGCCCACGCGCACCATGAGAAACTCGTCGAGGTTAGACTCGAAAATCGACACGAACTTTAGACGCTCGAACAGCGGAACGGTCTCATCGAAGGCTTCGTCAAGCACACGGTTGTCAAAGCGTAGCCAGCTGAGCTCTCGGTTCTGCGTGTACGAGAAGTCGCGAGGCGGTTTGCGCAGCTTTGCGGCGGCTTGCTTTTTTTCGATTTTGCTCGGCATATGCATCTGTCCGTTCAGTCCCCGCAGGGGACGGTAGCCTAACCCTATTCACTATTGTCTCAATTTAGTCGACTTGTGGCACGGACGTATTGTGCGAACGGTATCTTTACCTACTTCTTACGCTGACAAGTCATAGGACTGACGCCCTGCTCGTCTGCAAGCGGTCTATATCCTCACTCAACTGGTACGTAAGTGTGAATAAGAATGATGGATAGCTGAATATCATTGAATGCAGGCGGAAACGTAAACAAACATCATTTATATACATAAAACCGATTTAGCTATGCAATTCTGAATCAAAAGTTTAGAGATGCAATTGCAAATAGTTTTTAGGAAAAAAGAGCGTTTACCTTAGAAAAGTTACTTTAGAACACCGAAGTACATTATGGGGGAATCTCATGCGATATACCGTTCATCGCACTTTGTTGACCGTTCGGGGGCGAGGTGGAATTGCGGGTGGAATTTGGATATAACTAGAGCTGTCAGCAAGCAGCGTCCGCTATGGAAGGGCGCTGAGAGATTCGGCCGAAAGGCCCGAAAGAAAGGTAGGAGGCCATGACGAAAGGTCTGCACGTGCCTTCCGAGATCGGCAAGCTCAGGAAGGTCTGCCTGCACCGTCCCGGCGACGAG
>JAHAAK010000076.1 GCA_018376905.1 Collinsella sp. | reverse complement strand
GGGACGTTCCTTTTAATATGAGCAGGACATTGTCAAGAGGCAAAATCGGGCCTGGCCCCAACGATATGGGGTCAGGCCCTCTCCCTATATCAACCCGTCCGCGGCGACCTCGGCGTGTCTTCCCGACGCTCGTCTTTGCAGTTTAATATCCGCCCGTGGCGATCTCTCGCTGGGCAATCCGTTGCTACGGCTGAGGCTTCTTCGTCGAACCGACAGTCTGTGCACGCGTGTGGCGCCCTGGGCGCTCGCAGAAAAGGGACCTGAGGTTCGCCTCAACGGCTTCGGATCGAACCGCTTCCGGGGTGATCGGCTTATGTGCGGGGGACCGGCCCCCTACGCCTCCTCGGCCATGAGGCCGACCGCCCACACCCAGCAGGCGAGCTCGCGCGCCGTGGCCACGTTCGCCTTGTTGTTGTGGACCCCGCGCGCGAGCAGCGCCTCCCGCCTCTCGACCAGCCTCCGCACGCCCTTGGCGGCATGCCTGCGGGCGACCCGGTCCGGGGCCTGGCCCTTGGCGAGGTCCTTCGGCCGCCCCGAGCACGTCAGGTAGTGCCACGCGGCCTCGACCAGCGCCTTCCTCAGGTGCTTGTTGCCGGCCTTGGTGATCGCGCCCCTGCGGTCGCTCTCCCCGCTGGAGTGCTCGGAGGGCGTCAGGCCGACCCATGCGGCGAACGAGCGGGCGTTCCTGAACCTCGAGAACTCGCCGGCCTCGAACACGAGGTCGGCGGCCGTCGCGGTGTCGACGCCCTTGAGGCAGCGCAGGGAGTCGACCCTCCTCCTCCACCTGGGCTTGCGGGCCTCGGCCTCGACGAGCCCCTCGAGCCTCGCCTTCTCCTCCGCCGCCCGCCTGACCGCGTCGACGTAGTAGGCGAGCACGTCGTTGTCGGCCCCCTCCGCGAACCTTATCGACTCGATCCAGGACCAGTGCGCCCGGGTCCAGTTGCCCTTCCTGCGGCCGGTGGGCGTCCTCTCGTCGAAGACGAGCCCGTGCCTGAGCAGGAACTTGGAGAGCCGCTGCTTCGAGCGCGAGAGGTCGTCCCTCGCGTCCTCGAGCGCCCTGGTCAGGTCGCGGGCGGCCTCGCACTCGTCGTCGGGGACCCACACCTCGACCACGTTGCCGACCGACAGCATGCGGGCGAGGAACTCGGCGTCGTTGCGGTCGTTCTTCCTGCGCCTGTCCGCGCTGGGCTTGATCATCTTCGAGACGGCGCCGACCACGCAGTCGACCCCGAGGCCGGAGAGCCTCTTCTGCAGGTCGAACCCCGTGACCCCGGACTCGTACACGCACCTGGCCTTTGGGTCCACGGACCGCACCCACTCCGCGACTGCCCCGGCGTCGTAGCCGAAGGTCGCGCAGCGCGCCTCCCCGGTCATGACGTCGAGGGAGACTGCCTTTATCGAGCGGGCGTGGACGTCGAGGCCGACGAAGGTGGTAGTATCGAGCATGGGAGCCCCTTCCATGAATGCGGCGTGGCCGCCGCGGCTGAATTAGACACTCACCATTGTCGGCCTAATCCGCGGTCTTTCATGCAGCAGGGGCTCTCAATGTTTTTATGTCCTGCTCATATCGTCTCTGCCGGCAG
>JAHAAK010000001.1 GCA_018376905.1 Collinsella sp. | reverse complement strand
GCCTGGACGAAGTCCGGGCCCGCGCCTTTAGACGCGAGCCCGGGGCCCGTGGGTTATACCCTAAGAGCAAACCACCCTTTTTAAGGGTGGTTCTGATTTCACGTCACCTTGTCTCAAATGCGGCCCGCTCGCTGTCGTTGCCAAAACATCGGCGTTGCCGTGGTTGTCGCTGTAGTCATTGGGTGGTCATTGGGTAGTCATTGGGGACGTTCTTAAATGACTAGTCAAAGGGGACACTCTTACGGCACTTGGCACTTGGGGACGTTCCTTTTGTGCCGGCGCCTGGGGACAGTCCTTATGTCAAGAGATCGGTGCAAGAGGGATAGGTTGCCTTGCGTCGATCTAAATAAGTTGCGGTGAGATAGTTCTTGAATTGGCCTTTTTGGGGCTAAACAGAAACTTTCTCACCGCAACTGAGTTGAGGCGTTTTTTGGCAGCTGGTTTACTTGCTCGCGAACAGCCAGATCAGGATGATTACCAGAATCACGGCGACGATGCAGACGATGGCGCCAGTGAATTTGATGCGTGAGTCGCGGGTACGCTCGCGCACCGCGTCCTCGGTGGCCTCGAGCTGGGCGACTTCTTGCTCGGTCTCGGCGTGTTCGGCTTTGTCTCGGGCCAAGGATCCTGCAAGCGACTCAGTGATCTCTGGATGGTCATGCACCTCGGTCGCCTGCTCGATGATCGACTGTGCATGTGCGGCATCTGCTTGGGCGTTGGCGATGCTTTGCTCTTGGTCGCGGCGTGCCTTGTCCTCGGCGGCTATCTTCTCGCGCAGTTCGCGCTGGCGCGTCGTGGCGGCAGTTTTCGCCGTCTGCAGCTCGTCGCGCGCGGCATCGGCCTCAGTCGTCACGGCTTGGTGTGCGCGTTTGGCTTCGGCAATGGGGGCTTGAGCCTGCTCGACGGCCTGCTCGGCTGCGGCAAGCGAGTGCTCAAGGTCGGCGGTGATGCGCGGGACATCTTCTTCGGCTTTTCGCAGGGCATCTGCCGTGTCGGAGATCTGCATCGAGAGCTCGCTGGTGCGCACCGTATAGTTGGCGGGATTTGCCGAGGGATTGCGTTGCAGCTCGGCATACTCATGACGCAGCGTCTCGAGCTGGGCGCGCGTGGCGTCGACGGTTTGTTGTGCGGCCGCAATGCCGGCGTCTCGCTCGGCCTTCACCTTGTCGCGGATGCGCTTGGAATCCTCAAGACGTCGAACGAGGCGGTTGCCGGTCTCGCGAGAGCTTGCCTCGCGGGCCTCCACGGCGTCGAGCGCGGCCTTCAGGCGGAGCTCAGTCGCGTCATCCTCTGTCTTCATTTGTTCGAACTGACCCTTGAGCTCTGTCGCTTTGGCGGCGTGGGCATCACGGTCAATCTCGGCTGCCGCGGCGGCCTTTTGCGCTGTAGCAATCGCTTGGCGCTGGTCGGCGACGATCTGGTCGTAGCGGCCTGCGATATCCTGGCGCGTCTCGAGTTCCTCGGCCTGATCGGCAATGCGCTGCTCAAGTTCGGTCAGGTGGGCGCGGGCATCGGCAAGTGCCTTTTTCGCGGCGTTCATCTCGCGCATGGCCGAGGCGCCCTGGGCGATAAAGGTGCCCACGGCGTTCGCGGTGTTCGAGACAGCGGTCCCCAGATCGCGGCTCGCGGCGGGGGAGTGCGGGGCGGTCGGGCGAGTGGTGTCGGCAGCGTCCGCATCGGCAGTCTGCGGCGCGGCGATATTGCCGGTACCGCCCTCGACCACAGAAAAGCCTGCTGCGTGCGGATCGACCGCATCGGCGCCAATCGTGGGGTGCTCGAGCTGGAGAAACGAGGGCATGGTACTGCCCTGGTCGGCAACCGGAGTCTCGCCGGGCACAAAGGTCGAGGCCGCCTCGGCGGCCTCCTCTTCCTCGGCATCAATATCGGCATCGGCGACGGCGTCTTTCATCGCTTTGACGGCATCCATCATGGAGTCCATGACGGCATCGAGCTCTTCTTCCGAAGACACCTCGATGGGGCCTGCCGCCTGTGGCGCGGGGTCTGTGTCGGGTTCGGCATCGCTCGGCTCCGGCTGCTCGCTTTCGTCATGCTCGACAGTATCGTCTGTGTCTGTTGCTTTATCCGCATCGGCGTGCACATCTGCGGCAGCGTGCACATCTGCGGCAGCGGGCGCATCTGCGGTGGCGGGCGCATCGGTGGAGGCGTCGACGCAGGTAGGAGTATCGCAGTCGTCGACGGCGTCTGCGGAATGATCAATATGCTCTTGAGTCTGGGGGTCCAGCTCGTCTGTCATAGGCATGTGCTCCTCATCGTTGTTTGTCACCCTATGATAAGGTCTCGCGCCGACATCCCGCGCGCCGCAGCAAAGTTTCAAAACGTGTTCGATGGCTCGCGACGATAGCAAAAACTCGGCCACTCTATCCAATTTTTACTTGACATTCCCTTCGCCGAAAGACGTTGCGCCGTTCGCCTGCCATGGGCTTTATTTTTCACTTGAACCCGTTAAAGTTGCATTTCAGCTTTTGGCGCGTTTATTTGGATGCGCGCAGTCGGCGGGTGCGCCCGTCGCGATTTGAAAGGACTTTATATGGGACTTTTCACTGGTAAGACCGTGATCGTCACCGGCGGCGGCAAGGCCACGCTTAAGGACGGCTCCGCTGGCTCCATCGGTTACGGCATCGATATCGCTTTTGCCAAGGAGGGCGCGAACCTCGTTATCACCGGCCGCAACGTCGCCAAGCTCGAGGCCGCCAAGGAGTCCCTCGAGGCCGAGTACGGTGTCAAGGTTCTGCCTGTTCAGGCCGATGTTTCGGCTGGTCAGGACAACGAGGCTGTCGTCCAGAACGTTATCGACAAGGCCATTGAGGAGTTCGGCCGCATCGACGCCGTCGTCAACAATGCTCAGGCCAGCGCCTCGGGCGTGACCATCGCCGATCACACCATGGACCAGTTTAACCTGGCCATTTACTCCGGTCTGTATGCTACCTATCTGTACATGCAGAAGGCCTATCCGCACCTGAAGGAGACCAAGGGCTCCGTGGTCAACTTTGCCTCGGGCGCCGGCCTGTTTGGCAACTATGGCCAGTGCAGCTATGCTGCCGCCAAGGAGGGCATCCGCGGCCTGACCCGCGTTGCCGCCAACGAGTGGGGCAAGGATGGCATCAACGTCAATATCGTTTGCCCGCTTGCTTGGACCGCTGCGCTCGAGAACTTCCAGGATGCCTATCCCGAGGCGTTCAAGGCCAATGTCCACATGCCGCCGGCGGGTCACTACGGCGACGTCGAGAAGGAAATCGGCCGCGTGGTCGTTCAGCTCTGCGGTCCCGACTTTAAGTACATGAACGGCGAGACCGTCACCCTTGAGGGTGGCATGGGCCAGCGGCCTTAGGGGGTTACGTCTCAGGTTCCGCCGTTCTAACGAACGGCGGACCAGCCGACGCTGCGCGGTCACCAGAGCGACAACTTGTCACTCAAAGAGGACGGCATGACCAGAAGGTCTATGCCGTCCTCTTTTCATGCCAATTTGTTCGCTCTGGCGACCGCTCGCTGACGTTGTCAGAGCATCGGCGTTGCCTTGGCCGTTGGAAATAATCCCAGATGTAGTCGTTGGGGACGCTCTTAAATGACTAGTCGAAAGGGACGCTCTTGCCGGCACCTGGGGACGGTCCCTAAGTGCCGGCAGATTGGGACACTTCTTTGCAAGATGGCGCTGAAGATTGTCCCCGACGACTAGTCGTTTAATGCATCAGTTTCTGTCGAGTCGGTGCTTCTTGCGGGTTGCCCGTATAATGGTTTGCGTATGAACCGCAACCAAGGAGTTCCAGTTTATGGACCAGAGCCTTTTTAAATTCGACCTGATCGCCGAGGACCCGACGACGCATGCGCGTGCCGGCGTGCTGCACACCCCGCACGGCGACATCGAGACACCGATCTTCATGCCCGTGGGCACCAAGGCAAACGTCAAGGGCATTCCTACCGAGACCGTCAAACAGCTCGGCGCCCAGATCGTGCTTGCCAATACCTATCACCTGTCCATGCGTCCCGGCGAGGACACCATCGCCGAGCTGGGCGGCCTGCACAAGTTTATGAACTGGCACGGCCCTATCCTCACCGACTCGGGCGGTTTCCAGGTCTTCAGTCACAACGATGCCGTCAAGCTCACTGACGAGGGCGTGCGCTTTATCGTCAACGATTACGACGGCCGCCACGTGTTCTGGACACCCGAGGACAACATGGAGATCGCCATGAAGCTCGGCTCCGACATCTGCATGCAGCTGGACCAGTGCCCGGGCTATCCCGCCACGCGCGCCTACGTTGAGCGCGCCGTTGAGCTGTCGAGCATGTGGGCCGAGCGCTGCTATAAGGCGCATACCCGCGACGACCAGGCACTCTTTGGCATCGTTCAGGGCGGCATGCACCTGGACCTGCGCTTGCGCTCGCTGCGCCATCTGGAGGAGTGCGGCGACTTCCCCGGTTACGGCATCGGCGGCTACTCGGTGGGCGAGGACCACGAGACCATGTTCGAGACCCTGGCACCGCTCGTAAGCGAGTACATGCCCAAGCACAAGCCGCGCTACCTGATGGGCGTCGGCAACCCCACCACCCTCGTGCGCGGTGTGGGTGTGGGCATCGACATGTTCGACTGCGTGCTACCGACGCGCACCGGCCGTATGGGCACGGCGTTTTCGAGTGAGGGTCGCCTCAACTTCCGCAACGCGCGCTTTGCGCACGACGACGGCCCCATCGATCCCACCTGCACCTGCCCGGTGTGCACGGGCGGTTACAGCCGCGCACTCATTCGCCACATGGTCACGCAGAAGGAGATGCTCGGCGGCATTCTGCTGTCGATGCACAACATCTACTACCTGCTCAACCTTATGCAGCGTGCCCGTCAGGCCATTATCGAGGGCCGTTACGGCGCATTCGTGAGCGATTGGATGAATAGTCCTGCCGCGGTGGATTACTAAGGGCGACAGGCGCGCTTACAGAGCGTGGGCAACGGCAAAGGCTGAGCGGCAGCCGCTCGTCACATTCGCTGACGTCGGCTGCGCGACCGCTGACCGATGCCTTGCAAGCGCATAACGCATCGTGGGTACCATACCGAATAGTTGATGTTCGGGCGGGTGTTTGACGCATGGCGTCGACCCCGCCCGCTTTTCTTTTTCTCGATAGGAGTACCCATGATTAAGAATGAGAACGTCGAGGGCGAGCCCGCCTACGACGAGACGTACCGCCGCGGCCCCGTGGTTATGCGCGGCCCCATGATTCCTAAGGACAACACCTACGCCAACCTGCTGGCGCCCGAAGATTCAACCGACTGGTTGCATGCCGATCCGTGGCGCGTCCTTCGTATTCAGGCAGAATTCGTCGATGGCTTTGGCGCGCTTGCCGAGCTTGGTCCTGCGGTGACCATCTTCGGCAGCGCCCGCACGCCCAAGACCGATCCGCTCTACAAGGCGGCGCGCACAGTCGGCCGTAAGATTGCCCAGCGCGGCGTGGCGGTTATCACCGGCGGTGGTCCTGGTGTCATGGAAGCGGCTAATAAGGGGGCGGCGAGCGTCAACGGCAAGTCAGTTGGTTTGGGCATTGAGCTGCCGCACGAGCAGGGGCTCAACAAATACGTGAACCTTGGTATGGACTTCCGTTACTTCTTTGTGCGCAAGACCATGTTCGTCAAATACAGCTCGGGCGCTATTGTTTTTCCCGGCGGGTTTGGCACACTCGACGAGATGTTCGAGGTGCTCACGCTGGTGCAAACGCACAAGGTCAAGCGCATGCCGCTTGTGCTGGTGGGCACCGAGTACTGGCAGGGCCTGTTCGACTGGCTTAACGGCCCGGTAATGAGCGCCAGTATGATTAGCCCGCTCGACCCGGATCTGGTACACATTACCGACGACCTCAACGAGGCCGTTGACATTGCGCTCAGCGGGTTGATGTAGAGCAATCGTGTCTACCGCGACATGAATATGCATGGCAATCTGATGCTATCTAACGTCAGGTTGCCATTTATATTGGGTATACTGATGCAAAAGACGAGGCTAGGAGGTCGCGTATGTCTACTGCAACGGTTAAGCCTACGACGGTTCGCATCGAAGAGGGGCTCAAGGAGCAGGCGACTGAGTTCTTGGATTCGGTCGGCCTCAGCCTCAATTCCTATCTCAATCTTGCCGTTCGGCAGCTGGTAAATCAGCGAAAGATTCCTTTTGAGATTGTAGGAAGGGCGGAGGTGCCCAACGAGGCGACGAGGCGTGCCATGGTGATCGCCGAGGCTCATGAGTTGGGGATTTTGCCGGACGATAGCCCGTCATTCAATAACGCTGATGAGCTTATGTCATTCCTCGATGAGGAATAGCGATGTTCGAGATTAAAGTCGAGGCTCAATTTAAGGTGGACTACAAACGAACGATGCGCATGCATCCGCAGCTAAAAAGTGAGTTTAAAGCGGCGGTTGTGGAGCTTGTGGCTCATGGGTCACTTCCGGCGGAGTATGGCGCCCACGAGCTCTCAAACCCGGGCGGAAACTACAACGGCCACATCGATTTCCACCTATCCGATGGCTTGGTCGATGTGGTCGTTCTTTATCTTCCCCATAAGACTAACCCAGTGATTAGGCTGGTGAGAATGGGCTCGCATGAGGAACTGTTTCAGGGTCCGCTGGGCTGATCGCCGATTTCCAAGTTGCGGTGGAATAGGGATTGATTTGCGGTCGATTGGCCAAAAACAGTCCCTATTTCACCGCAACTGATAGGCGCGCCCCGTTCGCTGCTGCGGCCCCCGGTTCTCCTCATTGCTGGATTTCGCTCAAAAACTCAGCGGCGACTTCGTTGCTTTTGAAACGGATGCTGCGGTCTTCTTTCTTGGGGAATGCCAGCAGCGGGATAGTCCCGTACCAGACAGTTTCCTCGTCAATCACGGCCGCGCACAGCCGCCCTTTGGCCTTGACGGAATAGTCGACGTTCATCTCGGCAAAAATCGCTTTCGCGTCATCGCGCGGAGGTGAGGCAACATAAACCTCAAGGGTAATCCCACGGGCGGCTGCGCCTGCGAGTGTGGTGGTGAGTTTCGTGAGGCATGCGGCGGATGCGTAGGATGCGGCTATGAAGGCACTCTTTGTGGCACCGGTGATGTCTTTAATTAATGCCTCAATAGCGTTTGCCGGCTCTATGAGAATGTTGTAATCGGGTTGCTCGCTGTCCTCTGCTGAATAAATTTCGTACCCCAACTTGGCGTACGTCTTGAGTCTTTTCTGGTACATGCGGGCGAGCATGGGTATCGACAGGTCAATGTAGTCGAATATCTCAACCTGTTGCTTGCCCTCGTGGCTTCTATGCAGTCTGCCCACCTGCTGCGTTACGCTGCCGTCCCAAGATATCGGCGTGGCAATGAAAAGGGTGTCAAGGTAGGACAGATCGAAGCCCTCGCTCAGAAGGCTTTCGGTGGCGACGATGATTCGATGTTCATGCTCAAAGCCGGGAAGACTGTTCAGTATCGCTTTTCTTTCTTTGGCGCCGATTTCTCCGGTTAAGAGTATGGGCTCGTGTCTGCGATCATTAAGCAACCTGAACAGTTCCTCAGCATGCTTTTTCCTTTTGGATAGTATGAGCGGATGTCGACCGTTTGACGCTGCTTCGAGGGCGTCATCGACAATCAATTCGTTTCTTGCCGCATGTGCACACAGCATATCGAGAATCTGATTGAAGCTTGCATCCGGCTCGTAGGCGGATAGCCGAATGCCGGTAAATCTCGGTCGAACGATGCGCTGGATGCCCTGCTGAATTGCCTGCGTTTTTGGATCGATGACATAGCGAAGCGGGCCGCAGAGCATCGAGAGCGCCCGCGTGAGTCCGTCGGAGCGCTCGGGTGTCGCGGAGAGGCCATATATATATATTTGGCTGGAGCGGACTTGAGGACGAGCTCGAGCTGTGGCGCGGCAGCATGGTGGCATTCGTCGCAGATAATGAGGCCGTAATTACGAACAAGGTTCTTAACTATCGGCTCCCCGGTTTGGGAGTCTTTGCCAGATAGCGACTGAAAGGAAGCGACGTCGATAAGGCCGCTGACGGCGGTTTTGTCCCCTCCGATTTGTCCAATAAGGGGAGGTTGCTTTTTGCTGATTCGTCCTTTTGGCGTTCGGACCGGCTCTCTGGTGTCCGTAATGTCGAGAAATCGTTCGAGCTGCGATTTCCATTGGGCTATGAGCGCGGTCTTTGGAACAATGACGAGCGCCGGAAGACCAACGGCGGCAATAAGATAAGCTCCGATGACGGTTTTACCGAAGCCCGTTGGCGCAGACATGATTCCGTCTTCGTATTCAAGCATCTGGTCGGCGGCAATTTGCTGTTCGGGATGAAGGGTCCCTTTGAATGCCATCTCAATTGGATTGCCTGTGCTACGTTCGTCTGAATAATGGGCAGTAACGTGGGCTTCTTGAATCAGCTGCTCAAGTTGGGCTTTGCAGCCTCTGGGAATCGCGACGCGGCCATCTCTAAGTTCGCTGAGGTCTATGAGTCGCGGTTTGCCGAATACTGATTGATGCATAGATTGCGCACGGAAGAACTCCGGGTTGGCAAATGTCGCAAGCCTGCGGATTTCCATTTGAGCTGCCGGGCTCAGAGACTTTTCGGGGATGTAGAGCATATCGGCTTGTGTGACGAGCAGGTTCGAGGGGAAGTCTCGTGGCGTGAGCGGGAGCCGCTTTCGTGGCTTTTGGACATTGCGCCTGGTTTTGTTTGTCGCTGCAGCTGTTGCTATTCCAAGCGGTTTGTTTTTGGTGTCCTCGATCAGACGATCCACCGTCGCACGCGAGATTAGTTGGATTTGCGAAAGGTAAAGCCATTGGTCGGGAAAGGGCTCGAATCGTTCGTCAACAAATACGCTGTTTCCTTCCCGCTGCGCTTTTCCCTGAAAGGGCAGCGCAATGAGATTTCCAAAGCCGCCTTCAGGAATGGTGGACTGCGCGGGTATCATTCGGTCAAAGGCTTCGAAGGTGATTGTCTTGTTGAGTGCCGCTGCTTCGGCGATAAGGCAGCTACCGAAATCTCGTGCTGTCTTTGCGTTTATAGGTTCTAGGAAGAAAAACCAGATATGCGCGCCGTTGCCTGACCTTGATCGCTCGACTGCAGCGTTAATTCCATGGTTTTTTACGACAAGCCTGATAGCGTTTGTCGCTTCTTTCCAATCGGCTTTGTCAAAATCAATGACAAGGACATTTGTGCTGCAGTCTTTGTCGAGAACATATTGACCTATGACGTCCCGGAGCCTGTCGTCGCTGCCTTTGAAATGGGCGATAATGGCGGCATCGTTCAGCTCAAGGAATGTGCGGCTGCGACATTCAGCGCATTTAATTCTGTGATGGTTTGCTTTGGGGCAAATGCCTGGCTTCCACTCATTTGCGCAGGCGGGTGTATAGCCGATGCCCCCGTCTTTTCTGCGATACCCGTGAGCGTGCACATCTTTGCGGCCGGTAAAAAGATTGCGAAAGAGCTCGAGTTTGTCGCGCGCTGGGCTCGCGCTGGTAACGATGCCCTCGGTCTGTGCACGTTCGCCGAAAGATTTGCCGGCTTTGTCCCATTCTTCGAGTGTTGCGTAACGGATGTCTGGACCGTTGCTACAGATTACGATCTGCTTACGCGGATCTGAAGCGTGGACAACCGTTTTATTGAGTTTGAATAAGGCGTTCCCGAAAAGGGCGTATTGATGCACGGCGTTGCTCATTTGAATGCCATTCTTGTCAGCGTTCATTGGGATGAGGGTACGTCATTTCAGCTTTATGAGATATGCGACTTCGATTTTGGTTCGGTAATAGTGGGGTACCGATCCGTGAGTGGCAATTAACCGGTGCCAAAACGTGCGGCGGCTGTTGTTAAAGGTGTTTTGGCGGCTATGGGGCGTGTTGGCGGCGTGGGGAGGGGTCCTCGAATGACTCCGTGGTCAAATAACGTCAAATATGAGTACTGTTGTTAATGTAGTCTCATAACATTTGGTAAGAATAGAATACCAATTCCACATTATTCTATATATCTAACCCACTAAACACGGAATTTTGAGCCTTGGCAAGACGTGGAATTGATCGAAATGATCAATTCCGGCGAGATTTTGCTGCTACTAATTTGGTGGCGGTACTCATATTTGCCATTTTTTGTCCAGTGGGTACCGCGAGGGGCCTGTTCGACTGGCTCAACGGCCCGGTGATGAGCGCCGGTATGATCAGCCCGCTCGATCCGGATCTGGTACACATTACTGACGACCTCAACGAAGCCGTCGACATCGCCCTGAGCGGGCTGATGTAGGGTAGGTAAAATGGGACGGGGCTAAAAAGACTGGTCTGAAACGTTTGATACCAGTCTTTTTAGCCCCGTCCCAAACGAACTGCTTCTAAGCTGCGGTGGAATAGGGATTGATTGGCGGCTAATAAGCCAAAAACAGTCCCCATTTCACCATAACTGATGTGGGCGTCCCTAGCGAGTTGGCTGGTAGCGGGGGCAGTAGCTGATGGCGATGGCGTCGACGCCTACATGGGTGGCGATGGTGCAGCCGATGGGGCCGGTGCCGGCGTCTACGTAGTCCTGGCCCGCGAGCGCCTCGTTGACAAGTTCCTGCTCCTCGGCGGCGCCGGTCGTGAGCACGCGCACGCTTGAGCCCGGGTGCTCGTCCAAAAACGCGAGGCAATCTGCCATGGTGTTGGCAACGATGCGCTTGGCGCCGCGGCCCTTTTTGATTGCCTTGATCTCGCCCGATTTCCACTCCGGCGAAACGGCCAGGCGAATGTTGAGCATCTGCGTGAGCTGGCCGGCGAGCTTGGGCGCGCGGCCGTTCTTGACCAGGTTCTCGAGCGTGCGGGGAATCAGCAGCAGGTGGGCGTCGGGCAGCGTCGCGCGGATCTGCGCCTCGGTCTCGTCCAGGCTGCGGCCGTCCTCGCGCATGGCCAGCGCGTACTCCACCAGCAGGCCCTCGGCACCCGAGCCGGTGCGCGAGTCGATGCAGCGCACGTCGAGTTCGTGCGTTTCGGCCGTCAGGCTGGCGTTGGCATAGCAGGCGGACCACTCGCTGCACAGTGAGATAAAGATGGCGCTATCATGGCCGTCGGCGAGCACGCGGTCAAAGAGTGCCTTGAACTCGCCGGCGCTCGGCTGCGAGGTGTGCGGCAGTTGCTCGGAGCCGGCCATGCGCGCGACGTATTCCTCGGCGGTAATCTGCACCTGGTCGAGCAGGTCCTCGCCCTCGATAATCACATGCAGCGGAATCACGTAAATGCCGAGCTCTTGAGCGCGGGCGGGGGAGATGTCCGACGTGGAGTCGGTTATGATGGCAAAAGACATAATTGCACCTTTCGTTGGGGCGCTTGCGCGCCGCCTTCTGAGAGCAAAGTGCGACAAGTATAGTGGAGTCGTTCCACATTTCTAGGTTCAATTGTTGAATAGTCAACAGTTTGAAGTGTCGGTGTGGAAATCGTCAACTGGGGAAGAGGGATGCCGATGGAGGCGCTGGAGATATGCAAACGGCCGGTCGTGCTGTTTGATTTTGATGGCACGGTGGCCGATACGGGTCGGGCGGTGATGACCTCGACGCGCAAGACGCTGGCTGCACGCGGGTTTTCGGAGGCGCAGATGGGTGACCTGCGTCGCATGATCGGGCCGCCCCTGTGGAAGAGTTTTCACGACTTTTATGGCTTCTCCCGCGAGGAGTCGCTTGTGGTGGCCGACGAGTACCGCGCCTTTTTTGACGAGCTGGGACCGGAGGAGTATCCCGTGTTTGACGGGATCCCCGAGCTGCTGGATGGGTTGGTCGCCCAGGGCAAGCGCTTGGCCGTGGCGACGTCGCGCATGGAGGCAAAGTGCGTTGACATGGTGGGAGAGCTGGGACTTTCTCAGTTTGAGGCGGTGGTTGGCATGAATCCGCCGCAGGGGCGCGAGACCAAGGCCGATTCGGTCCGCGACGCGTTGGCGGCCTTGGGTGCGGCCGCGGGCGATGCCGTGATGATCGGCGATCGCTTTAACGATGTCGAGGGCGCGCACGCGATGAGCGTGCCGTGCATTGGTATCTATTCGGGCGCGGCGGCGCCGGGCGAGCACGAGGCAGCGGGCGCCGATGCAGTGGTGCACTCGGTGGCCGAGCTTGCTAAACTTTTCGCTATATAGGTATTTGATGTGAGGGGCGGGCACGCTCGCCGCTCATTGGTAAGGAGGTCGTCCATGAATCAGGTGGAGCAGAGCGTTACCGAGTATGTCGACGAGGTCTGGGAAGATGTCGTTGCCGATATCGAACAGCTGGTGAGCTATCCGTCCGTGGCCGTTGCTGCCAATGCGGAGCTCGGTGCGCCGTTTGGCCGCCCGGTCCGTGATGCGCTCGATTGCGCGCTCGGCATTGCGCAGAAGCTCGGCTATCAGACGAGCGACGACGAGGGCTATGTGGGAATCGCCGATATCCCGGGCCGCGGCGACAAACAGCTCGCGACTATCTGCCACGTGGACGTGGTTCCCGCCGGCCCTGGCTGGAACACCGACCCGTTCACCATGGAGCGCCGCGAGGGCTGGCTGCTCGGTCGCGGCGTGATTGACGACAAGGGCCCGGCGGTATTGTCACTCTACGCC
Organism: Collinsella sp.; assembly: GCA_018376905.1. GTDB lineage: Bacteria > Actinomycetota > Coriobacteriia > Coriobacteriales > Coriobacteriaceae > Collinsella. Next base: position 86,656 of record JAHAAK010000001.1, on the reverse strand, counting down.
GGCGCCTACTTGCTCAAGCACGGCATTGTTCCGCGCTACACCTTCCGCGCGCTGCTGGGCTGCGATGAGGAAGTGGGCATGTCCGACGTTCACCATTATCTGGAGAACAACGCAGACCCCGACTTTTTGTTTACGCCCGATGCCGAGTTCCCGGTCTGCAATGCTGAGAAGGGCCAGTTTGGGGCGACGTTCGTGAGCCCCAAGATCGACGGCGGGCGCATTGTGTCCTGGAGCGGTGCCGAGGCGAGCAACGCCATTCCGTCGCAGTCTATCTGCGAGCTCGCGATTGCCGCCGATGAGCTGCCGGCGCCGGTCGAGAATGCTGACCGCCTGGAGATCACGGCTCTCGACAATGGTCATGTGCAGATTTTCGCCCACGGTATTGGCGGTCACGCCTCGATGCCCGAGGGGACGATCAATGCCGTCGGCCTGATCGTGTCGTATCTGCGCGAGGCCGAGGACGCGTTTGGTGCACGCGACGAGCGCCTGCTGACGCCTGCCGAGCACGAGTTCGTCAAGTTCCTGGCCTTTGTGCATGCGGATGCCTATGGTCGCGGCCTGGGTATCGACGCGACGAGCCCAGCGTTTGGCCCGCTTACCTGCAACGCTGGCGTCATCCGTGTGGCGGATGGCCATATTGAGCAGGTCATCGACGTGCGCTTCCCCGACAGCACGAGTGCCGATACCATCCGCGAGCAGCTCGACCCGCTCGTGGGCCGTTTTGGCGTGACGTGCCGTGTGGGTCGTGCGAAGGTGCCGTTCTCGGTGTCTGCCGACGATCCGGCCGTGAAGGCGCTTATCGATACCTATAACGAGTTCACCGGCAAGCATGCCGAGCCCTTTGCCATGGGCGGCGGCACGTACGCGCGCAACTTTGCCCGCGCCGTCTCGTTTGGCCCCGAGGAGACCGGCCTGGAGCTGCCCGCATGGGGCGGCCAGATGCACGGCCCCAACGAGTGCGCCAACGAGGAACAGCTCAAGCAGGCGCTCAAGATCTATATTGTTGCGATCCTCCGTTTGAATGAATTAGAGCTTTAGGGTTACGCGGTTTTACCAAACCGCGTAACAGCTCGACGCTGCAAACGCCCCCAAGCGGCAATCTGACGTTCAATCGTCGGTCGCGTACAAAAGTACGCTTCCCTCCTCTTTCACGTCACCTTGCTCGCTTAGGGGCGTTTTCGCTGACTTATGCTCAACCTGTGGGGTTTCCAAGGTAGTCCTTGGGGACGTTCTTAAATGACTAGTCAAACAAGAACGTCCCCAACGACTAGTCGTTTAAGAACGTCCCCAACAACTACCTTCCTCTGGTGTAAAAGGTGCGCCATGTTCGGCGCTGGATTGTTATTCGTTTGTAAAGGCCGTGCTGCGCTTGCGGTAAGGGTCTATCAGATGCCCGTAAAAAACCGCAGTTGGCGCGGGCACTGCCCGATCGAGGCCGTATCTTTCCAAACAGCAAAGCGGGCAGGGTGCCCGCGAGTCGCATGTATGAAAGGAAGATCATGCTCGATCAGGCTTATTCTCGTCGTCAGTTCCTCGGCCTCGCTGGTGGTCTTGCCAGCATCGTCGGTCTCGGTCTCGTTGGGTGCGGCGGCTCAGGTGCCTCCGGTGCCGCCGACAAGGGTAGCGCCGCCGCTGCCGAGTCCGTCTCCGGCGAGGTGACCTACGACGGTGCATCCTCGTTCCAGGCTCTCGTCGAGGCTGCTGCCGAGAAGTTCATGGATGCCAACCCCGACGTCTCCGTCTCCGGCTCGGGCAACGGTTCGGGCAAGGGTCTGACCGCTGTCGCCGCCGGCACCGTCACCATTGGTAACTCCGACGTCTTCGCCGAGACCAAGCTCGAGGCCGACCAGGTCAAGAACCTCGTCGACCACGAGGTCGCCGTTGTGGGCATGGGCCCCGTCGTCTCTAAGAACGTGACGGTCGACGATTTGTCCCTCGAGCAGCTCAAGGGCATCTTCTCCGGCCAGATCACCAACTGGAAGGAGGTCGGCGGCGACGACGCCAAGATCGTTGTCCTCAACCGCAAGGCCGGCTCCGGTACCCGCGCCACCTTCGAGGCCGCCGTCTTTGGCGACGAGGCCGTCGACTTTAAGGGCGACGCCGAGCTCGACAAGTCCGGCGATGTCCAGACTCAGATGGGCAGTACCGACAACGCCATCTCCTACCTCGACTTCTCGCACTTCGATGACTCCAAGTTCAACGCCATCAAGGTCGAGGGCGTCGAGCCCAAGAGCAAGAACGTCACCGACGACTCCTTCAAGATCTGGGCGACCGAGCACATGTACTGCTCCAAGGACGCCGACGAGGCCACCAAGGCCTTCCTGGAGTTTATGCTCTCCGACGACGTCCAGGGCAAGCTCGTCGAGGAGCAGGGCTTCATCCCCGTCTCTGCCATGAAGGTCGTCAAGGACGCCAGCGGCAAGGTCTCCGCTAAATAAGTAATCGCCCCGGAAAGGTTTGCAATGGCAAAACAGCTGCCAAAGCGCGACCTTGAGAACGTGGGCCTGGGCGTCACGGGCGCGTGCGTTGCGCTCGTGACGCTTGTCGTTGCCGCGCTCATCTTTATGGTCGCCCAAAAGGGCCTCTCGGCTTTTATCAAGGACGGCGTCTCGGTCGTCGAGTTCTTCACCGGCACCAAGTGGGACCTGGCCAACACGGCCAAAAACGGCCTGCCCTACACCGGCGCCCTGCCCCTGATCGTCACCTCGTTTGCGGTCATGGTGCTCTCCACGCTCATCGCGCTGCCCATCGCCATCGGCTCTGCCATCTTTGCGGTCGAGATTCGGCCTAAGTTTGGCTCTAAGATCTTTCAGCCGCTCATTGAGCTTTTGACCGGCATTCCCTCGGTCGTCTTTGGCCTGATCTGCTTTCACGTTGTCGTCGGCCTTATGAAGAGCGTTTTCCACGTGAGCACGGGCCTGGGCATCTTGCCCGGCGCCATCGTGCTGGCGGTCATGATCCTGCCGACCATGACCACGCTTTCGGTCGATGGCCTGCGCGCCGTGCCCGACGGCTACCGCCAGGGCTCGCTCGCGCTGGGCTACACCCGCTGGCAGACCATCTGGCACGTGGTGCTCAAGTCCGCCATGCCGTCGCTCATGACCGCGGTTATCTTGGGCATGACCCGCGCCTTTGGCGAGACGCTCGCCGTGCGCATGGTCATCGGCGGCATCGAGGCCATGCCGACGTCGCTGCTGTCGCCGGCTTCGACCATCACCACCACGCTCACCACGTCCATGGCAGTCTATGCCGAGGGCTCGGCCCAAGACGATGTTCTGTGGGCGCTCGGCCTGTTGCTGATGGGCATGAGTCTCATCTTCATCCTGATCATCCACCTTATCGGCCGCAAGGGGGCGAAGGCTCGTGGCTAGCACGCGTATCCACATCGACGAGGCGAGGCTCGGGCGTGTCCAAAAGCAGGACCGCTTCGCCACGGGCATGTTGACGGCGATCGTCGCCATCGTCATGCTCATCGTCGTCTCCATGGTGGCCTATATCCTGTTCGAGGGCATCTCGACGCTGTTCCAGCCGGGCTTTCTCACGGAGCCGTCGCGCGCCAACGGAACGCAGGGCGGCGTGCTCTACCAGCTGTTCGACTCGTTCTACCTGCTGCTGATCACTCTGGTCATCTCGGTGCCCATCAGTCTGGGCGGCGCGGTCTTTCTGGTTGAGTACGCGCCGAATGGGCCCATCCGCGACATCGCCTCCACCGCCATCGAGACGCTGTCCTCGCTGCCCTCCATCGTTGTCGGCATGTTCGGTTTCCTGGTGTTCTCGGTGCAGCTGGGCTGGAAGTATTCCATCATCTCCGGCGCCGTCGCACTCACCATGTTCAACATCCCCATCCTAGTGCGCGTGATTCAGCAAGCGCTCGAGGACGTGCCACAGGCCCAGCGCGATGCGTGCCTGGCCATGGGCCTCACTCGCTGGGAAGCCACGCTGCACATTCTGATTCCCGAGGCCATGCCCGCCATCGTGACCGGCATCGTGCTTTCGGCCGGCCGCGTCTTTGGCGAGGCCGCGGCGCTGCTCTTTACCTCGGGCATGAGCTCGCCGGTGCGTCTGAACTTCTTGAGCTTTAACCTGTCGAGCCCCACCTGCGCCTGGAACGTGTTCCGCCCCGGCGAGTCGCTCGCCGTGCATATCTACAAGATCTATGGCGAGGGCAGCCCCGAGGCCCAGCAGATCGTCTGGGGCACCGCTGCACTGCTGATGATTTGCGTGTTGCTGTTTAACGTAATCGCCCGTATCGTGGGCAAGCAACTGGCAAGGAAGATGACGGCCGAATGAGCGAGATGAATGTAACGCCCGCAACCGAAGCGGCATCGTCCGACACCCAGGACTTCCTGTCGAGCGTGGGGGAGAGCGAGAAGCGTGTTCGCGTGAGTGGCAAGGCCGTGAGCGACGAGGTCGTGCTCTCCACCAAGGACGTCAACGTGTACTATGGCGACCACCATGCCCTGCACGACACGTCGCTCGACTTTCACAAGGGCGAGATCACGGCGCTCATCGGGCCTTCGGGCTGCGGTAAGTCGACCTTCTTGCGTAGCCTCAACCTTATGAATCGCGAGATTCGCGGCTGCCGCGTGGAGGGCGAGATCAACTATCGCGGGCGCAACGTGAACACCAAGACCGAGAACACCCACGAGTTGCGTCGCTCCATTGGCATGGTGTTCCAGCAGCCCAACCCGTTTCGCAAGTCCATTCGCGACAACATCACGTTTGCGCCTAGGCGCCACGGCATCACCGACCGCGACGAACTCGACCGCATGGTCGAGGAGAGCCTGCGCGGCGCGGCGCTGTGGGACGAGGTCAAGGACAAGCTCGACAAGAGCGCCTATGCGCTTTCGGGCGGTCAGCAGCAGCGCCTGTGCATCGCGCGCACGCTGGCGCTCAACCCCGACGTGATCTTGTTCGACGAGCCCTGCTCGGCGCTCGACCCCATCTCGACGCTGGCGATCGAGGACCTGATGTCATCGATCGTTGCCGACCGCGCCATCGTCATCGTGACGCACAACATGGAGCAGGCGTCGCGTGTGTCCAACCGCACGGCGTTCTTCTACATGGGCGATATGGTCGAGTACGACGAGACTGACGAGATTTTCCAACGGCCCAAGGATAAGCGGCTGAATGATTACCTCACCGGCATGTTCTCCTAGTCCGGGACATGCTTGAGGCCCGCGGCGGCCACGGTTGCCACGGGACTGATTGGAGAGGCGGGTCATCTCTTGCGGGAGATGGCCCGCCTTTTGCTCTGCGACCGAAACGACCACCACAAAGGGGACAGGCGCCTTCGTGGTGGTTTGGGGTGGGGCTCGCTGCTATCATGGACAACGTTGAATTTCTACGAAGGAGCAGGGCATATGGCGATTCTTTTGGGATGCGATTCCGTCAGCCTAGAGTTTCCCACCAAGCATATTTTCGATAGCGTGACGCTCGGCGTGGGCGAGGGCGACCGCATTGGTATTGTCGGTAAAAACGGCGACGGCAAGTCGACGCTGCTGAGCGTGCTCGCTGGCACGCTGGAGCCCGACGACGGACGCGTGACGCACCGCCGCGGCACGACGATCGGTCTGCTCGGCCAAAAGGACAACCTGGTCGATACTGATACCGTGCATCATGCCGTTGTGGGCGACGCCCCCGAGTACGAGTGGGCGTCGAGCCCGCGTACGCGCCAGATTCTGGCCGGTCTTATTAGCGATGTGCCCTGGGAGGGCACGGTGGGCGAGCTCTCGGGCGGTCAGCGCCGCCGCGTTGATCTCGCGCGCCTGCTGATCGGCGACTATGACGTGCTCATGCTCGATGAGCCCACCAACCACCTGGACATGCGCACCATCAACTGGCTTGCACGCCATCTTAAGGCTCGCTGGCAGCGCGGCCAGGGCGCCATGCTCGTGGTCACGCACGATCGCTGGTTCTTGGACGAGGTCTGCAACAGCATGTGGGAGGTCCACGACGGCCAGGTCGATCCCTTCGAGGGCGGCTACTCGGCATACATCCTGCAGCGCGTGGAGCGCGACCGCATGGCCGCCGTCACCGAGGAACGCCGTCGCAACATGGCGCGCAAGGAGCTTGCGTGGCTGAGTCGCGGCGCCCAGGCCCGCTCCACCAAGCCCAAGTTTCGCGTGGACGCCGCTCGCGAGCTCATCGCCGACGTGCCGCCCGTGCGCGACGAGCTGGAGCTTAAGCGCCTGGCGGTGAGCCGTCTGGGCAAGCAGGTTATCGATGTCATCGACGTGGATGCCGGCTATGCGGATACCGATGGCGCGCCCAAGCAGGTGCTCTCCGACGTGACCTGGCTCATCGGTGCGGGCGACCGCTATGGCCTGTTGGGCGAGAACGGCGCCGGCAAATCCACACTGCTTGACGTGATTCAGGGCAAGATTGCGCCCCTGCGCGGTCGTGTAAAGATCGGCCAGACGGTGCGTTTTGGCGTGCTATCGCAGCAGCTCGAGGAGCTCGAGCCCTACATGGGCGACACGATCCGCGAGGTGCTCAGCAACTATAAGAAGTATTACGTCATCGACGGCAAGGAGACCTCGCCCGAGAAGCTCTGCGAGCGTCTGGGCTTTACGACGCAGCAGCTCTGGAGTCGCATCGGCGATCTTTCGGGCGGCCAGCGCCGTCGCCTGTCGCTGCTGCTGACGATCCTGGACGAGCCCAACGTGCTTATCCTGGACGAGCCCGGCAACGACCTGGATACCGATATGCTGGCGATTGTCGAGGACCTGCTCGACGGCTGGCCCGGCACGCTGATCCTGGTGACGCACGACCGCTTTTTGATGGAGCGCGTGACCGACCAGCAGTGGGCGCTGCTCGACGGCCACCTGACGCATATGCCCGGTGGCGTGGACCAGTACCTGCGCCTGTGCAACGCTACCGCCGAGGGCGAGCCCGTGGGCGCGCCGAGCGCCAAGACCGGCACGTTTGACACCGGTGCCGCGGCAGCTGCGGCCGAAAAGCCCAAGTCGAGCGGTCAGCCCAATGGCCTTTCCAACGCCGAACGTCAGAAGCTTCGCCGCGAGGTGAGCTCGCTCGAGCGCAAAATGGAGACGCAGCGCGCCCGCGTGGAGGAGGCCGAGGCCGCGATGGCTCAGGTCGACCCCACCAACTACACGGCGCTGGGCGAGCAACAGGCAAAGATCGACGAGGCCCACGCCGCCATGGACGCGCTGGAGATGGCGTGGCTCGAGGCAAGCGAAAAGCTCGAGGGCGAGGAGTAGGCGAGGATGATCAAGGCTGCGTTTTTCGATATCGACGGCACGCTGCTGAGCTTTAAGACGCACCGGATTCCGGCGTCGGCGCAACAGGTGCTCGACAGCTTTCACGAGCAGGGGATTGCATGCGTGATCGCCACGGGTCGCCCGACCTACCAGATGCCCGATTGGCTGTTCGACTTGGGTTGGGATGCGTACATTACGCTTTCGGGCCAGCACTGTTTTGATGCCAAGGGCGTCTACCGCAGCTGCCCGATTGATCCGGACGACGTCGCGGTGATCGTGGACCAGGTGGCGCAGGGGCGCTATGATTCGCTGTGTATGCAGGGCGAGAACTCGTTTGTGAACCGCCTGTCCGAGCGCGTGGTGACGGCTGGCAGCAACGCGGGAATCGTCTACCACGAGGAGCCGTTTGAGCACGCCTTTGACGCACCGGTCTACCAGTTCTGCGCCTTTGTGGACCCGGCCGACGAACATATCGTGACCGACGCCGTGTCGCATTCGCTCACCACGCGCTGGTGCGACCTGTTCTGCGACATTATCCCCGCTAACGGTGGTAAGGACCTGGGTGTGGCGGCGACGCTCGAGCGCCTGGGTATCGACGCGAGCGAGGCGATTGCCTTTGGCGACGGCGAGAACGACCTGGCGATGTTTTCTGCCGTGGGCACAAGTGTTGCCATGGGCAATGCGCAGAAGACCGTCAAGGCCGCCGCGACCTACGTAACGACTGCTGTTGACGACGACGGTATTTTCAACGCCGCCAAGCACTTTGACCTGATCTAGCGTCGTGTCGGCGCCCGGCACTTGGGGACGTTCCTTTCCTGCCGGCACCTGGGGACACTCCTTGCGCGCCGTGTGCCACGTGCCGCGCGCCGTGGCGCTGTGCTTCGCCCGCGCGTTTTGTGAAACACGGCTAACTTTTGGTCAATGTAGTAAGATATGGGCAACTTTTGCGGTAAAGTAAGCCAAGGAAAGTATCCAAAGGCTAACTAGCACTCATCGCGAAAGGCGGCCCATGGCCCTACGTGAATCCGGAGAAGACTATCTCGAATCTATTTATGTGCTCTCGAAGCACCAAGGCATCGTTCGATCGATTGACGTTGCCGAATACCTGGGCGTAACCAAGGCGAGCGTTTCCAAGGCCATGGCGACCTTAGAGAGTAACGGCTACGTGGAGATGGGCAAACGCGATGTGCATCTGACGGAACGCGGTCTGGAGGTCGCTCGCCAAATGTGGGAGCGCCATTGCTTTTTTGTAGGGCTGCTCGAGGACGCAGGCGTAGCGCCTGAGGTTGCCTCGCAAGAGGGCTGCCACATGGAACATTGCCTGAGCGAGGAGAGCTTCGAGAAGCTAAGGTCGATGCTGAGGCGGGATGGCGCTTCGGCGCCAACAATGACCGACTAGCATTCCCGCAGCGGCGCGCCTCCCGCGCCAAAGGCGCGGGACAGCGATCGGGACCAGTAGCCCCACCAACTAACTCCAACTCAGACAAGGAACCCCGCCAGCAAGCGATGCCCAAGAACCGTCAACAACGTCACCGCAGGCCGGGACCGGGCTTGGTTTTGAAAACATTCCACAGCGCGAGGCCCGCCTTTCCGTTGCTCCGCAGGAGCAGGAAAGACGGGCCTCATGCGCGAGGACGTTTTCAAAACCAAGCCCGGTCCCGGCCGGACAGCCCACGAACGCTACAGGTTCTTGACACCCATCGCGCGCATGGCATTCAGGATGGCGATAATCGCCACGCCTACGTCGCCAAAGACGGCAAGCCACATGTTGGCGATGCCGAGTGCTGCCAGCACTAGAATCAGCAGCTTAACGCCCAGCGCAAAGATGATGTTCTGCCAAACAATCGACATGGTCTTGCGCGCCACGCGGATCGCGCGGGAGATGTTGGACGGTTTGTCGTCCATGAGCACCACGTCGGCGGCCTCAATCGCGGCGTCCGAGCCCATAGCGCCCATGGCGATGCCAACGTCTGCGCGGGTAAGCACGGGTGCGTCGTTGATACCGTCGCCGACAAAGGCGAGCTTGCCTTTGCCGCTTTCGGCCGCGAGCAGCGCTTCAACACGTTCGACCTTGTCGCCTGGCAGGAGCTGCGCGTGGAACTCGTCGAGGCAGAGCTGCTTGGCCACCGCAGCAGCCACTTCCTCGCGGTCGCCCGTGAGCATGACGGTGCGCTTGATACCGGCGGCGTGCAGGTCGCGGATCGTTTGCTCGGCATCGGCCTTAACGGTGTCTGCAATCACGATGTGGCCGGCGTACACGCCGTCAACGAGCACATGCAGAATCGTTCCGACGACCTCGCAATTGGGAGCGTCGATACCGGCCGCAGCAAGCATCTTGGCGTTGCCGACGACGACATGCTTGCTATCGATAGTTGCCGTCACGCCGTGGCCCGCGTCATTAGTGGAATCCGTTACGCGCTTGGGGTCGAGCTCGCCCTGGTAGGCGGCGCGCACCGACTGCGCGATGGGATGGTCGGAGAATGACTCGGCGAGGGCTGCGACTTCAAGCAGCGATTGCTCGGTATAGCCTGCCTCGGGGTGCACCGCGACCACCGAGAACGTGCCGTTGGTGAGGGTGCCCGTTTTGTCGAAGACGACGGTGTCCACGTCGGCGAGCGTTTCGAGGTAGTTAGAACCCTTGATGAGAACGCCCAGCTTGGATGCGCCGCCGATGCCGCCAAAGAAGCTGAGCGGGACGCTGATCACTAACGCGCACGGGCAGCTGACGACCAGGAAGGTCAGGCCGCGCAGGATCCAGTCGGACCAGGCGCCGGTGATCAGGCCGCCGCCAAGCGCGAGCACCGCGGCCGCGCCGGTGACGGCGGGCGTGTAGACGCGGGCGAAGCGCGTGATGAAGTTCTCGGTGCGCGCCTTCTTTTCGCTGGCGCTTTCTACGAGCTCCAGGACGCGCGCGACGGTGGACTCGCCAAATGGCTTGGTGGTGCGCACGTGGATGAGACCCGTCATGTTGATGCAGCCGCTGATGATGTCGTCGCCGGACTTGGCGGGGCGGGGGACTGATTCGCCCGTGAGCGCGGCGGTGTCGAGCTGGGTTTCGCCCTCGACGATGACGCCGTCGATAGGCACGCGCTCGCCCGGCTTGACCACGATCACGGTGTCGACCGCGATGTCATCGGGGAAGACCTGTTCGAGTGTGCCGTCGGGTTGCTCGACGTTGGCGTAGTCGGGTGCGATGTCCATCATGGCGCTGATCGATTTACGGCTCTTGCCCACGGCGTATGCCTGGAACAGCTCGCCGACCTGGTAGAACAGCATGACGGCGGCACCTTCGGCCATGTGCGGATCGGTGTCGGGGAAGAGCACCATGGCAAACGCGCCGATGGTCGCGACGGCCATGAGGAAACTCTCGTCGAAGGCCTTGCCGCGGCGGATGTTATTGAATGCCTTTTGCAGTACGTCGTAGCCGGCAATCAAAAACGGCACGAGGAACAGCACAAAGCTGGCGTAGGTGTCGCCCGGGGTGCCGAATGCGGCGGTAAGGGTGCCGAACTCATCGAGGGCGTACACCACGGCAAAAATGCCCAGCGCTACCAGGATGCGGTTGCGCTTATGCTCGAGTGATTCTTTTTTCTTGCGCTTCTTCTTTTTCTTTTTGGGGTCGGCGGTGGCCATGACTCGTATCCTCCCATTTGAATGTATGAACACTCGCTCATATAATTTCGCGAGCAAAGGCCGCGGCAAGCGCGGCCTTGCAGGTTGGCGTAAACCTGGGCTAGAGAATGATCTCGCAGTCAGGCTCGGCGTCGGCCGTAAACTCTACAACGCGGTTGAGCACCTCGTCGAACTCGGCGTCATCGGCCTCGAGCGTCAACTTCTGGGTCATAAAGTTGACGGACACGGATTTGACGCCCTCGAGCTTGGCCAGCTCGTCCTGAAGCTCGCGCGCACAGTTGGCGCAGTCGATCTCGTCGAGCTTAAACTGCTTTTTCATGGTGGGTTCCTTTCCCTGTTTTGCGGCTTGGGTGCAGGCCGCGCTGGTACCGTGGTTGGTTGCTATTCGCAGATGTGGCTCATGCCTTGGTTGAGCATGGTGTAGACGTGGTCGTCGGCGAGCGAGTATAGGATATTGCGCCCGTCGCGCCGGAATTTAACCAGGTGCGACTGCTTGAGTGTGCGCAGCTGGTGCGACACCGCGGACTGCGAGGTTTCGGTCGCTTCGGCGATGTCTGCCACGCAGAGCTCGCGGCCCATGAGGGCATAGAGGATCTTGATGCGCGTGGTGTCGCTGAAGACCTTGAACAGGTCGGCGAGGTCGTAGAGAAGCTCCTCGTCGGGAAGGTCCTCGGGCGAGCAGGTGGTGGGGATCGCGGGTTCGGTGGCCTCGATGTCGGGTTTCGTTTCATCAACGCGGATGCTCATTGCAATATCCTTTCATATGAACATACGCTCAAATAACTTACTTCCGATTATATGAGCGTATGTTCATATGTCAATAACGTTTAAGTAATTCATCGCACAAAATGATGGGGAATAGTGGACGAGATTCCGGATTGAGCGGTTTTGATAGTCGATGCCGAGGTGGGTGCCCCCGCGCCGTGCAAAAATTGGAGTATTCTGCAACGATAGGGGGTCCGTTAATTTATCGCAGGCCAAATAATGCAGCTAAAGAGTTATCTTAGGGTGTTAATCCGATGAGTTCTTCCTCAAATGTTGCCTAACGCTCTCACGCAAGAGTGATTTCGCTTCACATTTGGATCCACTCGAGGGTGATAGACACCCGGCTCTGCTGAATACTCGCAATTTTGCACGTCGCTAAGGTGCCCACCTTGTTAGCCGGTCTAGCTCCCGGCCCCGAAGATCCTGCCCTCGGGCGCGAGGCTGCTTGTTTGGGCAAATGATGGGCTGTCGGATTCGACTGTCTGCATGTCATCGATTGCCGGAACTTCATTAATTGTCGGGTCATCCAGCGTGATGCCTTCGAGCGTTGCTTTTTCGAGGTCGATTCGTTGACGATCTTCGGAATCCTGGCGAAGCTGCTTCTGAATTCGCTTTTTCTCTTCTATAAACCTTCTGAGCACAAACTGTCTCAGGTCCTCTTGCATGATTTGAAAGTCTTTTGGCAGACGCGAGGGGCGTACGCCCTCTTTCCGCTGGATTGCTTCCATGACCCTAACGAAAGAGCTAGCATGCATAAAGGAATAACGACTGACGGTGATGATTCCGTACCCCATGGACGCAAGTGCATTCTTGCGCTCCTCATCGATGGCGCGGTCTTCTTCCGCGTCATGATAAAAACCGTTGTATTCAATGTCTGTGCGAGATTTCTTTAGATACGCATCCATAAAGAACTTTTTGCGTCTCGTGAGATTCTTTGCGGCAGTGGTGACCTGCACCTCGTAATCGGTCTCAATTCCCTTAATACCAAGCCCTCCTTCGCTTTTGGGCAGCGTTAGCATCATGACAAAGGCTGTTTCCATAGGAGACCGGCATCCGTCGCGCACACATTGGATCGCCTTTCGGGCAAGGGCCAGACCGTCGCATCTGGTAATGGAATTTAAGAACTGTTTTAGCCTCTCGGTCGAGGTGAGCGCGAAACGCTCGTTATAAGAGGTGGAAGAGCCGGTTCCAAGGGAGTAAGCGCTGCACAGTTCAAAGTAGTACTCCACTAGTTCGCGAAAAGAAAGATAGGTGGCGGCCTGAAGTGCGCAAAGCTCAACGCCAACAATGAAGATGCCATCTTTGAGCTCTATAAAGCGTGAGTTCGAGAATCGTTTTGAAGAAACGTGGCACTGACAGTTCATTGCATAGCGCGCATTCCTGCGATCAAACACCATCACCTCGAGGGAATCATTTGCGTCGAGGGAAACATCATGTTTGGTGAGCCATTCTGTGGCTGCGTCAAGGAGCGTTCCGGTGGGACATGATCCGTAAATCGCGGCAGGACTACAGGATTCGATGCCTTTCGCAGACACCGAATGCGCGGCCTGGTAGACCGCTTTTGCAGTGGTATGTGACAATACGATACTCATGGTATATATCGTGTCAGCTAATGCCGTGTTGATGGCACTGAGTGGAAAAGCCGTTTTAGAGGTCTAACCAAATGCTGTCCAAAAGCTTGACGCAATTATGAGTTGGTATGCCCTAAATAAAAGTTTTCGCAGCTTAGCTATAGCATATAAATACTCAATTGCTGCACATTTGATATCGATGTATCACCATCCGACAACGAATTGCGTGTTGGGAATTGGTCGAAATCGTTCAAAATGAGGGTTCAGAATTTGTGATGGCAGATCTATCTGTGGAACGTAGGGCGGCCCCGCTGCGGGGTTTCCCGCTGCGAGGCCGCTCGTGATCTACGTCGGAGTTTGTCGTAGACGTTTCTACTTGGCAAACAGGTTCTTGAGGTTGAACTCGGCCTGAACCGTGCGGAGCATGAGGTCGGTGTCGTCGAGGCCCAGGTGCTGCTCGTTGGCGTCGGCGGCGAGGGTGCCACGGCGGCGCGCCCAGTTCTCGAGCGCGGCGGGCGCGGACTCGCGGGGGAGCGAGCGGACGTCGGCATCCAGGCTGCGGCAGATCTGGCGCGAGTCGATGACGATGATCTTGCCGGCGCGGCGTGCCTCGGCGTAACCGTCCAGGTGGATCTTGAACCAACTGTCTTCGAACGCGGCGTTATGCGCCATGTACGGGTACTTCTTCATAAGTTTGAGCAGCTGCTTCTGCAGTTCCTTGTTCTCGCGGAATGGTTTTTTGCCGTCGATGTCGTCCCAGGTAATGTGATGGATGTTCGATAGCGGCACATCCTCGCCGCGGTAGATGTCGGGCAGGCCGCAGTAGTGTGCCTCGGCGTCATGCGGGACGGCGTCGCTGGTGAGCTCCATGATCTCCCAGCCCACGTTGATGATATAGCCGCGCTCGGGTGCACGGCCGGTGGTCTCGATGTCGATACCGAGCACGGTGCCCTGGATGGGCTTGCGGGCGTAGGCCACGCCGAGCGCGTCGCGGTCGCCGCGGATCTCGCGCATGACGGACGCGGCGGTGCGCTTTTGCATCTTGCCGATGGCGGCGCAGGTGTCGGCGTCGGACAGACCGCGCGAAAGCGTCGCGGGCGTCACGTTGCGCAGGCGCGCCTCGCCAATCTGGTCGCACAGGTCGCGGTTGCGGTCAGCCAGGTCGCGCACGGTGGCAAAGTCGAAGCTGGGGTCGCCCTCGGCGGTAAAGTACTCGGTTTCGAGCACCTTAAGGGCCTCTTCGCCCTTCTGGCGCTCGGACTCCATGGCGCCATGATCGCCATAGATAAACATGGGAATAAACGGCTGACGCTCGTATTCGAGTGCTTGTGAAACGTTCATATAACTGCTCCTTGGACGGGCCGCACCGCGCGGCTCGGGTTCACTGAGATGTGGCGAGATGATAGTTTACCATGGGCAACTATTGGCATCGCGCCTAGGACAACTACAATACCCTAGTTGACCGCTAGGACTTTTACAATGCTGCCGAAAGACATGAAAGGTTCCATCCGTCATGGATTTGCTGATTGATATTCTGCTCGACGCCGGCAAGGACACGCTCTCGCTGGCGCCGTTTTTGTTGGTGACGTATCTTGCTCTCGAGACACTTGAGCACGTCGCGGGTGACAGCGTTAACGGCGCCATCAAGCGCGCTGGTGCCGCGGGCCCCGTGGTTGGCTCGTTACTGGGCATGGTGCCGCAGTGCGGCTTTTCGGCAATGGCGGCCACGCTGTACGCCGGTCGTGTCGTGACCTTGGGCACGTTGGTGGCGGTGTTCCTTTCGACCTCCGACGAGATGCTGCCGCTGCTACTTGCCGAGCAGGTTCCCGTGCAGACCATGGCGATGCTTTTGGCTTCGAAGGCACTGATCGCGCTGGTCACGGGCTTTATCGTGGACGCGGCTATCCGCGGCCTTCGTCGTAACGCTCGCGCGCATGCGGCGATTCGCCGTACCGTGCTGGGGACCGCTTCCAATCCGGCTCATGTGAACTGCGCGCACGACGACCATACCGGGGGCGACATCATTGATGAAGTGGCCGAGGCGGGCGTGAGCGCCGATCACATCCATGAGCTGTGCGAGCGCGACCATTGCGGTTGCGATGAAGACGAGGACGAGTACGAACACGGACATGGACACGATCACGGTCATGGGGGCGAGCATGAACACCATGATGGCCACGGTCACTCCCACTCTCACGAGAGCGCGCCCCTCCTGTCGATTATTCGCAGCGCCATCTCGCACACCGTGCAGGTATCGGTATTCATTTTTCTGGTGACGCTGATTCTGGTCGCCGTGCTCGAGACCTTCGGCGAGTCCGCGATCGAGCAGTTCCTGCGTGGCAACGAGACGCTCGCCGTCTTGGGCTCGGCACTCGTCGGCCTGATCCCCAACTGCTCGGCCAGCGTGGTCATTACGCAGCTGTACCTGGAGGGCGCGCTACAGCTGGCGCCGATGCTCGCCGGCACGCTCATTTCCGCTGGCGTGGGCTATCTTGTCCTGTTCCGCACCAACCGCAGCGCTCGTGAAAACGCCGTGTTCCTGGTCATGATGTACGTCATCGGCGCCGGCTGGGGCCTTATCCTATCCGCCTTCGGCCTCTAAGTAGGCCTAAAAAATGGGCTTCAAATAGCCATGCTCGGCGCCTGCGCAATGCGGCGACGCATGGCATTTTGAAGCCCGTTTTTTGTTGAGCCATGGATTCCGAGCGCTCACACCGCTCAAAACAAAAAGGTAGATTTCCGGGCATGTCCCGAAAATCTACCTTGGTTAGCGCAGCAGCTCGGTGAGGTTGCGCTTAAAGCGGGCCCGGTCTTCGCTGGTAAATGCCGCCGGACCGCGAGTGCGACCGCCGGCGCGGCGCACCTTCTTTTCCTCGTGGCGAATAAACAGTTGCATGTCGATGGTCGCCTTATCGTAGACGCGCCCGCGCACGCCGATGGCGGCGGCATCGCGCCCGAGCACCATGCTCGCCAAGCCAATGTCCTGCGTCACGACTACGTCGCCCGCCAGCAGGCGTTCGACAATGGCAAAGTCGGCGCTGTCGGCGCCCACGCTCACATCGAGCGTCGTGACCCAAAATCCGCGTCGCGCATGCTCGACGTCGCGCGGGTCGTCGCGGCGAATGTGCCGTTCCAGGTTTTGCGTGCTGTTGCCGGCGATAACAACGGCGACGCCCGCCCGCCGCGCGCAATCAATCGACTCGCGCGTGACCGGGCAGGCGTCGGCATCAATAAAGAGCGTTCGCGGCATCTAGTGCACCAGTTTGCCAAATTGAATAGCGCGAACAATCAGCGTTACGCCAAACACCAGCAGTGCGGCGCCGCTAAAGATGACGAGCAACTTGGCCGACCACAGCGGATAGATAAACACGAACATGCCGGCGATGATGGAGAGCGCGCCGCTCAGGATGGCGAGGGCACGGTTGGACGAAAGCTCGGACTCCAGAATGGACATGACACCTTCGACGATCCAGCCAAAGCCGGCCACGATAACCACCATCGTGGTGAGCGTCGCGGTCGAGAAGGCCTGGTTGCGCAGGATTATGACGCCGCCCAAGATAATGAGCAGGTTGGAGATGATGCTCGTCACGCGCCAGCCGGTGGGCAGCAGCGGCTCAAAAATGGCAGTGAACAGTCTGATGGCAGCAGTGATTACAAAGTAAAAACCCAGGACAGTCGTCAAAAAGACGAGGGACTTGGCGGGTGCAAAAAGCAGCGCGATGCCAGCAATGAGCGCTAAGACGCCCGTGATGGCGTAGATCCAGCGTACGGCCTTGACGGCTTTGCCCGCCATGCTTTTCTCGTCAAATCCAAACTGGCTCGATTTTTGGTCATCGTTCTTAAAGATGCCCATAGTGTCTCCTTTCCGTGCGGCGTAAGCCTTGATCGTTACAGCCAGTATCGCCTAAAGGCGCTGGCGTATGGGTCGGGGAGGGCGAAACGTAACCCAAAGGCCCCGAATTGTTTCCGCTGTTCCCCACGTCGCGATTTTCTATTCAACAAGTGTAGAACATTGCAGCCCTGTTCGTTATTGCCTACGTTTTAGGTTAGATTCTCCTAAGAACAATTGCCCGAAATTGGGGGTCCCTATGAACGAAGCAGTTCCCGCAGCGCCGGTAAGCGCTGAGTCGATGGCAAAGCAGGGTTGCGAAAAGCTCGGCTTGGACGCGTTTGATGCGTTGGTTCGCTGCGCCCGCACGTGCCGTCGCTTTGACGAGTCCATGCGCGTGCCGCGTGAGCTTTTGCTTGAGCTGGCGGAGCTGGCGCACCTGACTCCCTGTGGTGCCAATGCTCAGCGTCTGCGTTTTCATGTGGTAAGCGGTGCAGAGGACTGCGCGCGTGTATTTGACGAGCTTGCATGGGCCGGTGCGCTCAAGGATTGGCCGGGTCCCGATGAGGGCGAGCGCCCGACCGGCTACATCGCGATTCTTGCTGAGCGCGCCGTTCCGGGCAAGCCAGCCGCTCCCATTACCGAGGTCGACACGGGCATTGCCGCGCAGACGATGATGCTCGCCGCCCGCAGCGCCACGCCCGAGGTGGCAGCCTGCATGTTCAAGGCCTTTACGCCCCACGCGATCGATGCCATGGGGCTCGATAACGACAAGTATGAGCTCAAACTGATCATGGCGTTTGGCGTTCCGGCCGAGATGCAGGTGATCGATGCGATCGATTCCAACCCCGACGGCTCAATTAATTACTGGCGCGACGAGGCGCAGGTGCACCACGTACCCAAGCGCCCGCTCGCCGACGTGCTGGTGTAGTTGAGTGTCACCGCGGTGTGATCCAGCGGTAAACCACCACAAAGGTACCTGTCCCCTTTGCGGTGGTGCGAGGGGAGGGCATGTGGCCGATCTATATTTGGTGCGGCATGGGCAGACTGAGCTCAATGTGCAGAGCATTTTGCAGGGCTGGCACGATTCGCCGCTTACGGCGCGCGGGCGTCAGCAGGCGCTGGCGACGCGCGCGGCGTTTGCGGCGCGTGGCGTGGCCTTTGATCATGTGTATTCCTCGCCGTTGGGCCGGGCGCGGCATACGGCCGAGCTTATCGTTGGCGAGGGCCGTTCCATTGAGCTGGTCGATGACCTGCGTGAGTGGCATTTTGGCTCGCTGGAGGGCACATCAAATCGCGAGATGCCGCCGCAGCCCTGGGGTGATTATCCGGTTGCCTTTGGTGGCGAGTCGGAAAGTGAGCTTCGCGCACGTATGGTCGGGGCGCTGTCCCGCATCATGGCCAGGCCGCAGCACGACTGCGTGCTGGCGGTTTCCCACGGCTCAGCCTGCCAGGAGTTTCTTGAGTATGTGACTGGCGAGGGAGAGCTACCCGACAACGGTGCCGTGCTTCATTTTGGCTATTGCGACGGGGCGTTTTCGCTCTTGGGTTGGTAACGAACGAAAGGACCCCTATGAATAAAGATCTGTATCTGGTCCGTCATGGACAGACGATATTCAACCTTAAGCGTATCATTCAGGGGTGGAGTGATTCGCCGCTTACGCAGTTGGGTTGCGACCAGGCGGCGCGCGCCGGCATGTTTTTACGTGCGCGCGGCATTGAGCCCGATCATGCCTACACCTCCACGCTTCATCGCACCGAGCAGACTATCGCCAACTTGTGGCCGGGCTTGGCGTACGAGCGCCTGGACGGTCTGCGCGAGTGGTTCTTTGGCGACTTTGAGGCCGAGCGCGTGATGCTTATGCCCGAGCGCCCGTGGCGAGATTTCTATCGTCAGTTTGGCGGCGAGGGCCAGATGCAGGTGCGTGAGCGCATGGTGGCGACGATAACCGATCTTATGCGACGTCCGGACCACGAGTGCGTGCTCGCGGTGAGCCACGGCTCGGCTATCAAGGAGTTTTTGGACCACGTGCGGGGCGCGGCGGCCGACGAGCGCGAACGCGTGCCGGGCAACTGCTCAGTGCTGCATTTTGCGTTTGACGATGCGGCCGATACGTTTGAACTGGTCGAAGTCTTTACGCAGGAAGACTACGCGCGCGAGCTGGGGCTTGAACCGCTCGTGGCTACTGCGGGTCCGCAGCGCGGATAACGCGAGCGTGGCGGCACGAGTCGCCGGCATAACTTCTCGACGCAAAAGGGGCGGAGATGCATGTACCTGCTACATCTCCGCCCCCTGTTTGTTGAGCTGCCGATTTTTGCGCTGGGCGGTCTGGTTTTGCTAGAACCGCGCGACCTGGTGCGTGAGCAGGCCCATCGGGACCTGCGGCGCGGCGCCGCTGACCTGCGCGGCGGGGAAGAGCGCGGCAACGGTAAAGTTGAACGGCTCCTTGCCGGTGTACGTACCGGCGGCACGGGCCTCATCGGCCAGCAGCTGCGACGCCCCGGTCAGAGCGGCGGCGTAGGCGGGGTCGTCGGCCAGTGCCGGCTCCGGTGCTTGGTCGAGCATAGCGCGGATGGCTCCGACGGCGTCCTCGCGCTTGACCTCCCACGCGCGGTGCGTAATGCCCGCGGGGTCGGTGACGGCGTAGAGCGACGCGCCCTCTTTGGCGGCGCCCAGGATGATATCCATGACGGGCGAGGCCTCGTAGGCGAGCGACACGGGGCGCGGCTGCACCTTGAGCTCGGCGATCGCGCGCGCGGCGGCGGCCACGTCAGCGCTGGCATCGCCCTTGTCGCCTGCAAGTACACTCGTCGGGCAAATCGCCACAACACCCGTCACGCGCCCCGGCTCCTCCGAACATTCGTACACGTAATACGCCGCACCCGGGTCCTTGAGCATCAGACCATCGGCAATGGATCCGCGCAGAGCATCGTTGCCGCTCAGGATGCTGCCCATTGCAGGCAGCGCCTCGAGCACGCGGTCCTGAGCTGGGCGGATGCAGGGAAACGGAAGTGCTTTCATGGGCGGTCCTAACGCACGAGTCGGTTTGTTCGCGGCTTATTATGCCCCAACTTGGCCGCTCGCGTCCCAGAGCACGTTATCGGCGAGCGCGATTAGCACCTGCTGACAACGAACGATATCGGCGTGGGGTGCATATTCGTTGGGCTTGTGCGCGAGCGCGAGCGACCCGGGACCGTAGCTCATGCAATTGCGGTTGCCTGTCTTGCCGGCGATGACGGCGGTGTCGGTGTAGCCGGTAAAGAAGCCGACGGTCGTGTCCGCGTCCGTCACGTCATCGGCGGCACGCTTGAGCGCTGCTAGAAGGGGAGAGTTCGGGTCACGCTCGATGGCGGGGCGGTCGCCCGTCACGGTATAGGTGCCGCGGCAACCGGGAACTGCGGCCTCCGCTGCGGCAATGGCCTGCTCCACCATCCGGACCACGGCCGCGGTGTCGGTCGGCGGGGTCAGGCGCATGTCGACCCAGACCTTGGCATGGTCTGGCACCACATAGGGACGATAGCCGCCCTCGATCTGCCCAAACGTAATGGTCGAGGGTCCCAACTCACTGTGCGCGGGCAGCGCCGCAAACGCGCGGCGAAGCGAGCATACGGCCTCGGCCATGGCGGCGACGGCATCCGCGCCCTTCCAGGGCTGGCTCGCATGCGCCGTCACGCCAGCCATTTCAATCTCGAACCACGTACGCCCCTTGTGCGCCACCTGGATCTGTCCGTCGGTGGGCTCGGTGTCCAGCACCCATTCACGCGAGCCGACCCAGTCAGCATCGATCGCGGCTTCTGAGCCGCGCATAAAATCTTCCTCGTCGACCGAGCAGATGAGCGAAAAGCCGTGGCGGGGCAGCGCGCCATCCGCCACCACGCGCTCGAGCGTATGGACCAGTGCGGCAATGGCGCAGGCCAGGCCACTCTTCATGTCGCAGGCACCGCGGCCGTAGAGCTTGTCGTTACGCACAACCGCTCCGAGTGGCGGCGTGTTTGCGTCCCAGCCATCGCCCAAGGTAACGGTATCCATGTGGCAGATATAGACCAGCCGCGCCTCGTCGCTCAAACCGGGCACGGTGACCATGAGATTGCGGCGTCCGGTCAGCACCTCGAGTTCCTCAACCTGCACGGCATGGAGCACCGGATGGCTCAACCGCCCCAGTTGAGCCTCAACCAACGCTTTGATATAGCGTTCAATCTCGCCCTCATACGCACCTGGGTCGGAACTGTCGATCCGCACGAGTCCTTGCGTAAGCCGCCAAGCAAAATCTGTATCAACCATAGGCACCTCACAGATAGTTAGGTCAACATACAGATTGTATGCCAAGAAGCGGCTCAGTGCATTTAATGGAGCGCTCACAAAAATGGGGGCGCCTCTCGTGCGAAAGGCGCCCCCGCGGGCATTCAATGTCAGCGACGGGCAGGCCACATGGGGAACTGCCCGTCAGATCAGCCGGCGCTACTTGATCACGCGCACGCGATACATCGACGGAATCTGCTTGAGCGCCTCGATGGTGCTGCTGTCCAGGTGCTCATCGGTGTCGAACATGGTGTAGGCGTTCTCGCCGGCGGACTCGTTGGTCATACGCTGCACGTTGGCGTTGTCCTTGGCCAGGATGGCCGTGATCTGGCCGATCATGTTGGGCACGTTGGCGTGCAGGCAGGCAATGCGGCTTGCGGCGCGCGCCTTGCCCATGCTGCAGGCGGGGTAGTTGACGCTGTGCGCGATGTTGCCGTTCTCCAGGTAATCCTTGAGCTCGCTGATGGCCATGTCTGCGCAGTTGGCCTCGGCCTCGCCGGTGCCGGCGCCCGAGTGCGTGGTGATAAACGTATTGGGCATCTTGACGGTCTTGGGAGTGGCAAAGTCGCAGCTAAACCAGCTGAGCTTGCCTGCACGCAGGGCGGCGTCGACGGCGTCCTCGTCAATGATGGTCTCGCGTGCGTAGTTGATGAGCACGGCGTCCGGTGCCAGCAGGTTAATCTGCTCGGTGCTGATCATGCCGATGGTGTCGGCCTTGCTGGGCACGTGTAC
Source organism: Collinsella sp. (assembly GCA_018376905.1). Taxonomy (GTDB): domain Bacteria; phylum Actinomycetota; class Coriobacteriia; order Coriobacteriales; family Coriobacteriaceae; genus Collinsella. Next base: position 64,603 of record JAHAAK010000001.1, on the reverse strand, counting down.
GGTGAGGTAGTCGCAGCCGCGGCAGAGATCCTCGAGCGTGCCCACACGCTGCACCTCGCGGCTCAGCACCCACGCGTGCTCGATGGAAATGAACGGGTCGTAGCCGTAAACGTCCATGCCCAGGTCGACGCAGGCGTTGGCGACCTTGGAGCCCACGTTGCCCAGGCCGATGACGCCGATGCGCTTGCCCTTGAGCTCGCGGCCCACAAAGGCCTTCTTGGCCTTCTCGGCATCGACCTGAATCTCGGGGTCGTCGGCGTTGTCGCGCACCCAGTTCATCGATTGCACCACGCCGCGGCTCGAGAGCACCAGCATGCCTAGGACGAGCTCCTTGACGGCATTGCTATTGGCGCCGGGGGAGTTAAAGACGACGACGCCCTTCTTGGCGTACTCTTCGACGGGGATGTTGTTGACGCCGGCGCCGCAGCGGGCGATGGCGCGGATGCCCTCGGGCAGCTCGTAGCCGTGCAGGTCGGTCGAGCGCATCAGAATGGCGTCGGCCTCTTCGGCGGCGCTCACAAACTCGTAGCCCTCACCAAACTCGACCTTGCCGTCCTTGGTAATGTCATCGATGGTTTTAATCTTGCGCATGGAAAACTCCTTAGCAGGTTTTGATCTATACAGGGTGGTCTGAGATGGCTGATCGGCCCGCGCGTTGCGGGCTAGTTAGATCGCGGGCTCAAACTAAGCAGCGCTTCGAAGTCCTTCATGTACGAGGCCAGTGCCTGCACATCTTCCATGGTTACGGCGTTGTAGACGCTAGCGCGCATGCCGCCCACCAGGCGATGGCCCTTGACGTTTTGAATCTGGTGTTCGGCCGCGCCTGCGACAAAGGCCGCGTCGAGTTTGGCGTCGCCGGTGCGGAAGGTGACGTTGGCGATGGAGCGGCTGTCGGCCTGTGTGGTGCCATGGAACAGCACGCCGTGCTCGAGCAGGTCGTAGAGCAGGTTGGCCTTGGCCCAGTTGCGCTCGGCCATGGCGGCAAGTCCGCCGGTCTGCTCAACCCAACGGAACACCTTGCCGCACACGTAGATGCCAAAGGTGTTGGGCGTGTTGAGCATGGAACCCTTGGCGGCCTGGGTCTTAAGGTCCAGGTACTGCGGCGTCTGCGCAAAGGCGGGGCCATCTGCGATGAGGTCGTCGCGCACGATGGCCACGGTCACGCCCGCGGCGCCGGCGTTTTTCTGCGCTCCGGCGTAAATGAGCCCGTAGCGCTCAACGTCGAGCGGCTGCGACAGGAAGCAGCTCGAGACATCGGCGACCAGCGGCACATCGCCACAACTGGGCAGCTCGTGGTACATGGTGCCAAAGATGGTGTTGTTCTGGCAGATGTAGACGTAGTCGAGCCCGTCGCCTGCGGCCTCGGCGGCAATGCGCGCATTGATGTCGGCCATGTTGGGAATGCGGTCGAAATTGGTGTCCTCGGAGCTCGCGAGCAGCACGGCCTCGCCGTACTTGGCGGCCTCCTTGTATGCCTTGTTGGCAAAGTTGCCGGTCACGATGTAGCCGGCGCGGCCGCGGCGCATGAGGTTCATGGGGATGCCCGCAAACTGCAGCGTGGCGCCGCCCTGCAAAAACAGGACACGGTAGTTGTTGGGGATGCTCAGCAGGCGACGCAGGGTTGCCTCGGCGTCGTCGATGATCTGCTGGTACATGCTAGATCGATGGCTCATCTCGAGCACGGACATGCCGCAACCGCGGTAGTCCATCATCTCGTCGGCGATCTCGGCGAGCACGCTTGTAGGCAGTGCGGCCGGGCCAGCTGAGAAGTTGTGCACACGTGCCATCTTCTGGTTCCCCTCGTAGTCGTTTGAACGTTCGGGATACTTTAGCACAGTGGAGCGGTAGGCGCGACCGCATCACGGTAAAACTCGACTACGCCGCTATGATTTACAGGATGGTTACATGGGGGAGGGGCGCTTTACTCCTCAGGCAAATCCAAATCAGCGAGCGAAGACATAAGGTTCTCTAGGCGCTTGATCTCTTCGTCGCAAATTAGCCACCTCCTGGTCACTACGACGCCAGCGTGGCGATGACGGCTTCGTCGCCGGCGTATATGAGGGTGTTGCCGTCGGGGATGATCGTTTGGCCTTCGCGCTTGAGCATCACCACAATAAACGGATGCTTGCCTTGCGGCACATCGCGCAGGCGCTGGCCGGCCAGGCGACCGTAGGGCGTCACGGTGACCTCGCGCAGCGTAACCTCGGCACGCTCTTCGAACGTTGGGGCGGCCATCACCAGCAGATCGCCTTCCTGGATCACGGTATCGCCGTTGGGCAGTACCGGGTGCGCCCCGTCACGCAGCACCAAGACCACCAGCATGTCCGTTGCGCTGCCAATGTCGGCGAGCGAGCGTCCGGCAAACGGATGTCCAGCGCCCACCTTGAGCTTTACAAACGACATGCCGTCCTCGTCGCGGTAGTCGTTAAAGGTGCGGCGCACGTCGCCGGTCGTATCGATCATATCGAGCTTCTTCGCCACTACTGGCAGCAGCGAGCCCTGCACCACAATGCTCGACACGGCAATCACAAATACCAGGTCAAACAGGTCGTGTCCGCCGGGAACGCCGGCCACCACGGCAAGGAGACTAAAGACGACCGAGGCTGCTCCGCGCAGGCCCGCCCAGCTTACGAGCGCGACCTGGCGGGGGTTCGTCTTAAAGGGCGCCAGGAGCACGCCGACGGCGATGGGACGGCTCACGAAGAGCATAAACGCCATGAGCGCCAGGCCCGGCAGCAGCATTTGCGGCAGGCGGGCGGGCGTCACGAGCAGGCCGAGCAAGAAGAAGATTGTCATCTCGGCCATCTCGGTGAGGGTGTCAAAGAAGTGCGCCATCTCGACCTTGCCGGTGATGTCGCTGGCGCCCAGTACAATGCCTGCCAGGTACACGGCCAAAAAGCCGTTGCCGCCCAGGTGGCTCGGCAGCGCGTAGGCGACGATGGCCACGGCGAACAAGAAGATGGTCTGCGCGTCCTTGGCCGTTGCGTGCGCGCGTTCAATCAGGCGGCCCGCCGCCCAGCCGATGGCAAGGCCCAGGCCCACGCCCAGGATAATCTGCTTGGCCAGCAGTGCGGGAATGTTGATGTCGCCGCCGGCCGCGAGTGTAGCGAGCACAGCGGTGAGCATGTAGGCGACGGGGTCGTTGGAGCCCGATTCGACCTCGAGCAGCGAGTCGGTGCCACCTCTCAGCGACAGGCTGTGCTCACGCAGTACGCTAAAGACGCTCGCCGCGTCGGTGGATGCCACGACCGATCCCAGCAGCAGGCTGCCGATCCAGTCGATCCCCAGCGCGAAGTGGGCGAACACGCCGGTGATGCCGGCAGTGATGACGACGCCGAGCGTGCTCAGCAGCACCGCCGGCGCAGCGACGGGCTTGGCGCGGTCGATATTGGTGTTAAAGCCGCCGTAGAACATGATGAACAGCAGCGCCGTGCTGCAGACGGTTTCGGTGAGTGCGTAGTCGCTAAAGTCGATATGCGTCGGGCCGTTGACGCCCAACAGCATGCCGAGCGCGATAAAGATGAGCAGGGTGGGGAAGGGGAGTTTTTTGCCGACGGGTTTGATGGTCAGGCACAAAATGATGACGAGGCCGATAAAGAGAAGGATCTGGTTCATAGATGGTGTCCGCTCCTGGGTGGTTGGCGTGGCACGGTCAGTTGTCTGCGGTTATTTGTACCCAAAGATGGTGGGTTTATGGGGTTGGATTGCGGGCGTGCGCGATATCGTCATAGACGGCTGCCGTCTTTGCCTCTGCTCGGAAACCCTTTCCAGCTTTATTGCAACGGAGTACAATGAGTAACGTTTAAGTTCAACTTGAAGTTTTAGTTGCGGCACCGGGCTTCGGCCGCAATGCAAGGAGAGACGTACCATGGCGATCTATGTGACATCTGACGCTCACGGGCACGTGCGTGCGCTTGACGAGGCCCTGTCTAAGATCTCGTTGACGTCCGACGACACACTGTACGTGCTGGGCGACATGATCGATCGCGGGCCCGATCCGGTCGGTGTTATTAAGCTCGTGCGCTCGCTGCCCAACGCCCGCGTGCTCAAGGGCAATCACGAGCAGATCATGCTCGATGCCATCATTGGCCAGGATCCGCTCGATGCCGAGACCTGGGATATCAACGGTGGCTGGACGACGCGCGAGCAGCTCAACGACATGGAATTTGAGGCATACGAGGAGCTCGTGCGATGGATGGCCGCGCTGCCGCTCTACGCGGTGGTCGAGACTGCCGAGCGGCCGTACCTGCTGGTGCACGCCGGCATTCAGACCGAGGCGGCGCGTGCGTTTTTGCTTGAGCATGGTGTCGATTGCGGCGACGGCAGGGGAGCGGTCGATGCCGATCGCGAGCTGCTGCAGCAAATGCTCGCCGTACAGTCGTCCGATGACTTGCTCTGGATTCGCCATGGCTATTGGGATGCCCCGACGGGGCTGCTTTCTGCCGAGGGCAAGGGTTCGGTCGTGGTGAGTGGCCACACGCCAACGGTGTCGCTCGGGCGTTATTGCGAGGTCGGTGGTCTTGCGGGGCTCGATGAGGAATCGGGACGCGGGCAGATCGTGCGCTTGGGCGGCGAGGACACTGCTGGTGTGCCCGATCGCATCGACATCGACTGCGCCGCCGCCACCGGCTCCGAGTTCGGCCGCGTGGGCATCCTGCGCCTGGACGACGGGGCCGAGTTCTACGCGAACATCAACCCGGGCGAATAACCTTGTTCCGCCGATCTACCGTAGCTAATTTGGGACGGGGCTTTTTTGACTACTTTCGGAGAGTAGCGCCTTCTTGCTCGGTAAGCGCTAGAAATGAGGAGCGTCTGCGTCCTCGACAGCGCGAAAATGCTCGAAAAACCGTCGCAACGGAGTCAAACGACGTCGCGGCGGTTCTTTTTTGGCTGCCCGCTTGCTAAGTGAGTAGACTTTTTTGGAAATGCCGAGCACCCAACATATTTGCCTCAATAAAACCGCAGGTCACAGACTTGTGCTCTGTTGGTGTGGTCGGGGATTCGGTAAAAGTCTACTCACTTAGTTTTGCGTGATGAATATTGTCCGCAACGAGACCCCAGACGGGGTGATTCCATCGCAAATTCCGGTGACCGGGCAGCTAATTAGGCGCCGTATGGGTTGCGGTCGCGTTCGATGCGTTGGCGGATGCGGCGGTACTCGATTATCAGCAGCACCAGGAGTAGGGCCATGATGGCTAGGTAGCTCACTACAGCGCCCATCAGACCCAGCAGCTTAATCAGGATCACCGGCAGCACCACGCTTACGGCGAAGCAGATCAGGTAGATCTTGGTGACGTCTCTAGCGTGGCGTAGCACCGTGATGATGGCGTAGATAAAGTCGATGGCCGCGGTGACGCCGCCGGCGACGACCATCAGCAGCGCCAGCGTACGGTAGCGCTCAAAGCTGAGGCCGTACATAAAGCTCATGAGGGGAATACCGGGACCTGCCATAAATGCGGCGCACATGCCGGTGATGACCACGATCAGCGCCATAACGGCAACAATAATCAGGTCAAAGCGACGACGCTTGCGAGGATTAGCCCAAATGTTCGACAAGCGCAGGAGCTGCGGTTTATAGATAAATCCAATGCTCAGCAAAATAGCCTGCGCAGGAAAGAACAGGGCATTAAAGTACAGCTGATATTTGTATGCCAGCGTGCCTTCCATCACAAACTTGGGCATGCTCTCGATAAGGTTGAACAGGAACAGTGCACCAAAGAGCGGGGCGCACTGGACAAACAGGTGGCCGACCTCGCGCAGGCTCACGCGGCGCGATTTTTCGGTCTCGAGCAGGGCGAGCGGCGCGGTGACCAGCACGAGCGAGGCGATCGCGGTGACACCCATGTCCATGGCCGCGATGGGCATGCTGCGCGTGAGGAACAGCGCCACGCTGAAGACCGCGATGACGCCGACGGAGCGTAGCGTTTGGCTCATTCCAGCCAAGTAGAGTTTGTCGGCCTGCTGCAGGCGGCCTTCGTACACGTCGGCGACGCCGTCGATGACCTTATACAGGTAGACGCCCAGGCCGATCGTCGCCATCTGCGCGTCATAGCCGCGGGCGCTGCTATACATGAGGCCGCAGCCTAGGGCGAGCGCTCCGCAGATCCAACGATTGAGCTGGTAGGAGGCGAAGGACGTCTTTTCGTCGATGTCCGAGACCTGGAAATTGCGCACGCCGTAGTTGCACGCGATCATGATGAGCGTGCCGGTGACAAAGGCGATGGAGAACTTGCCGGCTTCTTCGGCGCCCACGAGCTGTGTGGACACGATGGTGAGCAGCGGAAACGCCAAGCCCCACACGGCGGTGCCGAGAGCGTTCCAAAGGTAATCGCGGCGGGTGGCGTGCTCCTCGTATTCCGCTTCCTGCATGGAGAACCCGCCGCCGTAGACGGCGCCGAGCAGACGGTTCCACCAAGCGTTGACCATGCGGCGGACGGGGCCGGGCTCCCGATCGCGTTCGCGCCGGCGACGTGTGGCTTGGCTGCTATCGGGCCCGCCGGCGTTGCGCTGACTCAGCTCTTGGATGCGTGCGAGTTCCTCGGCAGTGTGCGAGGCAGGGAAGAGGCCGTTCTCGATGCGGCCGCCCTGGGCCTTCGCGGCGCCGTCCTTCGATGCAGCGGGGTTGGAGGTGCCGTTGCGGCGGGCGATGGCGCGGCGAATGCTATCGAGGGGCGTGATACTCAAAGCGGAGTCCTTTCTATTGCTGCGCTTTAGTATAGACGCGACGGTGTTCGCTCGTGTTTTTGAACGGATTGTTCAATAATTTCGGCGGGCGGCTGTAATTTGTCGGTAAACGTGCGGTATCCTGTTGAAGTTTTGTGACACCCCCGATGCCGCCCACGCGGTACCAAGGAGCTTCTACCTATGGACGTCGCCGCATTCTTACTGGCTCTTGTGCCGATTATTTGGCTGGTCGTGATGCTGCTGTGCTTTAAATGGCCAGCTTGGAAGGCCGCTATCGGATCGTTTGTCCTTTCGTGCTTGCTTGCCTTCGCATGGTGGCACCTGCCGGCAGCGCAGATCGCGACCGCCTCGCTCGAAGGTTTTTTGATGGCTCTGTGGCCCATCGTCCTGGTGATCATCGCCGCGGTGTTCACGTATAACCTGTGCGTTCGTACGGGCGCCATGGACGTGATCGGCAGCATGATCACCTCCATCAGCAGCGACCGCCGTCTGCTGGCGCTGCTCGTGGCTTGGTGCTTCGGTGGCTTTATGGAGGGCATGGCCGGCTTCGGTACCGCTGTCGCCATTCCCGCCGGCATGCTCGCGGGCCTGGGCTTTGAGGCCGTGCCTGCCGTGCTCATCTGCCTGCTGGCCAACGGCGTGCCCACGCCCTACGGCTCCATCGGCATCCCCACGGTGTCCGTTGCCGACCTGGTGGGTTTGGATTCCCTTCACCTAGCGACCGTTCAGCTGGTGCAGCTCGCGCCGTTCTTTGTGGTGATGCCGCTATTTATTGTGCTGGTTGCGGGCCGTGTTGCCGATGACCAGGGCAATGCCGCGAGTGTGGGCGAGCGTCTGCACGGTGTTGCCGGCGTGGCGTTGCTCTCCGGCGTGTCGTTTGTCGGCGCGGCTCTGGTCGTTGCCATGTTTGTGGGCCCCGAGCTGGCCGTGGTCGTAGGATCCATCGTTTCGCTCGCGCTGACAGCTGCGCTTGCCATGCGTGCCGAGAAGTCGGGGCGTCTGGACGCACGCTTTCACATGAATATCGAGGCGGGGGAGAAGCTCACCGTTAAGTCGGCGCTTTCGGCCTGGTCGTGCTTCATCCTGATCTTTGTGTTGCTGCTGGGCACGTCTAACCTGGTGCCCGCTGTACATGCCGCGCTCGCGCCGTTTGCGAGCCACGTGCAGGTGTATTGCGGTGAGAATCCCGGTACGCTTACGTTTTCGTGGATCAACACGCCGGGCGTCTGGATTTTCCTGGCGGCGTTTGCCGGCGGTGCCATTCAGGGTGCTTCGCCACGCATGATGGGCGAGGTGCTGGCCGCGACTGTGAAGCAGATGATGCCGACGGTGATCACGATGCTTTCGGTGCTGGGCTGTGCCAAGGTGATGGGCTATGCGGGCATGATCTCTTCGATCAGCGCGTTCTGCATCGCCGTCGCCGGTGGGCTGTACCCGATTCTGGCTCCGTGGATCGGCGCAGTCGGTGCGTTTGTGACCGGCTCGGGCACGTCCTCGGGCATGCTGTTTGGCCCCATTCAGAGCCAGGCTGCCACTGCGCTGGGTGTGAGCGACTACTGGATGGTCGCGTTGAACGCCCTGGGCGTCGCCGCCGGTAAGATGATCTCGCCGCAGACCCTCGCCATTGGTCTTGCCGCCGTGCTCGTGCGCGGTAAGGATGCCGAACTCCTGGGCGCCGTCCTGCCCTACGCCGCCGGCATGCTGGTCCTGATGAGCGCCATAGCCATGCTCGGCCAAGGCCTGCCGCTGTAGTCGGCACTTAGGGACGTTCCTTATGTGCCGGCACTTTGGGAACGTCCCTAAGTGCCGGCATCCGGGGACACTCCTTGAATGTTGTCTGTTCAAGAGTGTCCCCAATGACTAGTCGTTTAAAAGCGTCCCTAACGACTAGGCCGCTTGCCTGCGATTTTTGACCGTTGGGCGGGCGCTTCGCCGTTGCCGCAAAAACGTTTTTGCATATCGGGTACAACGGGCTTTACGTGAGTAAAGTGCGCGCCGCGTCCACGTGTCGCGCTTTTAAAGGAGGCCCCATGCCTGGTGTTACCCCTGCAGAAGTTCTGTCCAACTTTGGTATTGCGCTGGTCGAAGATCCCGCCGAGAATCAGCCCCGTCTGCTGGTCGATCTACCCGCCGCGGAGCTCGTCGAGCACGCCATCCGCCGCGAAGAAGGCCGCATGGCATCCAACGGCGCGCTGGTGATTGAGACGGGGGAGCGCACCGGCCGTTCACCCAACGATCGCTTTATCGTTGACACCCCCGATGTTCACGACAAGATTGCCTGGGGCGCGGTCAACCGCCCGCTGTCCGTCGAGAGCTATGAGGCCATCAAGGCCGGCATCGTCGACTATCTCAACGAGCGCGACGTGTTCGTCACCCGCGGCATGGCAGGCGCCGACCGCAACTACACGCGTCGACTGCTCGTTGCCTGCGAGCGTGCCAGCCAGGCACTCTTTATCAAGCAGATGCTCGCTCGACCGCTTGCCCGCGAAATCGCGCGCACCGGCGAGCCCGACTTCTGCGTGCTCGCAGCGCCCGGTTACCAGTGCGACCCCGCCATCAAGGGCCTCAACTCCAGCGCCGCGGTGGTCATCAACTTCCAGGAACGCGTGATTCTGGTCGCCGGCACCGGCTACTCCGGCGAGATTAAAAAGTCGATCTTTAGCGTCATGAACTATCTGCTGCCCGTCGAGGACGACGTGCTGCCCATGCACTGCTCGGCCAGCATGGATCCCGTCACGCACGAGACCGCCGTGTTCTTTGGCCTGTCCGGCACCGGCAAGACCACGCTTTCGGCTAATCCCACGCGCCTGCTGATCGGCGACGACGAGCACGGTTGGTCCGACATGGGCATCTTCAACATCGAGGGTGGCTGCTACGCCAAATGCGAGGGCCTGGACGCCTTCCACGAGCCCGAGATCTTCAACGCCGTCCGCTTTGGCGCGATCTGCGAAAACGTGGTGCTCGACGAGAACCGCAAGCCCAACTACGATGACATCTCGATCACGCACAACACGCGCGTGGCCTATCCCGTGGAGCACATTCCTAACGCGTGGACTAAGGGCATGGGCACCACTCCGAGTGTCGTGCTGTTCCTGACTTGCGACGCTTTTGGTGTGCTGCCGCCCATCTCGCGCCTGACGGCCGACGCCGCCATGTACCACTTTGTGACGGGCTTTACGGCTAAGATTCCCGGCACCGAGGTCGGCGTCACCGAGCCCACGCCCACGTTCTCTTCGCTGTTCGGCGAGCCGTTTATGCCGCTCGACCCCATGGTTTACGCCAAGATGCTTGGCGAGCGCATTGCCGACGGCCGCACGCGCGTGTACCTGGTCAACACCGGCTGGATCGGCGGCGGCTACGGCGTGGGTCATCGCATCGAGCTGGCCTACACGCGCTCGCTGGTCGCGCGCGCCCTCGACGGCACCATCGAGGACAGCGAGTTCGTTCACGACGACATCTTTAACGTCGACATTCCCACGACGTGCCACGGCGTGCCCGATGACATCCTGGTGCCGCGCCAATATTGGCAGAGCACCGCGCGCTACGACGAGGCCGCGCACAACCTGGCGGTGATGTTCGAGGAGAACTTCGAGAAGAAGTACTCTCACCTGCCCGAGTCCGTCAAAGCCGCCGGCCCGCACGCCCAGGTGTCCGCCGAGGCCCGTCATCGCGGCCGCGGCCTGCTGGGGCTCCGCCGCTAGCGTCGCCCCAGACTCAAAACCATCATAAAGGGGGCACCTTTGTGGCGGTTTTGCTCGTGTGGATGACTCGGGTTACAATACGCCTGACATATCGTCCCCTTCTCCGGATGGGGACAGCGCAAGCGTTCTTGTGACGGCACCGTAGGACTTTGAAGGTGGCCGTTGTAAGGGCGCTTTTTGTTTAGGCGCCCTCACTCGGGCGCGCACAATGAAGGGAGAGCGTATGAAGAGCTTTATTGCCGAGGATTCATTCTGGGAGCTGTTTCCGCAGGCAGCGGTCGGTGTTGTGGTCGTGGAGGGCATGAAGCCCACGGCTCAGATTCCTCAAGAGGACGTGGATGCGATTGCGGCGTTGCTCGACCGCGCCAATATCGATGCGGAGCGTCATCTGACCAGCGACACTATCAGCGAGAACGCACCGGTCAGGGCATGGCGCGAGGCCTATCGTCTGTTCAAGACCAAGAAAGGCGCGCGCTGCTCGATCGAGAACTTGCTCAAACGCGTGCTCAAAGGCAAGCCGGTGGGCCACATTACGCCCGCGGTGGATATTTACAACACGGTGTCGCTGACCTACGCGCTGCCCGTGGGAGGCGAGGATCTGCATGCGATCGAGGGGGACCTTCGCCTGAAGGTGACCGACGGCGGCGACGCGTTCTTGCCACTTGGCGAGGAGGCGGATGATCCGACGCTGCCTGGCGAGCTCGCCTACATCGATGATGCGGGCGCCGTGTGCCGTTGCTGGAACTGGCGCGATGGCGTTCGCACGGCGCTGTCCGACGATTCGGCCGATGCGTTCCTGGCGATTGAGTGCGTGGAGCCCGAGCGGATGGGGGATTGCCAGGCCGCCATCGATCGCTTGGCCGAGCTGCTTGAGCGCTATCTGGGAGCGAGGGTTGTCGTTAAGACGCTTGTAACCCGCGACAATCCCTGCGTGGAGCTGTAGCGGCACCTAGAACCTATTGATGCCCCAAACCACCACAAAGGTGCCTGTCCCCTTTGTGGTGGTTTTTATGTTGATGGGTTAACAAATGGGATATTTGGGTACGGGGGTTCGGACATGCGGCTAAGATGTTTACCCGTTAGCATCATGTAAGCGAAAGGCGGTCGTCACTGTGCAGCGGAACGACGAGACACGTTTTGAGGACTTTGTCGGACTGATCAGCGGCCTCTACAAGGAGATTCAGCGCATCAAGACGTCCGAAGGTGCAAGGCTTGGCCTTAAGGGCTCCGACGTCATGTGCCTGTACTATCTTGAGCGCAGCAAGGACGGCCTGACTGGCGCCGACCTCGCCCGCATGGCCGGCGTTACCCGTGCCGCCGTTTCGCGCACACTGGCACATCTGGAGGAGGGCGGCTACGTCGAGGTCGATGACTCGGGTGATGCGGCCGTCAAGTACCGTGCCCCGGTGCGCCTGACTGCCCTGGGCGGCGAGAGCATGAGCGAGGCCGATCGCATCATTCGTGAAGTGCTCGACACCACCGGTAAGGCCATGGGCGTGGAGCAGCGCGAGCAGATGTACGCGTCGCTGCGTACGATTCTCAACACCTTGCGCGATATCTAAGGCCGCCAAGGCATTTGCTTCCAATTAACAACTGCATAGTCCCGTTTGAGCGCGTATACCGTGCCGGGGCATTGCTGTTAAAATTCCCCGCGCGAGGTCCGCGCAAGAAAGGATTCGCTATGTCCATTCGTATTATTACCGATTCCGCGAGCGATATGACGCCGGCTGAGCATCCCGCTCTGCGTGTTCTGCCGCTGTCCGTCACCTTTGGCACCGATGTGTACATGGATGGCGTCGACATCGATCACCAGCGCTTTTACGAGATGCTCGTGGAGCGCGATGAGCTGCCCAAGACCGGCCAGGTCAACCCGTACGCGTTTTCGCAGGCGATTGCCGAGGCGCGTGAGGCCGGCGACGAGGCGGTGATTATTACCGTGGGCGCCAAGCTTTCGGGCACCAACCAGAGTGCTCGTACGGCACTTGCCGAGGCGCCGGGCGGCGACGTGTTCGTCGTGGACAGCAATAACGTGACCTTGGGCGAGCGCGTGCTGGTCGAGTATGCGCTGCGCTTGGTGGACGAGGGCCGTAGTGCGGCCCAGATCGCGGCAGCGGTCGAGGCCGTGCGCGACCGCGTGGTGGTTATCGGCCTGCTCGAGACGTTGGAGTATCTGGTGCGTGGCGGTCGTCTGTCTGCTGCGGCCGGCGCCGTGGGTACGCTGCTCAACGTGAAGCCGGTCGTGGCCGCCGAGGACGGCCTCATCGTGCAGTTGGGCAAGGCGCGCGGTTCCAAAAACGGTCGAAACTTGTTGAACCAGAAGGTCGAGCAGGCGGGCGGCGTCGACTTTTCCATGCCGCTGGCGCTCGGCTATACGGGCCTTTCGGACGCGGTGCTCAAGAAGTATATCGATGACAGTGCGGCGCTGTGGGCTGGCCACAGCGAGGGCGAGCTGCCCGTCCACACTATCGGCGCCACCATCGGCACCCACGTAGGTCCCGGCGCCGTAGCCGTAGCCTTCTTCCAGCCCGCCAATTAACCGACTTGCCATAAACCACCACAAAGGGGACAGGCACCTTTGTGGTGGTTTATGCTTTTCCGGGTGGAAGGGAGTGAGCGATGGCGTCTGAGGGCTTTTTTGAGCGGGTGTACGAGGTAGTCGAGCAGATCCCTGAGGGGATGGTCGCCACGTATGGCCAGGTGGCGCTGCTTGCCGGTCGTCCACGAAGTGCGCGGTACGTGGGGTATGCCCTGCATAGTAATCCGCGCCCCGGCGAGATTCCCTGTCACCGCGTGGTGTTTGCCGACGGGCACATATGCGAGGGCTTCGCTTTTGGCGGTCCCGATGCTCAACGTGAGCTTTTGCTAGGGGAGGGTGTGGCGTTTAAGGACGATGTACACGTCGACTTGGCCGCCTGTCGCTGGCCTGCCGGACTCTAGCGGCTCTGCCGTGGTCAAAACCACCACAAAGGTGCCTGTCCCCTTTGTGGTGGTTTTCCGTTGCAGGTTTACCGGAGTTAACTTATGGAGAAGGTATGGCGGCGCATATTGACGCTAGAAAGTAAACCACGGTGAACTATATTGGTTTCAGCAACGGAGCAGGCAATAGGCGATGAAAAAGCCTGCCCTGTTGAGTTTGATTCGCATTCCTCCCCTCTGTGCGATTCAACGGTGTACTTCGGGAACAGGCCCGCTGGCAACTAACTGCCAGCGGGCCTGTTCCTGTTTGTCGGGGGAGTGCAGCGGGCAGAGTCGAACCGGTCGGGCACCAAAAAAGGCGGACGCCGTAGCGCCCGCCCTAAAACAATCCAAAGCTCAAGCCAGCAAATCGGCCTAGTACACCATGCCCATGGCGTCCTGAACCTCGGCCAGGGTCTGCTCGGCGATCTCGTTAGCGCGGCGATTGCCCTCGTGCAGCACGTCCTTGACGTAATCCAGATCGTTCTCGTAGCGCTGGCGACGCTCGCGGATCGGCGCGAAGTACTCGTTGACGGCCTCGGTCACGTACTTCTTGAGCTGGCCGGAGCCGCCCATGCCGATCTCCTCGGCAATCTCGACCTCGGAACGACCGGTACAGATGGCAGCCGTCGAAAGCAGGCCGGACACGCCGGGGCGGTTCTCGGGATCAAACGTGATCATGCGCTCGGAGTCGGTCTGGCTCTTTTTGATGCGCTTGGCCGTTTCCTCGGCGGTCATCGAAATATTGATGGCGTTGCCGTAGCTCTTGCTCATCTTGCGACCGTCAAGGCCGGGCAGCAGCGGGGTCTCGGACAGCAGTGCGTCGACCTCGGGAAATACCTTGCCGTAGCGGTTGTTAAAGCGGCGTGCGATGGTGCGGGTGAGCTCGATGTGCGGCAGCTGGTCGCGACCGACGGGCACCACGTTGCCCTTGCAGAACAGAATGTCGCAGGCCTGGTGCACCGGGTAGGTGAGCAGAAGGCCGGTAAGCTCGTGGCCCGAGGCCTCCATCTCGGCCTTGACCGTGGGGTTGCGCGCCAGCTCGGCCTCGGACACCAGCGACAGGAACGGCAGCATGAGCTGGTTTGCGGCGGGCACGGCGGAGTGCGCGTAGATCATGGTTTTGTCGGGGTCGATGCCGCAGGCAAGGTAGTCCATGACCATGTTGTACACGTTGTCCTGGATATGCTCGGTGGTGTCGCGGTCGGTGATGACCTGGTAGTCGGCGATGAGCACGTTGGTCTTGGCGCCCATGTTCTGCAGTTCAACACGGCCCTTGAGGGTGCCGAAGTAGTGACCCAGGTGCAAGCGTCCGGTCGGGCGGTCGCCGGTGAGCATGGTGAACTTCTCGGGCGTCTTTGCCAGGCCCTCGCGAATGGCGTTGCTCTTTTGCAGCGCGACTTCGTAGCTGTTCTCGTTTGGCATGATTGCTCCTAACGTATGTTCATGGGTCAAGATGATAACGCGTTTATTGAAGGGGCGGGTCGTAAGTAGGCGAGGGGCTGGAGAGGGGCGGCTTGTGCGATGGGCGCGGCGCGGCTGCGCTTGGCCAGCGGCGCCTGGGCGCATCCTCGGCAGCTTATCCTAGAGCTTGTGGTGGCGCTCTTCTTTACGTTCCTCGGCTGCTTGCTCCTCCTGCTTAAAAGCGGGGTCGTCGGGGGTTACCAGCTCGTCCTCATGCGTGCGCTTGTTGTAATGGTGGCGCAGCACGGGCTCAAACAGATGCAGGTGCTTGGCGAAGGCCGCTGATCCAATGGCGAGCACGGTAAAGATGAGGACGCGCATGGGGACCTCGACCTGATTGATGGCGGCGGCGCCGGCCGAAAGCATAATGCACCAGGCGTAGATGAGCAGTACGGCCTGCTTTTGGTTGTAGCCCTCTTGAATGAGGCGGTGGTGGATGTGGCCCTTGTCGGCCTGCCCGATGCTAATGTGGGCGCGCTTACGGCGCACGATAGCGCTAAACGTATCGATGATGGGCACGCCGGCTACGATGAGCGGGATGATAAGCGAGGTGAGCGCGGCGGTGCGGCTCACGTTGAGTAGCGAGATGGAGCCCAGCGCAAAGCCCAGAAGCAGCGACCCCGAGTCGCCCAAGAAGATGCTTGCGGGGTTGAAGTTGTAGCGCAAAAAGGCCAGACAGGCGCCAAAGAGCGCAATGGAGAGCGCGGCGGCGTCGATGCGGCCCGAGAGAACGGCCATCGAAAACATGGTGAACGACGCGATGCCGCAGATGCCCGTGGCTAAGCCGTCGAGGCCGTCGATGAGGTTAATGATGTTGGTGAATGCCACCAGATAGATCACGGTGATGGGGTAGGCGAGCCATCCGAGCATGATCTCGCCGGGGGCAAACGGGTTGACGATGACGCCGATGCGCAGGCCGCCCACGCAGGCGATGAGCGCGGCGAGGACCTGTCCGGCTAGCTTTTGCTTGGGCTTGAGCTGGAAGACGTCGTCGATAGCGCCGGTCGCAAAGATGACGGTAAAAGAAAGCGCAAGTATGGGGTAGCTGATGTGCAGACGGGGGTGGGGCACCAAAACGGGCGGCCAACCCAGGTACCAGGTGCCTAGGATTTGCACAATACAGGCAACGACCAGGCCCAAAAACACCGCCGTTCCGCCCAAACGCGGGATGGGCTTGGTGTTGATGCGGCGCTTAGAAGGATAGTCGACGGCGTCGAGCTTAATTGCCAGGCGCTTGACCAGGGGCACCGTGAGGAAGGTCGTGATAAAGGCCGCCGCTGCCACGCATAGATACGGTATGTAGCTCGGGGATGAAGCCATGAATCTAAAAACCGCCAAGCGTCGAAGGAAAAGGTCAAAGGTTGCTAAGCGCAAAGGGCATAGCCGAACCATGATACTCGACCAAGGGGGGTGCATGGAATTGCACGCAGCGATAATCACGCGCTTACCAGATATTGGGATGTTGTCGATGGATTGTCGGGATACCGGCGGGAATCCATATGGGCTGTAATGGTGGTTTTCGGCAAATAAAAACCACCCCCCACGTTACGAAAATGAACCCACCTAAAACAGGTGGGTGCCCTCATCGACTGTTCCAGCGTCCTTAACAACGAAGGATACCTGTACTAGGTACGACTGTGTGGGCTCCCTAAATAAACGCGACGGTTCACCCAGTTGCTCCGCGGGGGGCGGAATACCTACATCATAAAGCGGCACTTTATCGATTCCAGTCTTGACATTACAAAAATCGTGTCGGACGATTACGGCGCCTTGGGCTCGAGCCGTCTGTGCGGTTGGTCCCTTTACGTTTGAGCTGCTGAATCGTTGTTTTGGAGCATGTTTTTATGCCGACGCCGTTGACCGAACTTTTTTCGCCCGCCTGCCATTTGTGTCCGCGCCGTTGCGGTGCGGTGCGCGACGAGGGTGCGCACGGCGTATGCGGTGCCGATGACACGCTCAAGGTGGCCCGCGCGGCGCTTCATATGTGGGAGGAGCCGCCTATCTCGGGCGAGGCCGGTTCGGGCACGATCTTCTTTAGCGGCTGCTCGCTCAAATGTATCTATTGCCAGAACCACGAGATCTCGACGGGCAATTTTGGGCTTGAGATTTCGCCCGAGCGCCTGGTCGAGATTATGCTGGAGCTGCAGGACCAAGGTGCCAATAACATCAATCTGGTGACGGCGACGCATTATGCTCACCTGCTGCCGGCCGCGATTGCCGCAGCTCGGGAGCGCGGACTGGTCATTCCAATCGTCTACAACACGAGCGGTTATGAGCGTGCGGGTGCCGTGGCGGCGCTGGGCGACCTGGTCGACGTGTGGCTTACCGACTTTAAGTATGCCAATGCGGCGCTTGCGCAGTCACTCTCTCATATTAAGGACTACCCGCGCGTGGCTGTGTCGGGTCTGGCCCAGATGGCGCGCGAAATTGAGCGCCGCGGGGGAGAGCTGGTAGACGGGGACGGGCTCATGAAGCGCGGCATAATCGTGCGTCATCTGGTGCTGCCGGGGCATGCGGACGATTCGTGCCGCGTGTTGGACCTGGTGTGGCAGACGGTGGGCGACGTGCCGATCTCGGTCATGAACCAGTACACGCCCAATGCCCTCATGCGCGAACAAGGCGGCGACCTGGCGCGCGCCGTGACGCGCGAGGAGTACGAGCAGGTGCTCGACCATGCCGACGACCTGGGCTTTACGACGATGTTTTGGCAAGAAGGCGGAGCGGTAGACGAGAGCTTCACCCCGGCGTTCGACACCACCGGCGTCCTCACCAGCGCAAAGTAGTGCGCTCGCCGATGATTTTTCTGGGACGGGGATTAAAAAATCATCGAGAGGATCGCCTGCTCGAAAAGTTGTCAAAATAGCCGCGTCCCAAAAAGACTGGGTATTGGGCGTTGACAGTTGGCGAGCCGTAGGTAAAATATCAACTTGTCTTGGGGACGTAGCTCAGTTGGGAGAGCGCTGCCGTCGCATGGCAGAGGCCGAGGGTTCGACTCCCTTCGTCTCCACCCTTGGATTTGATAAGCCGCTGACATTGTGTCGGCGGCTTTTTTTAAAAGAAAGGGCTGTACCATGGCCAAGCTTGAGTCCCAACCACTGTCTGCCGAGGAACGCGCCGAGCTGGAAGAGCTCCGCGCCGAGAAAGCTCGTCGCGAGGCCCAGGAAGAGGCACGCCGCGAGCGTGAGGAGCTGGCCGCCCTGCGTGCCGAGCGTGCGAAGGCCGAGGAGGCCGCCGCGAACGTCGCCCCCGCGCCCAAGCCCGCCGCCGCGAAGCCCGCGCCCACCGCACCTAAACCTCAGCCTAAAAAGGTCGCTCGTTCCAAGTCCGTCGAGCCCAAGCCGAGCCGTGACGAGATGACCTTTGCCCAGCGCATGGTTACCTCCAAGGAGCCTACGGGCGAGAACGTGATCCCTGGCATGGCGCCGGCTCAAAAAATCATCATTGTCCTTGCCCTCATCGCGTTTGTCATCTTTATGGGCTACACGATCCTGACCAGCATG
Source organism: Collinsella sp. (assembly GCA_018376905.1). Taxonomy (GTDB): domain Bacteria; phylum Actinomycetota; class Coriobacteriia; order Coriobacteriales; family Coriobacteriaceae; genus Collinsella. The sequence continues at coordinate 46,299 of JAHAAK010000001.1, read as the reverse complement.
GGCCTGCTCTAGCCCATTCGCGCTGGGTGCCATGCCCGAACACTCTGCCCTTTTCCAACCCTCAACCTCTGCACAACGCATCCGAAAGGTCGCCCCATGGCTTTGACCGACATCTCTCATCCCACCGACATTGCAATGCTCACTGATCTGTACGAGCTCACTATGGCCCAGGGCCTGTGGGAGAACGGCAAGGCCAATGAGCAGGGTTGTTTTACCGCGTTTTACCGCGACCATCCCTTTGGCAGCGCGTATGCCGTCATGTGCGGCACCGCCGAGCTGCCCGAGCTGGTCGAGAATCTGCGCTTTACACCCGAGGATATCGACTACCTCGCCTCACTCCAGGCCCCGGCCGGCGGCGCGATGTTCAAGCCTGCATTCCTCGACTACCTGCGCGATTTTCGAGCGCATGTAAACATCGACGCCGTTCCCGAGGGCGAGCTCGTCTTTCCGCGCGAGCCCATGGTGCGCGTCACCGGTCCCGCGCTGGAATGCCAGCTGCTCGAGACGGCGCTGCTCAACATCGTCGGGTTCCAGACGCTTGTCGCCACCAAGACGGCGCGCGTGGTGCTCGCCGCCGACGGTCGCCCCGTGGCGGAGTTTGGCCTGCGCCGAGCCCAGGGTCCCGATGGCGGCCTGGCCGTTGCGCGCGCGAGCTACGTTGCCGGCTGCTCCTCTACGTCCAATGTGCTCGCCGGCCGCCGCTACGGTATTCCCGTCTTTGGCACGCATGCGCACAGCTGGGTGATGAGCTTCGATTCCGAGCTCGAGGCCTTCCGCGCCTTTGCCAAGTCGAGTCCCAAGAACTGTACGCTGCTTATCGACACCTATGACGTGCGCGAGGGCTGCGAGCATGCCATTACGGTTGCCAAGGAGATGGAGGCGGTGGGCGAGCGTCTGTCGGCCATTCGCATCGACTCCGGCGACCTCGCCAAGCTCTCCAAGTATGTTCGCGGCCGTTTTGATGCCGAGGGCCTGCCCTATGTGGGGATTTCGGTTTCCAACGATCTGGATGAGTACACGATTCAGTCGCTGCTCGACCAGGGCGCGCCCATCGACAGCTTTGGCGTGGGTACCAAGCTTGCGACCTGTTACGACCAGCCGGCGCTGGGCGGCGTGTACAAGCTTTCCGCCCGCCGTGCGAGCGAGGCAGATCCATGGACGCCGGTTGTCAAGCTCTCCGAGCAGCCCTACAAGCGCACGATCCCGGGTGTGCAACGCGTGCGCCGTTATTACGACGGCTTTGGCGGCCCGGTCTGCGACATGATCTACGACGAGGACCATCTGGCGGGGGAGGGCGCCGCGCGCGGCAATACCCTTGTGGCCGTGAATGATGCCGCCCTGGTGACCGACGTGTCCGAACTTGAGTATCGCGAGCTGCTGGTGCCGATCGTGCGCGATGGCAGTGCGGTGGCTCCGCGTGAGAGCATCCAGGACGCGCGCGAGCGCTGTGCTTGGGCGTTCGATCATCTGGACGCAGCTTTCAAGCGCTTCCTGTACCCGCAGACCTATGTGGTGGGCATGGAGCAGGGCCTGGCTCAGGTGCGCGACGAGCTCGTGCGCAAGAACATGGCTGCGGCTTCTGCCTTTCCTTGGTCTCACTAATTCCTTGGGCGGTAGGGGCGAGTCACGCTCCCTTGGCCGCCAACTCGGCCGTTCGCTGAACAGTTGATTGGTTTGACGTATGACGACTTCTTATAAAACGATGGTGGTAAAGATCGGTTCGTCCACGGTGGTGGGCGCCGACGGCAAGGTCAACCGCGCCTTTATCGGCGGGCTTGCCGACCAGGCCGCAGCGCTGCGCGAGCTTGGCTGGCGCCTGGTCGTGGTGAGCTCGGGTGCCATTGCCTGCGGCTATCCCGTGCTGGGCTTCGACCGCAAGCCGGTCGGTGACCTGCCGAGCCTGCAGGCCTGCGCCTCGGCCGGTCAGTGCATCATCTCGTCGGCCTACGACGAGGAGTTCCATGCGCGCGACCTGCTCACCTCGCTCGTGCTGCTCACGCGTCACGATACGGCCCGCCGCACGTCCTACCTGCACGCGCGCGACGCCCTGCTGCGCCTGGTGGAGCTGGGCGTGGTGCCGGTCGTCAACGAGAACGACACCGTTACCGTCGATGAGATCAAGTTCGGCGACAACGACACGCTGGCGGCGCTTGTGAGCTGCCTGGTTTCTGCCGATCTGTGCGTGACGCTCTCGGACATCGATGGCCTCTATACCGCCAATCCGCACGAGGACCCCACGGCCGAGTTCGTCCCGGTCGTGCATAAGATCGATGCCAAGATCATTGCCTCGGCGGGCGATTCTTCGACGTCGGTGGGCACCGGCGGCATGATCACCAAGATTCGCGCGAGCCGCATTTTGATGACGGCCGGCATTCAGAGCGTGATCTGCTCGGGCGAGGAGCCCGATGCGCTCGTGCGTCTGGCCCGTGGCGAGAGCGTGGGCACGCTGTTCGACCCGCCGGCGGAGCGCCTGGATATTGCGCCCCGCAAGCTGTGGATCGCGCTGGGCGACAAGGCGCATGGCTCGGTGACGGTCGACGATGGTGCTGCGAAGGCGCTGGTCAACCATGGCTCATCGCTGCTCGCGGTGGGCATTCGCCAGGTCGATGGCGAGTTTGCCGAGGGCGATGTGCTTGACGTGTGCGATCCGAGTGGCATGGTTGTTGCGCGCGGTATCGCCGAGGCCGATTCGGACGTGTTGGAGCTTGCTGCCGGCCGCCGTCAGGACCAAATCGCCAGCAACCGCCTGCTGGCAGATCTGGCCGAGAAGCCCGCGATACACAGGGATAATCTGATCGTCTTCGCCTAACGGGTCGACGCTGCAAACGCCCCTAAGCGGCAATCTGACGTTCAATCGTCGGGCATGACCAAAAGGTCAATGCCCTCCTCTTTCACGTCACCTTGCTCGCTTAGGGGCGTTTTCGCTTTCCGTCCTCTGCCTGCGATGTTGCTGTTACCGGCACTTGGGTGGCACTTGGGGACGTTCCTTTGGTGCCGGCAGTTGGGGACACTCCTTTGCTAGAAGATTTGGCGCAGATCTCCACGGTTGAGGGCTTCGTCGAAGAGGTGCTTGAACACCACGCTGCCGTGCAGACCGTCGTGCTCGAACTCGTTGGTCACCCAGGCGTGCGAGTTGCCCACGCGGCTGAGCGTGTTGAGCTGCAGACCCGAATCCACGTACATGTCGTCGAAATACACGGCGGCCTGGAGCGGCACCTCGTTGCAGGCCAGGCGCTGCGGGTCGTAGATCTTGTCCCAGCTGGTGTCTTCCATCAGCAGATCCATCGCCGGCTTGAAGGGCTTAAGTTCGGGCATCTGCTCAAACATCCACGGGAACATGGCCTCGCCGGTAAACATGAGCGGGCGCGCGAGTGTGTCGAACTCGGCACGATGAGCTTTCTCTTCTGCCGCGGCCCAGCGAATGGGCATGGTGTCGCCGTCGGCGTAGATGAACTCCTGCAGCGTCCAGTACAGTGGATTCGTGCGCGTGTTGGTTCGCTCGAAGGCGCGCATCAAAAAGCTATCGGATACTGAGGCACCGCAGCTCAGCGTGCCGTCGCCGTCAGCAAAAGCATGATCGATAATCCAATGCATGCGCTCAAAGCTCGGCTTCATGCCAAAGTCGCTGCCCATGAGCTGTAGGCGCTCAACCGTCATCGGCGAGCCGTCGGGCAGCACGGGCTTCTGAGCCTCGAGCGCATCGGCCAGGGCTGCCACGCGCTCGACGTCAGCGGGGTAGCGGTCGTAATACTGCTGCGTCTTGGCGGCCATGCGCGGGAAGGTGTGCGCGTAGACCTCGCTGGCGCTCGCCGGCACGTGCGGAATGCCACCACAGGTAAAGCTTGCCGCCACGCCCTCGGGGAAGAGCGACAGATAGCTCAGCGTCAAAAAGCCGCCGTAGCTCTGCCCGAGCGTGACCCAGGGCCTGCCGCCAAAGCCCACCAGGCGCAGGTACTCAAAATCGCGCACGATAGAGCTGGCGAGGTGACGCTTGAGGAAGTCTGCCTGCGAGCGGTCCGCATCGGCGCCGGCTGCCTCGGCGCGCTCGCCCAAGGCCGCGATCGTGCGTCCGTCCACGCAGCTACTGCGTCCGGTGCCGCGCTGGTCGGGCAGGACCACGCGGAAGTGTTTGACGGCCTCCTCGATCCAGCCATCGCTTGTGGGCGACAACGGACGCGGGCTCTCGCCGCCGGGGCCGCCCTGTAAAAACAGGAGCAGCGGCAGATCGTCGTTGATGCGGTCGGGCGCGCAAACCACGCGATAGAAGAGCTTGATGCTCTCGGGCGCGCCGGCGATTGGTGCCGGCATAGCGCCGCGGCGCATGGTGCTGCCGACGGCCAGGAGCATCGGCTCCAGGCCGCGCCAGTCAAGGGGGACGTCGATGCTGTGGTCCTCGACATACAGGCCGGGGACGTGGTACGAAGTGATGAGCGCCATGTGATGCTTCCGTTCGTTGCGGTGTTTCGGGTTGACCAATTCTACCGCCGCAGGTGAGGTCATGCGCAAATCGGCTACCATGGTTGCAAACTTCTAGGAGAAAGGGCCGCCCATGTCGGTCGATATAGCCACGTATGTCCACGATCTTGCCGTTGCCGCCAAGGCAGCGTCGGCCTCGCTTGCCACGGCGAGCGACGAGCAGCGCCAGGAGGCCGTGCGCGCCATGGCCGCAGCACTGCGCAACGGTGTCGACTCCATCGTCGCCGCCAACGAGCTCGATATGTCCGCTGCGCGTGATGCGGGCACCTCGGTCGGATTGCTCGACCGCTTGCTGCTGACGCCCGAGCGCGTTGAGAGCATGGCCGCCGGCCTGGAGAAGCTCGCCGAGCTGCCCGATCCCGTGGGCCGCGTGCTCGATCACCGTGTGCTTGCGAGTGGCGTGGACCTTACGCGCGTGAGTGTGCCGCTGGGCCTGGTTGCCATGGTCTACGAGGCGCGCCCCAACGTGACGGCCGACGCCGCGGGCATCTGCATCCGCACCGGCAACGCCTGCATTCTGCGCGGCGGTTCGCTAGCCTATCACTCGTGCGCCATGATTTCTGAGCTGCTGGCCGATGCGCTCGAGGCCAAGGGCTTCCCGCGCGAGGCCGTGTCGATGATCGAGTCTACCGACCGCGAGGCCACCGGCGAGCTCATGAAGCTCCGCGGCGTCGTCGATGTGCTCATTCCGCGTGGCGGTGCGGGCCTGATCCAGCGCTGCGTGCGCGAGTCGCTCGTTCCGGTGATCGAGACGGGCACGGGTAACTGCCACATCTACGTGCATGAATCCGCCGACTTCGATAAAGCGCTCAATATTATCGTCAACGCTAAGACGCAGCGCGTGGGCGTGTGCAATGCCGCCGAGTCGCTGCTGGTCGACCGTGCCGTGGCCGATGCGTTTTTGCCCGCGGTCGTGGCCGTGCTGCATGACCACGGCGTGCTCATTCACGGCGACGAGGCCACGTGCGCCGCATGCGCCGACGCCGGGCTTGCCGAGGGCGATGACTACGTTGCCGCGACTGAGGAGGACTGGGGTCGCGAGTATCTGGCGCTCGAGATGAGCGTGAAGGTCGTGGCGAACGAGGACGAGGCCATCGCGCACATCAACCGCTACGGCACGATGCACTCCGAGGCCATCGTTGCAGAGGACACGGATGCTTGCGAGCGCTTCCTGGATGCGGTCGATGCCTCGGCCGTGTACGCCAACGCCAGCACGCGCTTTACCGACGGCGGCGAGTTTGGCCTGGGCGCCGAGATCGGCATCTCGACCCAAAAACTCCACGCCCGTGGCCCCTTTGCCGCCGAGGCCCTCACCACCTACAAATACAAGCTCCGCGGCACCGGCCAGGTCCGTCCCTAACGCCCGCGCAAACAAAAACCACCACAAAGGTGCCTGTCCCCTTTGTGGTGGTTTTAGGTGGCGTTGACGGTTAGGCCTGGAAGGTATCTCGGTCGGGGGCGAAGGACTGCATGGCCGCGATGGTGCGGTCAAAGAGCTCGGGGAGCTCCCAGCCCAACATCTCGGCGCCCTGCGAAATCACGTCGCGCGAGCAGCCGGCGGCAAAGCGCTTGTCCTTGAACTTCTTCTTGAGCGACTTGGTCGTAAAGTCCATAACGCTCTTGCTCGGGCGCATGATGACTGCAGCGCCGATCAGGCCGGTGAGCTCATCGCAGGCAAACAGGATCTTTTCCATCTGCAGCTCGGGTTTGGGCAGCGAGGTATTGAAGTCCGACGTGTGCGTCTGGATGGCGCGAATGAGCTCGGGAGACGCACCTTCATCCTTAAGAATCTTGGCAGCATAGATGGTGTGGTTCATGGGGTCGTCCTCATGCTCCTCCCAATCCAGGTCGTGCAGCAGACCGACGATGCCCCAGAACTCCTCGTTTTCGGGGTCGAACTCGCGCGCAAAGTAGCGCATGGTGCCCTCGACCGTCTCGCCATGGGTGATGTGGAACGGGTCCTTGTTGTGCTCGTTGAGCAGTTCGAATGCGCGGTCGCGGGTGATTCCGGCGGTAAGTGGCTCTGCCATAAGAGACTCCTTGTGCTCGTAGGTATCGCTAAGAATGAATACTACTAGAACGACTAGAACGAAAAAACCACCACAAAGGTGCCTGTTCCCTTTGTGGTGGTTTTTGGCGCGGATGGGTTAGTTGAGGGCGGCTTGGGCTAGGCGGGCTTCGGCGGCCTCCTCGGTGACACCAAGGGCCACGGCGAACTCCTCGATGGAGCGGCGTTTGGCCTCCTTGAGTACGCGCATGTAGTAGGAGCTGGGTTTTTTATCAGCTTCCTCGGCCTGGCGAATGCGGTGCATCATGGTCTTTGCCACGCGGACCGTCTCGGGCGCGCCCAGCTTGAGCTGCTGCTTAAAGTGCGTCTCCTCAAGCGAGCTGTTGCGCTCGGTAAAGGTGTCGCACTCCAGCTCGTCATAGTGGCTCAGCAGGTGCTCGGCATCTTGCTGCGAGATGGCGGCGTGCAAACGGTCGGCCTGTGCCACGGGGTACATGAGGATCGTCTGCGCATGTCCCTGCTTGGTCTCGAGCAGCAGCATGGGCTGCGGTGTGTCGTCCCTAAAACCGACGACGGTGCAGACTCCCTGGCCCGGATGAATGACGTGTTGACCGATTGAGAACATGCTACCTCCAACTTATACGAATTTACGTATGTCTAGAATAACACGCTGACGTGCGCAAACCCTTACTTTATGCAGGAAAAGCACACAACTCTGATAGGTAAGAGTATTCGATAACAGACGCAGCTCATTCATACCTTTATACATTTTCAACGCCTGCATAATCTGCAGGCAGACCGGCACCTTTGAGTGACTCCATACAAGCTGTAGTCAATTTTGTGCATATGCAATATCGATTGGCTTTACCCTGCGACAGTGCCCGTCGCTTGTGATAGAGTGCTACAAACTCTGGCTTTTGCCCTACGAGTGACCAAGAGCTCGGGGGCTTTAACACAAGGAGGATCTATGCCCGAGAAGATTGAAGAGCTGGTACGCGCTGCGCTTGCTGCGGCCCAGGAGGCCGGCGACCTTTCCGCATTTGAACTTGACGATTGCGCTATCGAGCGACCGGCTGACACTTCTCATGGCGAGTGGACCTCTACCATGGCCCTGAAGTCCGCCAAGCTGGCCCATTGCGCCCCGCGCAAGATCGCCGAGGCCATCGTTGCCCATATGCCCGAGGACCCCGCGATCGAGAAGGTCGAGATCGCAGGCCCCGGCTTCATCAACTTCTACCTCTCCGTTGCCGTCAAGAATGCCATCTTTGGCGAGGCTCGCGAGAAGGGCATGGACTTCGCTAAGTCCAACGTCGGTGGTGGCCTGAAGACCCAGGTCGAGTTCGTTTCCGCCAACCCCGTCGGCCCCATGCACATCGGCCACGGCCGCTGGGCCGCGCTGGGCGATTCGCTCTGCCGTGTTATGGACCACGCCGGTTACGACATCCAGCGTGAGTTCTACATCAACGACCACGGCTCTCAGATGAACACCTTCGGCAACTCCATCAGCACGCGCTATATGCAGCTTGCCGACATCATCGCCAAGCAGGGCGTGGATATCGACGAGGCTCACAAACTGCTGATTGCCGACCGCGACGCCTTTGTTGCCGACGAGAACGACGAGCATCCCGAGACTCATCCGTACCAGGATAACTTTGCCGAGACCCTTGGCAAGGACTCCTATGGCGGCGACTACATCATCGACGAGGCTGCCGAGTTCTGGCGCACCGACGGCGACAAGTGGGTCAACGCCGATCCGCAGGAGCGCATGGAGAGCTTCCGCGAGCGCGGCTACGTGAAGATGGTCGACAACATGCGCGACCTCTGCCACGCCGTCAATTGTGACTTCGATCGTTGGTACTCCGAGCGTTCGCTGTACGTGAAGGACACCGAGGGCGAGACCGCCGGCACCTCTGCCGTCGACCGCGCTTTTGAGAAGCTCGACAAGATGGGCTACCTCTACACCAAGGACGGCGCCCTGTGGTTCCGCTCCACCGACCTGGGCGATGACAAGGACCGCGTCCTGATCAAGTCCGACGGCGAGTACACCTACTTCGCCTCCGACGTTGCCTATCACTGGGATAAGTTCCAGCGCGTCGACCACGTCATCGACATCTGGGGCGCCGACCACCACGGCTACATCGAGCGCGTCCGCTGCGTCTGCGACGCTCTGGGTTACCCCGGCAAGTTTGAGGTTCTGCTGGGCCAGCTCGTCAACCTGCTGCGCAACGGCAAGCCCGTCCGTATGTCCAAGCGCAAGGGCACCATGGTGACCCTGCAGGAGCTCGTCGACGAGGTTGGCTCCGACGCCGCTCGCTACACGCTCATCTCCAAGAGCTCTAACCAGATGGTCGACTTCGACATCGAGGCCGTTAAGAAGCGCGACAACTCCAACCCGGTCTATTACGTGCAGTATGCTCACGCCCGCGTGTGCTCCATCCTGCGCCGTGCCGCCGACGTTACGCCCGAGCAGGCTGACGAGATGGGCATGAAGGCCGTCGCCGAGAAGGCCATCGGCGAGAACGTCGATTACTCGCTGCTGACCGACCCGACCGAGCTTGCCCTTTCGCGTAAGCTCAACGAGCTCACCGACCTCATCGCCAGCTGCGCTCGCGACCGCGCCCCGTTCCGTCTGACGCACTTTGCCGAGGAGCTTGCCGGCGACTTCCACAGCTTCTACGCTGCCTGCCAGGTGCTGCCGAGCGAGGGCCGTCCCGTCGACCCCGAGCTTTCGCGTGCCCGTCTGGCCGCTTGCGATGCCGTCCGCGTGACGCTCGCCCTGGTGCTCACCCTTGTTGGTGTCTCCGCTCCCGAGCAGATGTAAGCTGCGGGTCATTTAACCGTACAGACTTGGTTTAACTAAGCCTTGAAAGCCCGATCTCCCACGGAGGTCGGGCTTTTTGCAAACGCCGACGTATTGACGAATTTGGAACTGCTGGAAATACGAAACTATGCCGGTTTACTACGATGAAATGAGAAATTCCAACCACGCCGGCTTTTCGCAAAAAAGTGCAAGGCATCTACCTGCGGTTTTAGTTCAACAAGTTTCGGAGTGGTCGCGGTTGAGCGATTCATCGTAGTAAACCGCCATAGTTTTGGCGGAGGCAGTCAGATTTGTGGGTGTTAAACCAAAGAGTGTCCCTTTTGAATAGTCGTTTAAGAACGTCCTCAATGACTAAGTTGCAGGTGGTGGCGGTTGTGTTACACTAACGCTGCGTAATTGACGCAATCATCTCGATACAGATCAATGATGTCCGTCGTTTTGAACGGAACTAGACTGTTTAGCCGCCCTGAAGGTTTATGCAGGGAGCATGTGATCACAGGGCTTGAAAAGAAAGTTGAGCAAACACTGTGTCTGATCAACAGCAAGAAAACGAAATAACGACGACGCAAGCCGCTCCCGCTGCACCGGTTGCGTCGGACCAGGTCGCGGCGCCCGCGCAAGCCTCGGCTCCTGAGACGCCTAAGGCTGCTTCGACGCCTACGCCTGCAGCGGCTGAGAAGGCCGTGCCTGCAACTGGTGAGGAGGCTGCTCCGGCAAAGCCCAAGCGTACGCGCCGCACGACCAAGCCTGCTGCTGACGGCGAGGAGGTCACCAAGCCCAAGCGCCGTACTACGCGCACGACGCGCGCCAAGCGCACCGTTGCAGCTGACTCCTCGGCGCCGATTTCCGATGAGGTCGCACAGGCACGTGCGTTGGCGCAGATTAGCGAGGCTCAGGTGGTGCGCGCCCGCCGTCGTGCTGCCGAGCGTGAGGCCGCGGCTCTGACCGAGCTTGCAGCCCCGTCTGTGCCCGAGACCCCTGCCGCCGACCAGCCGACCGAGAAGTCGGTACCGCGCACACGCCGTCGCACGGCTGCTAAGGCCGAGCGGGTTGCCGATCAGGTAACCCCCGAGCTCACCGAGGCTTCGGTCCGTTCCGCGGCAGGGGAGGGCACATCGCCTGCTGAGCCCGCTGCGCCTGTCGAGGCCAGCGAAGTTCCCGTTGTCGATCCGGCTTTGCGCCCGCACCGTCGCGGTCGCAAGCCCAAGGCCTTCGTCGAGGCCGAGAAGGCCGCAGCCGCAGCCGTCGCCGCTCGGGATGCTGCGGCGACCGCCGAGTCTGCAACCGCTGCCGATGCACCCGTCCAGGATGCCACGACTTCCGAGGCCGTTTCTGCCGATGTCGAGCCCGCCGACGTCCGTCCAGGTCGCAGCCGTCGCACTGCTGTTAAACGCACGTCCAAGGCTAAGGCCGCCAAGAAGGGTACGTCCGAGGATTCCGACGAGACGACCGCCGATGCATCGACTGATGCCGCCGAGCCCCAGGACGTCGAACAGCCTGCGTCCGAGAAGCCCAAGCGCGGTCGTAAGAAGTCCGCTAAGGCCAAGGCGTCCGAGCAGCAGGCTGATGTCGAAGCGCAGGTCGATTCCGGCGCCGAGGCCAATGACGCCGCTAAGGCCAATGCCGACGCCGCCGCAACCGATGACGCCGCGCCCGCTGAGGCCGATGACAACGCTCGCCCCAACCGTCGCCAGCACAAGCGCAACGACGAGCGCAACGAGCGCAAGGACGACCGCAACAACGACCGTCGCAACCGCCAGCGCGATCGCAAGCAGCGCAACAAGGAGCGTAATGCCGCCCCCACCGAACCCACGCTTTCGCGCGAGGAGCTCGCGGCCATGAAGGTCGCCGAGCTGCGCGAGAAGGCCAAGGAGTTCGAGATTGAGACGACCGGCAAGAAGAAGGCCGAACTCGTCGAAGAGATCTACACCACCGCCGCGAAGGCCGAGGGCTTCCGCGACATCAAGGGTATTCTGCAGATTCGCCCGGATAGCTCAGGCATCATCCATGCCCACGGCTACATGAAGTCCAACGACGACGCCTTCGTGCCCGCCTACCTCATCCGCTCCGCGCGCCTGCGCACGGGCGACGTCATCGAGGGCTCGCTTCGTCCTTCGCGCGGCGGCGACAAGCGCGCCGGCCTCGCCAAAATCACGACCGTCAACGGTCTGGACCCCGAGCAGATTCGCAGCCGTCCCAAGTTCGGCGACCTTACCCCGGTCTATCCCAACGAGCCGCTGCGCATGGAGCACGGCAAGGACTCCATTACTGGTCGCGCCATCGACATCGTGTCGCCGATCGGCAAGGGTCAGCGTGGCCTGATCGTGTCCCCGCCCAAGGCCGGCAAGACCACGATCCTCAAGAAGATCTGCCAGTCCATCTCGATTAACAACCCCGAGGTGCACCTCATCTGCCTGCTCGTCGACGAGCGCCCCGAAGAGGTCACCGATATGCAGCGTTCCATCAAGGGCGAGGTTGTGGCGTCGACCTTCGATATGCCCGCCGACAACCACACTCGTGTGGCAGAGCTCGTCATCGAGCGCGCCAAGCGCATCGTGGAGCTGGGCGGCGATGTTGTGGTGGTGCTCGACTCCATCACGCGTCTTGCCCGCGCCTACAACTTGGCGGCGCCCGCCTCGGGCCGCATCCTTTCGGGTGGCGTCGATTCGGCGGCCCTGTATCCGCCCAAGCGCTTCCTGGGCGCAGCCCGTAATATCGAGAACGGTGGCTCGCTCACCATCCTGGCCTCTGCCCTCATCGACACCGGTTCCAAGATGGACGAAGTCATCTTTGAGGAGTTCAAGGGCACCGGCAACATGGAGCTTAAGCTCGACCGCGATCTTGCCGACCGTCGTATCTTCCCGGCCATTGACCCCGTTGCCTCCGGTACGCGCAACGAGGATCTGCTGGTCGACGAGCAGATGCGCCCGTTTGTCTTTGGCCTGCGTCGCATTCTTGCTGGCATGAATAACACCGAGCGCGCAGCCGCGTCGTTTATCAAGGGTCTTAAGGGCACCAACACCAACCAGGAGTTCCTGGTGCGTTCGGCCAAAAAGCACAGCGACTACGAGCAGACGTTCTAGGTTGTCATCCACACGCAGCGATAGTCATCAATGCGATAAAGGGTCGGGGCTTTGAGCCTCGGCCCTTTTCCATAGCGCCGCTCCGCGCTAATTTTTGACCATAAGACCGACGAGCAGCAGGTTTCCCGTTTCAATCCGACATCGTCGCTTGCAATCGACAGGGCGGTTTCGCATAATAGTTTTCAAGCTTCGCGACGGAAAACGCAGATGAAACGAACCATATACCGTTGCTTTGGGGCATAGCCCCGCTTCATCTTCTCTCGCGCAGCCAACTGAATGATGCGATTTGGGTGCTGGAAGATGGGGAGAGCTCATGGCTTCTTCTGATGCAACACAACGAGCAGTCCTTGCCGGACTTTCGTGCGGGATCGGCCTTGCCGCTCCCGTGGTTATGTATGCCGCGACGCTGCCGTTTTCGTCGGTGAACGAGACGGTCGTGGCGGGTGCGGTTCCCTTCGCCGTGGGCGCGGTGGCGGGCGTGGGTATCTATGCCGCCTCGCTGGGTATCTCCGAGTACCGTGCGCAGCGTGAAGAGCGTCTGTTCCAGCCCGATGCCATGGGCGGTGCCGCCAATCTCAATCAGCATCAAAGCGAGTTCAAGACCGCCTCGATTCCAGCTCAGCAGCAGGATGCGACTCCTTACGCTGCGACTTCTGCTTCTCAGGCTCAGGCGGAGCAGTCTACCTCGGCATTCCTTTCCGGCCTGACTGGTGCGTTCCAGCGCCGTCATGCCGATGATGGTGTCCATACCATCGCTCGAGCCGCAGATGCCATGGACGAGGACGAGGCTTGGTCCATGATCGACAGTATGCTCGACGACGATTCGCCGGTGAGCTGCGACCCTGCACACTCGCGCGACGTCTATCAAGTCGCCATCGACGAGCTCACCAACGGCGGGCAGACCGGCTCCTTCAATCGCGACGACATCGCCGCCGCGGCACGCGCCGTGTCTGGTTCCCAGGCCGCCCCTGCGGGCAGCACGGCGGCTTTCGTGGCACTCGTTGCCAACGCGGCAGCCAATAACGCCTACAACGCTACCTCGGCGGACGCGAACGCTTCTGCCGACAATTCGTACGTTGATGAAGCCATGACTGCGGACGAGGAGGCCGTTGCCGCCCGCCGTGCCGCCGAAAGCTCGCTTTGGGGCGCTCCTGCCCAGCAGCAGGCGGCTGAGGCTGCGCCGTACAATGCAAACCTCGCCAGCATGCCTATCATCTCCGGTGCCGTGGACATCGATCTCGATGACCTCGATGAGCCTGCAGCCATCACCGCATCGATTGATGCCCAAGATCGCATCGACACCGGCGACCTTCCGGACGCCTCGCTCGAGGTTGATGTTCCCATGGCCGATTACTCGGGCCACGAGGACATGTGGGCCGCCGCCACCGCGATTCTGGATGAGATTGACGAGCCTGCTCCTGTTGCAGTCCCCACTCCCGTCGCTGCCCCTCAGCCTGCTGCCCCCGCCTATGTCGGCCGTCACAGCGCTGTGTTCCCCGAGGATACCGCCCGTATCTCGCGCGAGAGCATCGAGCGAGCCGAGGCTATTGCCGCCGGCATTATGGAAAATCGTCGTCACGAGCGCGTCAATCAGATCCTCGAGGAAGAGATCGAGCGCCTGCAGTCCTCTACCGCCAAGCGTACGGGTCGTGCCTATCTGAGCGTAATCGAGGGCGGTACCGCCAGCTTCGCGCCGCTCCGCGCGGAGGCATAACTTCTGCATGGTTAAGATCAATCGAAAATGGGCGGTTGTAACCTGCCTGATGGCGCTCTTGATCTGGGGCAATTCGCTGGTTCCCGGCTCGGGGTCGGGCTCGCTGAGCCTAACGGTCATGGAAACTATCCGCGGTTTCCTGCACGGCGTGGGACTTCCATATGAATGGGTGACCAACTTTGTTGTTCGCAAGTGTGCACATTTTACCGAGTATATGGTGCTTGGCATTCTGGCAACGCACGCCTTTGATTTTGAGGGCCGGCGCACCTTTGACGTGCTGCTGCCCACGGCGGTGTTCCTGCTGCTGATTCCCTCCATCGACGAGACGATTCAGCTCTTTGTGCCGGGACGCGCCGGCATGATCACCGATGTGATGATCGACTGCTGTGGAGCGGCAACGGGCGTTGTGCTCCGATATCTCTTACGGTCGCTGATGTACGAAAAAAGCCGCCTAGGACGTATTGTTTGGTCCTAGGCGGCCTTTTTTATTTGAGGGCTTATATGGGGCGTGGTGGCGTCGTTCCGTAGGTTGGATTTGCCGAGCGCGCCACGCCCTGTGGGTGCGTCTGCTACTGAAGCGCCTGTGCGCCCAGGGCCAGGCAGCCCATGATGCCCTGCTTGCCCTCGAGGCTGTTGTTGACGATGTAGTTATCGATGTCGTTGACCTCGGGCGTGACGATATAGCCGTTGAGCATCTCGGCGCACTTCTTGCGTGCGAGCGGCACGATGGGGGTGTGGTCGGCCACGCCGCCGCCGATGATAATCTTTTGCGGCGCGTAGCACAGCGTGTAGGTCATGAGTGCCTGTGCCAGATAGCCGGCGAGCAGGTCCATGGCCTCCGGGTCATCGGCCATGTCTCCGGCGCTCTTGCCATCCCAGCGCTTTTTAACGCCGGGGCCGGCGATGAGGCCCTCTAGGCAGTTGTCGTGGAAGGGGCAGGCGCTGTGCTCGCCAATGGTGTCGCGCGGGTCGCGCGTGACCAGGATGTGGCCGGCCTCGGGATGCATCATGCCGTGCACGAGCTTACCGCCCGAGAGCACGCCGGCGCCCACGCCGGTACCGATGGTCAGGTAGACCACGTCGGTGAGGCCCTGGGCGCAACCAAAGGTGACCTCGCCCAGGCAGGCGACGTTGACGTCGGTATCGTAGCCGCAGGGGATATTGAGCTCGTTTTGGATAGTGCCCAGCAGGTCAAAGTAGCGCCATGCCGTTTTGGGCGTCTCCAAGATCTTGCCGTATTGGGGCGAAGCGGGGTTGACTGCGGTGGGGCCAAATGCGCCGATGCCCAGCGCGGAGATGCCCTTGTCGGCAAACCATGCGTTGACGGCCTCAACGGTCTCCTGCGGGGTCGTGGTCGCGATCTGCTCGCGCTCTAGGACCGTACCGTCCGCATAGCCCGTGGCGCAGACCATCTTGGTGCCACCGGCCTCGAGCGCTCCGATAAGCTGCTGCTCTGCCATAGTATTCCTCTCTCTGGGACGAGTTGCTCCGTGACTAAAGTATAGAGCTCTAACCATTTAAGAAAGCGCTATAGAAAGAAGCCTCGCAACGCAGCGGGCGGTGCGAGGCTTCTTTGGTTGCTTTAGTTGCCGGGCCGTCCTTACCCGCGCGGCTTGATTTTATCACGTAGCGACTTGAGGTTCTCCAGCGCCGCGTTAAGCGTCTCGTCTCGCTTGGCAAAGTGGAAACGAATCAGATGGTTGACGGGCTCGCGGAAGAAGCTCGAGCCGGGCACGGCGCCCACACCCACTTTAGACGCGAGGTCTTCACAGAACTCGAGGTCGCTGTCATAGCCAAACTCAGAGATGTCCATCATGACGTAGTAGGCGCCCTGCGGCACGTTATGCTCAAGACCGATGCTGTCGAGTCCCTGACAGAACAGGTCGCGTTTGGCGGTATAGAGGTCGAGGACCTCATCGTAATAGCTGTCGTCGAAATTGAGGGCGGTGACGACGGCTTCCTGCAGGGGAGCGGCGGCGCCCACGGTGAGGAAGTCGTGGACCTTTTTGATGCGCTCGGTGATTTCGGCAGGGGCGATAGTGTAGCCCAGACGCCAGCCGGTGATGGAGTAGGTCTTGGACAGCGAGCTGCAGCTGATGGTGCGCTCAAACATGCCGGGCAGCGTGGCCATATAGACGTGCTCGTGGGGCGCGTAGACGATGTGCTCGTAGACCTCGTCGGTGATGCAGTAGGTGTCGTACTTTTTGCAGAGGTCGGCGATAAAGGTGAGCTCATCGCGTGTAAAGACCTTGCCGCAGGGGTTGGAAGGGTTGCACAGGACGATGGCCTTGGGGTCGTTGTCGCGGAAGGCCGCCTCGAGTGTCTCGCGGTCAAAGTCGAATGTGGGCGGGTTGAGCGGCACGTAGATGGGCTCGGCACCCGAAAGGATCGTGTCGGCGCCGTAGTTCTCGTAGAACGGCGAGAAGATGACGACCTTGTCGCCGGGGTTGGTGACCGTCATCATGGCGGCCATCATGGCCTCGGTAGAGCCGCAGGTGACTACGATATTCTCGTTGGGGTTCACCGGCATGCCCATAAAGTGCTCCTGTTTGGCGGCGAGCGCCTCGCGCATGGCCTGGGAGCCCCAGGTGATGGAGTACTGGTGATAGAGCGGCTTGGGATCGGCGGCGATGGTGCTCAGGCTGTTGAGCAGCTGCGCCGGGGGATCGAAGTCAGGGAAGCCCTGCGAGAGATTGACAGCGCCGTACTTATTGGAGATGCGTGTCATGCGGCGGATGACCGAATCGGTAAATCTTGCCGTGCGGTTGGAGAGTTCTTTCATGACGGTCCTTTCGAGGATTTGCAGTGGGGCAAGTTTACTCCTATGAAACCGGTGGGATTTGCTCGAAATGGTCTCGAAAAACTCTTTTCAAAATTCTTGAAAATTGGGGCTTGCATCGCGTGGCGTTCCTTGCAATAATAGTCGAGCGCGAAGCGCACAGGACACGGTGGGTGTAGCTCAGTTGGCTAGAGCGACGGGTTGTGGTCCCGTAGGTCGAGGGTTCGAGTCCCTTTACCCACCCCAGTTCTTGCTTCGTGTTGATATCGGGTCGTTAGCTCAGTTGGTAGAGCAGGGGACTCTTAATCCCAAGGTCCAGGGTTCGACCCCCTGACGGCCCACCACACGATATCTCCTCTAAAGTCCGTCACAACGGACTTTAGCTTTGGGTCGTTAGCTCAGTTGGTAGAGCAGGGGACTCTTAATCCCAAGGTCCAGGGTTCGACCCCCTGACGGCCCACCAAAGCATGTTAAAGCGGCTGGCTTAGGCTGGTCGCTTTTTGTTAACCTCGCATGGGGTCGAACCCGTCGGGGCGCGGAGCTGAGGAAATGCGTAAGCATTTGCCAGCGCAGCGCGCAAGGCGCCTTGGCGCCGCAGCGGTCGCCTGCGCAGCAGGCTGACCCCCTGAGGGCCCGCCAAAGCAAGTTAAGACGGTCAACGAAAGTTGGCCGTCTTTTTTGCTGACCTCGCATGGGGTCGAACCCGTCGGGGCACAGCCGCTTTCACAGATCGAGCCTACCCTGGGGATCGGTAAAACCGTCAGTACCCT
Source organism: Collinsella sp. (assembly GCA_018376905.1). Taxonomy (GTDB): domain Bacteria; phylum Actinomycetota; class Coriobacteriia; order Coriobacteriales; family Coriobacteriaceae; genus Collinsella. The sequence continues at coordinate 28,648 of JAHAAK010000001.1, read as the reverse complement.
CCTTGAGTTTCTTCTCGTCTGCCTTCACGCGACGCTCGAGCTTTTTTGTATCCTCGGCAGGTGGTAGGTTCTCGGGGACAATTCCGCGGTCGATGAGGCTGCCACGCACGCTTGTGTTGTTCTCGACGTGCTCCTGTTTGATCTGGTCCAGGCCGTACAGGTCGTGTTCCTCGGCGTTGAAGGCCGTCATCGAGTTCGTAAGGTCCTTTGCTTTGATGAGGACATCGGCTAACCTGTCCGCCAATGCCGCGCTCTTGGGTACGCCGAGCTGCTGCTTCATTTCCGCCGTGCTTCTACCGCCGAATAACGCTTCATCGCCCTTCGACTTGATGATCGCGAATCCTTTGGAGTCCACGCCGCGTTTGAACGCAATACCCGAGAGCTGTTTCTCTGAATCGGATAGCGAGTGGCGCGCCTGCAAGCGCTGAATCTCTGCAAAGCGCTGCTCTATGAGCTCTTGGCGGCGGGTCTGCACGGCAAAGTACGCCTGTGCGAGCGCGATCTCTGGCTTGTTTGGGTCTCCGTTTTGGGCGATTAAATAGCATGCGTAGCGCGTTAACTTATAGTCTTTGACTGCTTTTTGTCCTATTCCTGTAGGTACTATTTTGCTGGTTTCAACAAAATAGGAAACAACAGGCATTTCGTTGACTTCACACGATGCCATTGCCCTCTTAATTGCAGTCTCAAAATTGCGCCATTGGGCGTATCCGAGGGGTTCCATTAAATCGCGTGCGAGCCAATACTCAACGCCGTCTTCCACATTGGCGTAGCTATCAAGTTCGACACGCCACTTCTCGATATCTCTACTGTCCATATCTCCTCCTCGCTGGTCTATTGTCTATGCGGGCTTTGCCCGCTCTGTATTTAGAATAAGGATACGCTGCCGTGCGGACGCGAATGAGCCCCGAGCCACTTCGAGCTCACGGGGCCCATAGATATCGATTAGTTGTGTTCTGCTTTAGATAGGTGTCCAGTTTAATCCGCTCGATAGTGCGATCCGAGACTTTCGGTTCGCTTACGCATGGCTTTGACCATTTCCTGTGCTAGTTGAATCTGCGATTGCAGGCGGGCGAGGGCTGCGATTTCGCTGTCCTGAGCTTTCTGTGTGCTCAAGGTCGTTGCCTCCGTCTTCAAGCCCTCAAGCTCGTGTAGTGCCTTGGATAGGCCCCCTTCGGTGCGGTTGATCATACAATGGGTACTCATCGTGTGCTTAAGGCTGCGTGTCAGGCGTTCGGCGACTGTTGTGGCAATGCCGTACTGGGGGAGGGTGATATCCGCCTTCGGGGCCTCCTCAGGTGTATTCTGTGCTGCTTGGGCTGCCGATGCGCCCGCGATGCGCCCAAACACTATGCCGTTGGCGCTTGACAAGCCACCAATGCGGTCGGCACCGTGCATGCCGCCTGTCGCCTCGCCGCAAGCGTAGAGGCCCTCAACGCCCGTGCGCGCGGTCTTATCGATCTTGATGCCGCCATTAGCGGCGTGGGCATACATCGCAACGCGCATCTCGTCAGTCGGGGCGATGCCGTGCTCGTCTTGCAGCCAGGTGGCAAAGGTCTGCACAAACTCTGGGACATCCTCGCGGGGGAAGTCGTAGTGGAGTGCCAGGCCTTCGACACCTGCCTGATCGATGACGAAATCGATAGCGCGGGAGGCCAAGCGCGAGGTGAAAGGACCATATCCAGAGCGCTGCTCGAGCAGGTCGTCCAGCTTGTCGTCGGCAATATCTGCCGGCTGGTCTACATGTACGTAGCGCCAGGTTTTCTCGTTGAAGACCAGGTTGCGCTTGGGCTCGATGAAGCCGGGCATCATCTGCATGAACTCTATATTAGTAAGGGACGCACCGTGCGCCAGCGCGATGGCCTGTGATGAGCTGAGCACATCAGCCGACGTAAGGCTGCGCTCGAACAGGCCACCCGTGCCGCCCGCAGCGATGATCGTGGCCTTGGCAGCAAAGGGCACGATTCGATCTTTGGTGAGGTCGTAGAGCACGGCGCCGGTGATCCTGCCGTTCGTGTCCTCAACAAGGTCGATAAGCTCGTGGCGGGGGAGCAGGCGAATGCCGAGCGACTCGATCTGGGCCGTCAGAGCGTCCTCAAGGGGCTTGCGGGTGAGGCCGCGCCACATGCGCGTCTTGTGGTCAAAGCAGGGGATAAACTGCTTTTGCTGAGCGCTCTCAGCGCTTTGCGGACGCTGGAGCTCAACGCCCAGGTCTTGCTCGAGCCATTCAATTGCCTGGGGAATGCCGTGGACAAACGTCTGGACAAGCTCGGGGTCGGCGACACCGCCGCCGACGGTCTGGATGGTGTCGATGAGGTCTTGTTCGTCGTCTTCGTTAACGGGTCCGATAAGCCCCAGGCCCCAGGTTCCGGGGAAGAAGCTCGATCCACTCATAGTCTTGCCGGCGCTTGCCACAGTGACGGTTGCACCCGTGCGTGCCGCTTCGATGGCGGCGCAAAGTCCCGAAATGCCAGATCCAATTACCAGTACATCAGTCGATTCCATCGGATTCCTTTCTCGTCCGGCGCATTGTCGCACGGGTGATCGGCAATGGGGCCGCAAAGACTCGGCAAATCGGTAAAGGGCAAATATGGCAGGTGGGCGTCATGGACGTTCTGACGCTCCGTCTCATCACATCTCGTATTTCGCCCCAACTGATATATCGGCATTCGCTACCCTGCGATAGCGCAAACAAAAAGAGCCGCTACCTCGAAAGGTAGCGGCTCCAAAGCTCAACTATTTGAGCATCGCGCGGGCGCGATTAGGCCTTGAGGGCCTCCTCGACGGCGACAGCGCAGGCGACGGTGGCACCGACCATGGGGTTGTTGCCCATACCGATGAGACCCATCATGTCAACGTGCGCAGGTACGGAGGAAGAACCGGCGAACTGGGCGTCGGAGTGCATACGGCCCATGGTGTCGGTCATGCCGTAAGAGGCAGGGCCGGCGCCCATGTTGTCCGGGTGCAGGGTACGGCCAGTGCCGCCACCAGAAGCGACGGAGAAGTACTTCTTGCCAGCCTCGATGCGCTCCTTCTTGTAGGTGCCAGCGACGGGGTGCTGGAAGCGCGTGGGGTTGGTGGAGTTACCGGTGATCGAGATGTCGACGTTCTCGTGCCACATGATGGCAACGCCCTCGCGGACGTCGTCGGAGCCGTAGCAGTTAACGGCAGCGCGGGGACCATCGGAGTAGGGGATGGTCTCGACGACCTTGAGCTCGCCCGTGTAGTAGTCGAACTGGGTCTTCACATAGGTGAAGCCGTTGATGCGGGCGATGATCTGAGCAGCGTCCTTGCCCAGACCGTTAAGGATAACGCGCAGCGGCTTCTTGCGAGCCTTGTTGGCGTTCAGAGCCAGGCCGATAGCGCCCTCGGCGGCAGCGAAGGACTCGTGGCCGGCCAGGAAGGCGAAGCACTCGGTGTCGTCGGAGAGCAGCATAGCGCCCAGGTTGCCGTGGCCCAGACCGACCTTGCGGTCCTCGGCGACGGAGCCGGGAACGGTGAAGGCCTGGATGCCCTCGCCGATGATGGCGGCAGCCTCAGAAGCGGACTTGGCGCCACGCTTGACAGCGAGAGCGCAACCGAGGGTGTAGGCCCACTCGGCGTTCTGGAAGGCGATGGACTGGGTGTTGTTGACGATCTCACGCGGGTTGAAGCCCTTGTCGGTGCAGATCTGCAGAGCTTCCTCGAGGGAGGCGATGCCGTTGTCGGCGAGGCACTTGTTGATCTTGTCAGCGCGGCGCTCGTAACCTTCGAACGTAACAGTCATAGTTATTTCCCTCCCTTTCTACTCGTGAACCGGGAACACGCTGGCGACGGAGTGGGTCTCCTCGTCGGTGCGCGGGTCGATGTACTTGGCAGCGTTCTCCCACTGACCATAGTGGCCCATAGCGCCAGCGATGGCCTCCTCGGGGGTCTTGCCGGCCTTGACGGCGTCGGTGAACTTTCCGAGGTTCAGGAACTCGAATGCGATGATCTCGTTCTTGTCGTTGAGAGCCATGCGGGTGACGTAGCCCTGAGCGAGCTCGAGGTAACGAGCGCCCTTGGCCTTGGTGCCGAACATGGTGCCGACCTGAGAGCGAAGGCCCTTGCCGAGGTCGTCGAGGGAGGCGCCCACGGGCAGGCCGCCCTCGGAGAACGCGGTCTGGCTGCGGCCGTAAACGATCTGCAGGAAGATCTCGCGCATAGCAACGTTGATGGCGTCGCAGACGAGGTCGGTGTTGAGGGCCTCGAGGATGGTCTTACCGGGAAGGATCTCGGAAGCCATGGCGGCAGAGTGGGTCATGCCCGAGCAGCCGATGGTCTCAACGAGGGCCTCCTCGATGATGCCGTCCTTGACGTTCAACGTGAGCTTGCAGGCGCCCTGCTGAGGTGCGCACCAACCCACACCGTGCGTAAGACCGGAGATGTCGGAAATCTCCTTAGCCTGGACCCACTTGCCCTCCTCGGGGATGGGTGCGGGGCCGTGGTATGCACCCTTGGCAACGGGGCACATGTTCTCCACTTCCTGTGAGTACTGCATGCCTCTCCTCTCTATCGTGTTGGCGTCCCGTCTGGGGGTCGTGGCTGGCGATTGCCGGGCGACCCTTCGAAAGGGACATGACATGCAGCCCCTATAATACCGCGAAATGCACGGAATATTCGGCGAACGGCTCAGTTTTCGTAGCGAGAAGTCCGGAAGTTTTAATTGAAACGGTTTAACGCTATGTTCTGTGGTCGCGAACTTCCGTAGAGGGGGTCCGTCTTTGGCAAGCTTTTGGTCAGCTCTTGTAAGCGTTGCAGGGGTTGACCTGTTGCAACGGTGCCGTTCGCCGCCTGATTACTGCCTTTGGCCGCGCGAGTGTATTGTTTTGCGTGAATGTTTTGATGGCACGCTTCAATCGTGCTGTATTGGATGGCAAGCAGATCCCGGTGAAGGGAGCGCCATGCAGCGCGTTTGGAGAACGGTTACCGGCTTTTACCATGTCTGTGCCCGCGGTACGGGCAAGCGGCTCATCTTTGAGGGCGATGACGACCGGTGGGAGTTTTTGGAGTTGATGCGCGAGTGCTGTCGCGAGGAGGGCGTGACGGTTATCGCCTGGTGCCTTATGGGCAATCACGTGCATTTGGTGCTTGCAGATTACGAGGACAGGATGAGCGCGGCAATGCACCGGCTGCTTTTGACGTACGCGCGGCGGTTCAATAAGCGCACGGGGCGCACAGGCCATCTGTTCCAAAACCGTTTTGACCGGCGCTCGCTCGATACCGACTGGCAGGTGATGGAGGCTATTCGCTCTGTACACGCCGATCCGCAGGAGGTGGGCGTTAGCCTAATCGAGCGTTATCCCTGGAGCAGCTTTCCGGAACATCTACGCGCTTACGACGGTGATGCGGCCGATGCCGCGAGGGGATTTTCTGATCCTTCTTGCGTGCTTGAGCTTTTTGGCTCTGTCGAGGGCTTTATTGCCTATTCGCTTTCGACGCCCGCCGGCAGTGAGTCAGCGCTGTGCGATATGAAAGAGACGGAGTGGGAACGCCACGCCTTTGCCGACAAGATGGCGAAGAGCCTCGGGGTTCCGCTCAACGAACTCAAGACCGTTGCGCCCTCGCGGCGAGACAGAATCATTTTCGCTCTGCACGATGGCGGCTACACGGTGCGCGAGGTCGAACGGTATACGGGAATCAGCAAGAGTACCGTATCTCGTATCGTGCGCGCTTATGCGCGGGTGAAGGCACAGGCTGAGCTCTCGGAATAGAAAATGGCCGAACCACTCTTGTCAAGCGATTCGGCCAACAAAAATCTTAAGATTTGGGACAAGTTCTACTGATTATTTTGTCCCGTGAGCATGCCGTCGAGGGTGCGCCAGGCGAGCTCGGCGCATTTGACGCGGGCGGGCATGTGCGAGATGTCCTGGAGCTGGGCGGCTTCGTCCAGGTCTTCCAGGTCCTCCTCGGAGAGCTGCTCGCCGCGGATCATGGCAAGGAAGAGCTCTGCTAGGCGGCGAGCTTCCTCGACGGTCTCGCCGGTGATGAGGTCGGCCATGATGTCGGCACTGGCCTGACTGATGGCGCAGCCGTGGCCGGTAAAGGAGGCCTCCTCGATCACGCCGTTCTCGACACGCAGCTGCAAGGTGAGCTCGTCTCCGCAGCTGGGGTTGATACCGTCGTGCTCGTGCGTGGGAGCATCCATCTCGTACTTATAGTCGGGGTGCGAGTTGTGCTCCATAAACGTGGTGGAGGTGTACAGATTACCCATTGAACGTGCTCCAAACGTGATGCATGCCGGCGATGAACTTGTCGATGTCGGCCTTGTCGTTGTAGAAGGCCACGCTGGCGCGGCAGCAGGCAAGGTTCTCGACGCCCAGCCAGGTGAGCAGCGGCTGCGCGCAGTGGTGGCCGGCGCGTATGCAGACGCCGTCCATGTCCATGATGCTCGCGACGTCGTGCGGGTGGATGCCCTTGACGTTAAAGCTCACAACGCCGTGGTGGTTGTCCCAATAGATGGAGCCGATGATCTGGACAAAGTCGAGCTGCATGAGCTCGCCCATCAGATAGTGGACGAGTGCCTGCTCGCGGGCCTGGATGTTCTCGTAACCCACGGTGTTGACCAGGTAGTCGAGTGCCGCACCCGTGGCGAAGATGCCGGCGGCGTCCTGCGTGCCGGCCTCGAATTTCTCGGGAACGGGCGCCCAGACGGCGTCCTGCTCGGTGACCGAATCGATCATCTCACCGCCGGTAAGCACTGGCGGCATGGCGTTGAGCAGGTCCATCTTGCCCCACAGCACGCCGATGCCCATGGGGCCCATGGCCTTGTGCGCGCTAAAGGCAAAGAAGTCGGCGCCCAGGTCGGCCACATCGACCGGCATGTGCGGCAGCGACTGCGCGCCGTCGACGACCAGATAGCCGCCGTACTTGTGCACGAGCTTGCCGAGGTTCTTGACCGGGTTCTCGACTCCTAGCACGTTGGAGACCTGACCCACGGCCAGGATCTTGGTCTTGGGTCCCACCTTGGCCAGAACCTCCTCGGTGGTGAGCTGGCCGGTCTTGGTGGGATAGAGGTAGACGAGCTTGGCGCCGGTCTCGCGGCAGACCTGCTGCCACGGAATCAGGTTGGAGTGGTGCTCCATGATGGTGATGACGACCTCGTCACCGGGCTCGAGCACCGTGGGTGCAAAGCTCTTGGCGACCAGGTTGAGCGACTCGCTCGTGTTGCGGGTGAAGACGACCTCGTTGGCCTGGGAGGCGCCGATGAGGTCGGCGATCTGCTGGCGGACCTTGGCGATAGCGTCGGTGGCCTCGACGGACAGCGAGTACAGGCCGCGCAGCGGGTTGGCGTTCATGCGCTGGTAGAAGTCACGCTCGGCGTCGAGTACGCAGGCTGGGCGCTGCGCGGTGGCGGCACTATCGAGGAAGGCGATCTCGGGATGCTGCTGGAACAGCGGGAACTGGCCCTTGTAGGGGTTGGTCTCGATGTCCACGGTGGGCCAGCCGCGCGAAGCCTCGTCGCTGGCGTCGAGCTCCATAGGCTCCGGTGCGGTACAGGTATCGCATTTAACGTGCTCGGTGTCGATCATGCGAGCTCCTCTTCAAAGTTGTCGATCAGGTTGTTGCCCAGGCGGACGACGGCGGCGCGGGTGCGCTCGTCGGTGGCGGAAAGCGCGGCGTCCTCCAGCTTGGCGCGGATGAACAGGTCCTCGGCGGCGTTTTGGTCAAGGCCGCGGCAGGCGAGGTAGAACAGCTGCTCGTCGCGGACGTGACCGATGGTGGCGCCGTGGTTGCCGGCGACGTCGTCCTCGTCGCAGAGAATGACGGGAACGGTCTTGTTGTCGACGCCCTTGTTGGCCAAAAGCACCGTCTCGCGCTCGGTGCCGGTTGCACCCTTGCAGCCGTGCACGAGGTCGATGGTGCCGCGGTAGACCTTCTTGGACGTGCCGGTCAGCACGCCGTTGGCGTCGATCTCGCACTCGGTCTTGCGGCCGCGGTGGCGCAGCTCGTAGTTAAAGTCGCGCACCTGCTCGCGGGCGCCCAGATAGTCAGTATCGATGGTGACCTTGGCGGTGTCGCCCAGCAGGTCGCCGGCAAGGCCGGTGGCGCTGGCGCCGGCACCCAGGACGGTGTGCTGCACATTGACGCGCGCGCCCTCGTCCAGGAACAGGCCGGTATCGTCGAGCGCGATCCAGCTATCGTCGAGCGTCTGCGTACAGGTCACGTTGACGGTGGCGTACTCGTGGGCGCACACGCGCAACACGGAGCCCACAACGCCCTCGCCGGCAACGGGGGAGTCCAGGGCAATGTTCAGGTCGAACGTTGCCTGCGGACGGGCGATGACGTCGATAGCGGCAATCGCAGCCGCTGCGTCGACGCCGCTCACGCGCACGGTGACCGTTGCGTGCTTATATGCGGGTACATCGATAACGATGCGCTTGGAGGCATGCTCGGCCAGGTAGGCGTAGGCAGCCTCGCCCATACCGGTTTCGAAGGCCTCGGCGGGGGAGAGCTCCTCCTCCAGTTTGATGGCACCGGCCTGGTAGATGGAGGTGGCGGGCACGTCGAGCTCGGTCTCGGGCGTGATGCGGGCGCGGTCGGCGGCGTCGCCGGGGGCGGAGGCGCGGCGCCCGGGGAAGCGCTCGGCCATGGCGTCCATGGCGGCGTCGAACGCGTCTGCCACGCCGGTAAACTGCTCGTCCAAGCCCTCGACCTCAACGGCCTCGGTGGGAGCGGCGGCAAGCTCGTCAGAGAGCTCGAGCTTGGTCTGATTCATCTTCAGCCAGCCCCAAGTTGCAGCCGGCATCGCGTTGACCTGCTCGAGCGTGGTTGCAGCGGTGTTCGTGGTCTGTTTCATTATCCGATCGCTCCTTCCATCTCGAGCTTGATCAGGTTGTTCATCTCGACGGCGTACTCCAGCGGCAGCTCCTTGGAGACCGGGTTGGCAAAGCCGTTGACGATCATAGTACGGGCCTCTTCCTCCGAGATACCGCGGCTCATCAGGTAGAACACCTTGTCGTCGCCGATGCGGCCGATGGTGGCCTCGTGGCCGATGTCGACGTTTTTGGCGCGGATGTCCATGGCCGGAATAGTGTCGGAGCGGCTCTGGTCGTCGAGCATCAGCGACTGGCAGCTCACGGTTGCCTTGGAGCCCTCGGCCTTCGGCGTGGCCACGATAGAGCTGCGGAAGGTCTGGATGCCGCCGCTCTTGGAGATGCCCTTGGTCTCGACGGTTGCCGAGGTCTCGGGCGCGTTGAGCACGACCTTGCAGCCGGTGTCGAGGTTCTGCCCGGCGCCGGCAAAGGTGATGCCGGTAAAGCTCGACCGGGCGCGGCGGCCGTTGAGCACGCTCATGGGGTAGAGGTAGCCCACGTGGCTGCCGAAGGAGCCGCTGATCCACTCGATGTCGCCGTCCTCGTCCACGCGCGCACGCTTGGTGTTGAGGTTGTACATGTTCTTGGACCAGTTCTCGATGGTTGAGTAGCGCAGGTGCGCGCGCTTGCCTACAAAGAGCTCCACAGCGCCGGCGTGGAGGTTGGCCACGTTGTACTTGGGCGCGGAGCAGCCCTCGATAAAGTGCAGGTCGGCATCGTCCTCGACGATGATGAGCGTGTGCTCAAACTGGCCGGCGCCCTTGGCGTTAAGGCGGAAGTAGCTCTGCAGCGGGAAATCGAGCTTGGTGCCCTTGGGCACGTAGACAAACGAGCCGCCCGACCATACGGCGCCGTGCAGGGCCGCAAATTTGTGGTCGGTGGGCGGGATGAGCGTCATAAACTTCTCGTGGATGAGCGGTTCCCACTGCGGATCGTGCAGGGCTTCCTCAATACCGGAGTAGACGATGCCCATCTTGGACGCCGTGTCCTGCATGTTGTGGTAGACGAGCTCGGAGTCGTACTGCGCGCCGACGCCTGCCAGGTAGCTACGCTCGGCCTCGGGGATGCCCAGGCGCTCAAAGGTGTTCTTGATGTCGTCGGGCACCGACTCCCAGTCGTGCTTTTGGTCGGTGTTGGGCTTGACGTAGGTGACGATGTTATCCATGTCCAGGCCCTCGATGGAGGGGCCCCACGTCGGATCCGGGAAGCGGTTGAAGATCTCGAGGGACTTGAGGCGCAGGTCGAGCATCCACTGCGGCTCGTCCTTTTTGGCGCTGATCTCGCGCACGATGTCGGGCGTGATGCCGGCGTCGAGGCGCTCGAATCCCTCCTCGCCATAGGTGAAGTCGTAGAGGCTGCGGTCGATGTCCGCGACCTCGGTGCGGTTCTTGGTCATTGCGTCGCCCCTTTACGCCTGCTGCTCGGCAGCGGCAGACTCGGCCTGGGCGCGCTGCTCGGCGGCCTCGCGCTCGAAGGTCTCAAAGCCGTTCTTGTCGATCCAGGGGATGAGCGAGGCGTCGTCCTCGCGCACGATGTGGCCCTTGACCATAACGTGGACGCGGTCGACATCCAGGTGCTCCAAAATGCGCGTGTTGTGCGTGATGATGAGCATGGAGCCGTCGCAGCTCTTGCGATACGCGTCCATGCCGTGGCTGACGGTGGACAGGGCGTCGACGTCCAGGCCGGAGTCGGTTTCGTCCAGGATGGCGAGCTTGGGCTGCAGCAGCAGGAGCTGGAGCATCTCGACCTTCTTTTTCTCGCCGCCCGAGAAACCTACGCCCAGCTCGCGGTTGAGGTAGGCGGTATCCATGTTGAGCTCGGCCGCGAGCTCCTTGACGCGACGGCGGAATTCCTTGCCCTTCATCTCCAGGCCGGGGCGGCCGGCGATGCTGGCGCGCAAAAAGCTCGACAGTGGCACGCCGGGGATCTCGACCGGGGCCTGGAAGCTCAGGAACAGGCCGGCGCGCGAGCGCTTGTCGGTGGTGAGCTCGGTGATGTCCTGGCCGTCAAAGACGATGCGGCCGTCGTTGACCGTGTAAACGGGGTCGCCCATGACCAGGTGGCCGAGGGTGGACTTGCCGGCGCCGTTGGGTCCCATCAGAACGTGGGTCTCGCCGGCGGCGACGTTGAGGTTGACGTTGTGGAGGATGGTCTTCTCGTCCACGGAGGCGGTCAGACCTTCGATGGAAAGCAGCGGATTTGCGCTCATGCTGTCCCTCTCTGTATATGGTGTACTCATAGGTGTACTAAACCCTAGGAATCTTCTCGGAATAAAGTTACTATGGGTTCGGCGTTAGTCAAGGGAAAACCCGACTAATCCACTCGACTTTTTAGATGTGGGACATAATAATCAGGCTTGTTTGCCCCGCGTGCATAAGATTTGGGACAAACAAGCCTGGTATTTTGTCTCGGCTACGATGAGAGGGTAGGTATGCTCATTTCTTCTAAGGGCCGCTATGCCCTCCGTCTGATGATCTATATCGCAGCGCTTGGTGACGCCGAGGGCAAGATTGCCCTTCGCGAGGTCGCTGACCGCGAGCATATTTCACAAAAGTATTTGGAGCAGCTGGTTCGTCCGCTCATGAAGGCGGGCCTGCTTAGGAGCGTGCGCGGTAAGGGCGGCGGCTACATGATGGCGAAGGACCCGGCCGAGGTGCGCGCCGGCGACATCCTGCGTGCCGTCGAGGGCAGCACGGCTCCGGTGGCGTGCGATGGCATCGACAACAGCTGCACCCGCAGCGATTTGTGCTCGACCGTCAAGTTCTGGCGCGGTTTGGACGACGTGATCGAAAAGTACGTCGACGGCGTGACGTTGGCCGACCTGGCCGCCGTCCCCGAAATCAACTTTGACATTAAGCTGTAGGGGTGCAAATGGCATCTCTCGACAAGGTGTACAAGCAAATCGAAGTTTTTGCTCGGGAATGTGACGCCGAGAAGGTCGTGTTGTTTGGTTCTCGTGCTCGAGGCGACAACTTGCCCAAGAGCGATATTGACATCGCCGTAGCAGGTTGCCGGGATTTCGGCCGTTTCTCATATTTGATCGAGGAACATCTTGATACTCTTTTAGATGTAGATGTCGTCAATCTCGACGAGTCCCTCTCGCAGCAATTGCTCGATGAGATTGCCAGGGATGGTGTGATTCTGTATGAAAAAATATGAGAACTTTGTTAGCGCCTTGGCGAATCTTGAGGATGCGCCCAATCAGGATCTCAACAATGATTTTGTTCAGAGTGGATTGATTAATAAGTTCAATCTTCAATTTGAACTGAGCTGGAAGCTCCTTAAGCGTCTGCTCGAGTATGAGGGCGCCACGCTTGCCGCGTCGGGGTCTCCTCGTGCCATCGTGAAGGAGTCGTACCGATTCTACGACTTTATTGATGAGGCGGCCTGGCTAGACATGCTCAGAGACCGCAATACGAACGTCCATATCTACGACAACAAGCTCGCTCAAGATTTGATTCAGCGCATCTTGAACGTCTATATCCCCGCTTTCTGTCAGTTGAGGGACGGGCTGATGGAGCGATACGGCGAGCTTCTGATGGCGCCCGAAGACCAGTTTGTTTAATTCCTTAAGATTTCGCGGAGGGTTGTTGCCGTTTACCGAGGGGTTGTTGTGCAACAACGGGCGAGCTGCAATACTTATTTTTATCTTTGCAAACTGAACTTTAACTACACCAATGCAGGGAGGATCTTATGCAGCCCAAGCATTCTGCTATTGTCGCGGGCCTGACGTTGGCGCTTTCGTTTGGCGCCGTTTCCGCGCCGGCACCCGCCGCTGCCGAGGAGCCCACGCCGGGCGTTGCCTCGGATGCCACCGATATCGATAAGGGTCTCTACACCCAGCAGTCCTTCTCAGGCGTGCTGAGGTCGGTCCAGGGCGTTTCGTTTGTCAACGTGACTCCCGAGATGAAGTACTTTACCAAGTACGAGAGCCATGGTAACTACAACCAGGGCTTTTCGTACGGTGACGGCTATAACGCGTTGGGCTATTACCAGTTCGACCGCCGCTGGTCGCTCATTCCGTTTATGAAGCAGGTCTACAACTACAGCCCCGAAAAATACAGCATGCTCAAGGATGCGATTGATCGCGGCAGCGAGATTTCCAACACGAGCAATGCCATGTACGAGAACGGTCAGCTCACCGAGTTGGGCCGTATTGCGCAGGAGGCCTTCCAGGGTGCTTACAACACCGATCCTGTTGAGTTCTCAGCACTTCAAGATGCTTATGCGTACAACTCGTACTATGCGGTGACCGAGGCGTGGCTCAAGAGCGGCCTGGGTATTGATATTTCGGGCCGCGCCGACTGCGTCAAGGGCATGGTGTGGAGCATTACCAACATGTGCGGCACCGGTGGTTGCAGGGACTTCTTCCGTTGGGCGAATCTTTCCAACGATATGTCCGATCGCGAGTTTGTGACGGCGCTTTCCTACAGCGTGGTCAATAACGTGGCGACCAAGTATTCGAGCCAACCCCAGTATCATGAGGGCTGGAAGAACCGCTACCGCAACGAGCTGAAGGACTGCTTGGTTTATATCGCCGAGGACGAGGCCGCTGCCGCTGCGACGCCCGTGCAGCCCGAGCCTACGCCGGCGCCCTCGCCGACGCCTGATTCGAATGACGGCTCGAGTGACGATGCCAACGATGACAGGATGGATGCGCCCTCGACCGATGCTGACGGTAATGGCTCTGCTGGTGGCGCTATCAACGACGGTTCCACCTCGAACGGCTCCGATTCGAACGGCTCTGCTGCGGGCGATTCGTCTTCAAGCTCTGCCGGCAATACGGGCAGCGACGCTTCTGGTTCGACCGACGCTGACACCTCTAACTCATCCACCAGCTCGAGCGATTCGTTCGTTGACACCGGCTCTAACAACGGCTCCGGCTCTGACGCAACCCCTGATTCTGATGCTTCCAAGGACGACTCGAATAAAGCGCCGGACGCTCCCGTTGCTTCGCCGGACAAGAAGCCTTCTTTCTCCGAGCAGCTTGGTTCTACGCTGGGTTCTTCGCTGATGGCTGGCGTCAATAACGGCTCGGCCCAGAACAAGGACAACTCTGATCAGGTTTCCACGGAAAAGACCGAGGCCGCAAAGGGCGACTCCAAGGACAAGGCTTCCGAGAAGACCGAATCTGATAAGGTTTCTAGCTCTGAGGAGAAGGACGACAAATCTGCTCAGAAGAAGGACGAGAGCAAGACCGAGGGCGAAAAGAAACAGCCCGAAGACGACGACAAGAGCGGTGCTGACAACCAGGCCCAAGAGCAAAATGACTCCAAGACGGTGACCACTACAACCACCACGACCACCACAACCAAGTCATCTGGCGGCAACATGCCCAAGACGGGCGACTTGATCGTGATGGCGAGCCTTGCCAGCGCGAGCTTGGCCACACTGGGTGCTACGTCTATCGTAAGTGGTAAGCATAAGCTCGATCAGCAGAAGAAGGCTTCTGGGGAGGACAGCTCGGAGGAGTAGCCTCTCGGTTGCCAGATAACTAAAGAGTCGGGACGGGGTCCGGTGCGAATGCATCGGGCCCCGTTTTGTTGTGCAACGATTAGTTATGCCCCCTCATACCTCTTGTTGCTACCGTTGCCCGATATGTTCGCGCGGCGTCGTCGGTACGCGCGAGGCGGTCATTACAATTGGCGTCGTGCTGCGATTTAGGGGGAACGTTTTGGTGTCTGAACAGGCAAATAATGGTTGTGCTGCCGGCTTTGACGTGCGTTTGATTGGCTGTGTCGACGATGCAGTTTTGCCCATTGGCATGCACGACTATGCGGAGGCTCTTGGTTGCTGCACGCTGGTCGACAAGACCATGTTTATTGCCGATGCGTTGGACTGCGACGCGTCCGTTGTGGTGTGCTGTCGACCCGAGGGTTTTGGCAAGAGCATGAACTTGTCGATGCTCAGGGCTTTTCTGGAGCGTCCTGCGGTCGGTCGCGCCGGTCGGAGCTCGTTTGCCGATGCTCAGATTTGGGATGCAGACGGCGGGCGTTATCGGGATGAGTATGCTTGCTATCCGGTGATATCGCTGGACTTTTCTGGCGCTACGAGGCGTGGCCCCGCTGTTGCCGGCGTCGTGCGCGATGTCCTTTCGGGCGAGTGCGCTCGCTTGTTGGCGCTCTTGGGGGCTCCGGATTTAGCTCGAGATAAGGTGCGTCACATCGAACGCGTCGCGCGCGGCGTGGCGAGCGCGGACGAGGTTGACTCGGTGCTCGGTGTGCTCATAGAGCTGCTGGAGATGGCCTGCGATGAGCAGGTTGTATTGCTCGTTGATGGGTACGACGCGGCGTGGTTGGGCCGTGCGAGCGCGAGGGGCGCTTCCGGCGCCGATTCGGCGGATCTATTTGATCGCGTGCTTTTCGAGGCCATTGCCACTGCGGGCGATTCGTTGCGGCTGACGTGTCTGATGGGGGAGTGTCCCCGTCCTGCTGAAGTGGCGCTTTCTTTGCATGGCTGCTCGTATTGTCTGACGACGCCGCTTTCGACCTGGTGTGACCGTTGGTTCGGCTTTTCGGATGCCGAGGTCCAGGCTCTGTTGAATCATGCTGGGCGCGAGGAATACCTTGATGATGCGCGTGAATGGCTCGAGGGGTATCGGTTTGGCAGGGCCTATTGCTCGAGTCCAGAGCGTGTGATCGGTTTTCTGGACCGAGGCTGCACGGCGCCTGTGCGTGCCGATCTGTATGGATATGCCGATTGCCTGAGTAGGGTAGTTGCCGGGTGGAATCTCGACCGCCTTTCGGTCTTCTTTGATTTGCTCGAGGCCCATGGGTGCGCTGAGGTCCCGCTTTGTTTGGGCACTGCAGAGCCAGATGTCTCGCCTGACGATGGCATGTGGACAGCGCTGTATCTGTCCGGTTTTCTCACGACGGATATGACTGAGGAGCCAGAGTATGGCGATCGCCTCCGTGCTTTGCGATTGCCCAATAACGAGCTTCGACAGGCCTTGCGTCTAGTGATTGTTGAGTGGTTTGAGTGCGCTGCCGAAGACATTCGAGACGTCGATGCGTTTCGCGACGGGCTGTGCCGTGGGGATGAGGATGCGGTGAGGCGGGCGCTAAGCCGCATCCTGGGTGATGCGGGAATCGGTGAGACCGACCTAGATACACCGCTGCCATATCACCTACTCTTGCAAGGACTCTGCTTTGGATTGCCGGGCTATGCCAATCCTGCTTCGAGGCGAAAGTGTGGCGCGAATCGCTGGGACATCCAGGTTTTTCCTACGGGCGCCGTGTTCGACATAGCCGATACGATCGGTATGCTCGATGAACGTCCGCTGATAACGATCAACATGATGTATGACCCCGGTGTGGATGCGCTGGGCCTTGAATTGCTGGCCGTGCAGGCGCTGCTCGACATAGAGCGCGACGGCATCGACGAAATCCGTGTGCCGCGCCCCGGCGTGGGCCGCATGCGCTGGGGGTTCGGTTTTGATGGGCGGCGCGTGACGGCGGTGTGCCAGCGGCTTTAAGCGCCGAGGTGTTTCCGGCTTCCGTTACTCGGTGTTCTTCATAGGCGGCATGGGCTTCCAGTTAGGATCCTTGACGATCTTGCGGGCGTCCTTCATGCCACGGCGCAGCGCCGGAATACCGGTCTTAAAGCACTTGTCAACGGCGGCCAGGCGAATGAACTCCTTGCAGAAGGTCGCGGCGTTGCCCAGACGGAACAGCATGGGGTGATAGTCGCCATAGATCTGCATGTAGCGGGCCAGATAACCGCGGTTGCGCATGATGTAGTAGCGGTTGGTGTCGCTCGTGGAGTTGAGCTGGCGCTTGCCGGCGATATCCCAGTTGGAGACGGCGCGGGCGCGCTTGAGCACCACGTCGGCGACCACGGCGGCGGGGAAGTGCTGGCTGGCTACGTAGCCGTAGCAGGCATCGTCGCCGTAGATAAAGAAGCGCGCGTCGGGCAGGCCGATTTTGTCGACCACGCGTCGCGAGAACATGCCGCCCTCAAAGCACAGCTGGTTCATGGCGCGGTAGCCCTCGGGACCCAGATCCCACTTGGCGATGGGGTTAGGGATGCCGAGCGAAAGGATGAGCTGGTACTGCCAAAAGAAGGCGCCGCCGTCAAAGTCCAGGCGCGAACCCTGGATGACATCGTAGCGGTCGGTCCACTTGGCAAGACGCTCGATGCCTTCGGGGATGACGAGCACATCGTCGTCCATCACCCAGAACCACTGAGCGCCCAGGTCGTAGGCGCATTTAGTGCCGGCGGAGAAGCCGCCCGCACCGCCGCCGTTTTTGAGCTGCGGGGCGTAGATGACACGGTCGGTGCCGCCCTGCGCGTCGGGCTGCTCGGTGTCGATGCCCCACAGGTTGGCCAGGCGCTCGTTGAATGCGGTGCACATGGCCTCGGTCTCGCGCGAATTCTCGTTATCGACAATCACGATGCGCCAGGGCGTTGCCGTGAGCTCGGTCATGGAGTCGAACAAGTTGGCCAGGAGTTCCTGGCGCTTGTACGTAACGACGACGATGGCGAGCTTGTCGATGGGAGCGGGAAGGGTTGAAGGCATGGGGCAATATATCCTTTCACGCGCGGCGGGCGAGTGCTGCGCGGAAGCTATCGAATACGTCCTTGGGACTGTCCTATTGTAAAGGCTCGGCGCACCTTAGCGGCAAGCTTTGAATAAAACGCAGGAACCTGCCATGGGCCCGCCGCATGACGTGGGGCTGCTTTGCCCGCAAGAGGCTCCATAGATTATATAAACGCCCGCTGGCGCGCTGGCCCTTTGATACCATGAAACGACAGGTATTTCCTAAGGAGCACATTTGTCTACTAACGCCTCTGGCAGCCCTGTTCTGTCGCTGCTTATTCCCATTTACAATGTTCAGCGCTACCTGCGCGAGTGCCTCGATTCCGCCCTGGCGCAGACGCTCAAGGATATTGAGATCATCTGCATTAACGACGGGTCGACCGACAACTCGCCGGCGATAATCCGCGAGTATATGGAGCGCGATGGGCGCGTCAAGATGATCGACAAGGCCAACAGCGGCTACGGCGACTCGATGAACCACGGTCTGGAGATGGCGCGTGGCAAGTACGTGGGCATCTTGGAGTCCGATGACTTTATGGCGCCCGACGCACTCGAAAAGCTTGTCTCGGCCGCCGATAGCAATAATGCCGACTTTGCGAAGGCGAACTTTGATTTCTACTGGTCTAAGCCCGAGGAGCGCCGTTCGCTGCACGAGATGTTTAAAGCCAAGGACTGTGGCAAGCCAGTGCACCCGAGCGATACGACGCAGTTCTTTAAGCAAAAGCCGTCGATTTGGTCGGCCGTGTACCGTCGCGATTTTCTTGAGCGCAACGGCATTACGTTCCTGCCGACTCCGGGGGCATCCTTTCAGGACACGTCATTCGCCTTTAAGGTGATCGCGTGCGCCGATAAGGCTGTTTACCTGCATGATGCCGTGTTGTCGTATCGCCAGGACAACGAGAATTCCTCGGTCAATTCTTCGGCTAAGGTCTTTTGCGTCAATACCGAGTATGCCGAGATTGAGCGTTGGATTCGAGAGGATTATGCCCGCGGCCACGCAAGCGGCGATGTCGCGCGCATGCTCAAGTTCAATCAGCTCATTAAGTACGATTCGTACATGTGGAACTACGTGCGCCTGGCGCCTAAGTTCTATAAGGAGTTCCTGGTTCAGATGGCCAAGGAGTTCCAAGCGGCCTTGGACGCCGGGGACTTTTCGCTTGACGACCTCAAGCCGTGGAAGCGCGCGAATCTCGCTGCCATCCTCAAAGATCCTGAGGGCTGGGTTGACGAGCATCCGAGTTTTGCGACGGATGGTGCCTTGGGGCGTGCTAAGTATTACGCCTCGGTTGGAGGTCCAGGCGTGGTCGCCGCCTTCCTCTTCGAATCGCTGAGGGGGTAGGTCGGCATGGGAGAGGCCTCGTGTCCTAAAGCTACCATTGTCGTTCCCGTTTACAACTCTGCGCGCTCCATTCAGCGATGCCTCGATTCGCTGCTGGCCCAGTCCGAGCGCTCGATTCAGGTTGTCTGCGTCAACGACGGTTCGACTGATGATTCGTTGAACGTGTTGCACCTGATCGCGCAGGCCGACGATCGCGTACTGGTGATTGACCAGGAAAACGCGGGCGTCTCGTGCGCTCGAAATGCCGGTATCGATGCCGCCGAGGGCGAGACCGTCTTCTTTGTGGACGCTGACGATTACATTGATGCCCAGACGGTCGAGCGCGTGCTGCATGCCATGGAGTCTGCAGATGCCGAGGCCGCCGTCTTTGGCGGCGTCTGTGAACCTGCCGATGCTGCCCCCAAACGCGTCCAGCAACTCATGAGCCCCAAAGCTGGTACCTTCGGCGCCCGTGATCCCCAACTGCTGTTCCATTCGAATGCGCAGCCCTATGCCTGCCGTGCGGCTTTTTCGTGCGAGCTGCTCAATCGCGAAGGCATTCGCTTCGCCCCCGGTTTGGCTTTGGGCGAGGACGTCGTCTTCCAATTTGCGGCTTATGCGCTTGCCCGCAGGACCGTCGTCATGCCGGACAAGTTCTACCACTACGTGATGGAGAGCGAATCGGCGACGCACGAGTTCAACAGTGCCGAGGCTCGTGCCAAAAAGCTTGACGCCCACATGAGGATGCTCGAGGAGGTCTTGGAGGACTGGGCGGCCTACGGTCTTTTAGACCTGTGTCCCGGCGAGCTGATAACTTGGATTTTGGACCTCATTGTGTTCGACCTGGCGCGTTTGGATGCCGATGACTTCCATCGCGTGGCGGCTCGCGTCAACATGGACCTCGCGACGTTTTTGGGAACGGCGTGGGCGGATGTGCCTGCTAAGGGCGCCGTTCGCCGTGTTGCCCACAAGCTCGTTGCGGCGACCTCGGGCGTTTCGATGGCAGACGCCACGCTGTTCTATCTTTCGACTCGCGGTCTCAAAGCCTGCCTGGAGCGCTTTATCTAATTCCAAGCGCTGCCGCCCGCCGCAACTCGGCTGCTAAAATAACCCTGTTACACGCTATTCAACAGGAGGTTCTCTTGCAGAACTCTGATAACCCTAAAGTTTCGCTGCTTGTCCCTATCTGCAATGTCGAACGCTACCTGCGCGAGTGCCTCGATTCCGCCGTGGCTCAGACGCTCAAGGACATCGAGATCATCTGCATTAACGACGGTTCTACCGATAGTTCGCCAGATATCATCCGCGAGTACATGGAGCGCGACCCCCGTGTAAAGATGATCGACAAGGCCAACAGCGGCTACGGCGACTCGATGAACCGCGGCCTGGAGATGGCGCGCGGCGAGTACGTGGGCATCCTTGAGTCCGACGACTTTATGTTTGAGGATTCGCTCCAAAAGCTGGTCGCCAAGGCCGATGCTGAGCATGCCGATGTGGTAAAGGGCGACTTTTACCTGTATTGGTCCACGCCCAGCGAGCGCCGTGAGCTGTTTGGGATCATCGACGAGCATATGACGGGCGCCGCGTATCGCCCCGTCGATCGCCCGGGCATCTTCTACCGCAAACCTTCCATTTGGTCGGCTATCTATCGGCGCGAGTTCCTCAACGACAATCAGATTCGGTTCCTTCCCACGCCGGGTGCCTCGTATCAGGACGCAGGCTTTAACTTTAAGGTTTGGGCTTGCGCCGAGCGTGCCGCGTTTATTGCGGACCCCATTTTGTGCTATCGCCAGGATAACGAGAAGAGCTCCGTTAATTCGCCCAACAAGGTGTTTTGCGTGTGCGACGAGTATGTCGAGATGCAGCGCTTTTTGGACGAGCGTCCCGAGCTCAAGGCTCAGCTTCAGGGCATTTTAATGCGCATGAAGGTCGATACGTACCGTTGGAATGATGATCGTCTGGTCGATGAGCTGCGTGAGCAGTTTTGGGAAAAGGCATCTCCCGAGCTCAAGGCCGATTGGGATGCCGGTTGCTTTGACCTGTCGCTGTTTGATCCGCGTGGCGAGACCGACTTGCGTCTGATGATCAAGTCGCCCCGCGCCTATATCGATTCGCGCTTTGACTTTAAGAAGCCGGGCAAGCTCAATACGTTTAAGCATTACTTTAAGATCGGTGGCCTGCCGCTGGTCTGGCGCGTGCTGACGTATCAGCGCACCTACGGCGACAACCCGCACCCCGATGACGTTCCGGCCGCACAGTAGGAGCGAGTGACTATGGCTAACCCCAAGATTTCCGTTGTCGTTCCCATCTATAAAGTGGAGGAGTGCCTGGCCTGGTGCCTGGACTCCCTGCTTGCGCAGGACATGCCCGATTGGGAGGGCGTGCTGGTCAACGATGGCTCGCCGGATGGCTCGCGCGATATTGCGGCCGCCTATTGCGAAAAAGACGCGCGCTTCACGCTGGTCGATAAGCCCAATGGCGGCCTGTCGAGTGCGCGTAATGCAGGCATCGCTGCGTCCACGGCGCCTATCGTCGCGTTTTTGGATTCCGACGACCGCTTTACGCCCGATGCATGCCGCGTGATCGTCGATGCCTTTGAGCGCGAGCGCTGTGATGTTTTGACCTTTGGTGCGAATCCGTATCCGCTGGAGGCGGGGTATCCGTGGCTTAACTATGTGCTGAGCCCGCGCGATGTGTCGTTTGAAGGCTATAGCTCCGACCTACTGTTTAAGGAAGCATCTCGCCCGTTTGCATGGCGCACCGCCTGCAAGCGTGAGTTTTTGCTGGGCAACGGGATCGTGTTCGACGAAACCGTTAAGTATGGCGAGGACCAGGTCTTCGATTTTGCCGTGTACGGTCGTTCGCACAAGACCGCGCTTATCTCGAACAAGCTGTACGACTATCGCGTGGCGCGCAAGGGCTCGCTCATGGACACCATGCGCTACGACGACGAGACGCGTCTGCTGGAGCACGTGAAGATTTACTCCGCGGTGCTGACTGACTGGCGGCGCGACGGTCTCGATGCTCAGCATGCCGAGGACCTGGCATATTTCCTGTGCGATCTGGTGCTGTACGACGCGCTCAGGTTGCTGGGTTCGGACTGCGGCAAGGTGATCGCTGCCGTGGCGGCAGTGCTTAACGGCTCTGCTGTAAGTAGCGATGCCGCGCTCGCACAATGCGCTCCTGCTGTCGCCGCCATGGTGCACGCTGCGCTCGCCGATAAAACCCCTAGCGCCCGTGCGTGCAAAAAGCTCATGTTCGATTACGATGTCTTGAGGTTTGGACGCCTGGGTGCGTACAAGCGTATGGCCGCGAATGCCCTGGGAAAGCGAGAGGTGTAGATGAGTATCAAGCGTTTGGCGCTTTGCCGCAGCCAGGGTCGCCTGTTTGTGCTGCTTCGTTTTGCCGGCAAGGATGTCGCGGAGATTATTGAGTGCGAGGGCTCCCAGGCTTTTGCCCACGCGACGACCAATGGTGCCAGCGTGCCGTCGTTGGCGCTGCCGATCGATCATGGCCGCGTGTTGGCGCTATGCCCTTCAGTTGCGGACTACGAGCGCGAGCTTGCCGTTTTGGTGCTGCCGTTTTTGGATGGCTCTGCAATCGATGTCGACTTTGCATCCAGTGGCCAAAAGCTCGGATCCATTCGCCTCGATAGCCGTATGGCTAAGCTGGAATCCAAGATCAACTACAAGGCAAAGCCCGTGCTGTGTGCGCTTATCCGCGATGCGCAGCGCGGCGAGCGCTGCGGCCGCTACGAGATCGATGCCGTCCGTTATCTACCGGCCGATTCGGGTGCTGTGTGGCGCTACGAGGTCACATGGGCGGGAGACTCCCAGTGCACGCCCCAGCTTGAGATACTCGATACGCATATGAATGACATCGATGCCACGGTTCATATGTTTGAGTCGCAGGTCGACGTGCCGCAGCAGAACGGATGCCGCGTCAATAAAACGTATCTGAGCGTGGAGATGCCCGAGGTCATTCGAGACTTTGTCGCGATTGCAACTGATCCCGTGGGCCAGATCCAGAGCGGTTTTTGCGCCATGGATGGCCGCCTGTACAACGGTATGGTCGACGACAGCTGGAACCGCATGAAGGATGCGCGCGCGGATGATGCGGCCTATCGCCGTTGGTTTGAGCAGCATCGCGCAAAGCCGGGCGACTTGGCGTGCCAGCGCGTCGCCGCGGCAGCATTCGCCTACAGGCCTCTCGTGAGCATTGTGGTGCCGTGCTATAAGACCGATCGGGTTTACCTGCGCGAGTTGCTGGATTCGGTGCTTGCCCAGAGCTATGACAACTGGGAATTGCTTCTGATGGACGCCTCGCCCGAATGGGATGCGGTTGCCGACCTTGCGGCAGGCGCCCACGACGAGCGCGTTCGTCGCTTTGGGCTGCCCGGCAACGGCGGCATTGTGGTCAACACCAACGCGGGTATTGAGCAAGCGATGGGCGACTACATCGCGTTCTTGGACCACGATGACATTCTGGAGCCGGACGCGTTGTTCCACTATGTTGCCGCGCTGAACAATGCTGCCGAGGGCGAGCGTCCCCAGGTCCTGTTCTGCGACGAGGACATGTTTCAGAAAACGGGGGAGTGGGGCCAGCCGGTCTTTAAGACCAAGCTCAATGTAGACTTGCTCTATAGCCATAACTGCGTGACGCATTTCCTGATGGTGGAGAAGGCGCTTATCGATCGTATCGGCACGTCCCCAGAAGACGTTGCGGGTGCCCAGGACTACGACCTGACGCTCCGCTGCCTTGCGGCGGGCGCGCGGTTTGAACATGTTGCGCACGTGCTGTATCACTGGCGCGTTCATCCGGGGTCGACCGCCGATGGCTCTGCCGATAGCAAGCCGTATGCTATTGAAGCCGGTCGTCTTGCGCTGCAGCGCCACTTTAACGCGCTGGGCATTTGCGGAACGGTCGAGGAGACCGAGACGCCGTTTGTCTACCGCATGCGCTTTGCGCTGCCGGAGCCTGCGCCGCTGGTGAGCATTGTGATTCCCACCAAGGATCACATTGAGACGCTTGACGCCTGTGTGATGTCGATCGCCCAGAAGGCCACGTATACCAATTACGAGATCGTCTTGGTGGAGAACAACAGCGAAGCCCCGGAGACGTTTGCGTATTACGAAACCCTGCCAGAGCGCGTGGCTGCAGCATCCGAAGGCAAGGGCATCGCGCGCGTTGCGTACTGGCCGGGTGAGTTCAATTACTCCCAGATCATTAACTTTGGCGTGGAGCATGCCAAGGGTGATTACCTTCTGTTGCTGAACAATGATACCGAGGTCATAAGCCCCGACTTTATCGAAGAGATGATGGGCTATCTGCAGCGTCCCGATGCGGGCGTGGTGGGCGCCAAACTCTACTTTGCCGACCATCTGGTGCAACACGCTGGCATATTGGTTGGTGTGCGTGGCGCACTTGCCCATGCCAACCAGGATTTCTCGGCAAAGCGCGAGGGCTATCTTGCCCGCGCCGTACGTCCGGGTAACTTTAGCGCCGTAACAGGTGCCTGTCAGATGGTGCGACGCGACGTATTTGAGCAGGTCGGGGGCTATAACGAGGAATTCGCCGTCGGTTTTAACGACGCAGACTTTTGCCTGCGCGTGTGGGAGGCGGGCTACCGCACCATCTTTACGCCCTATGCCGAGCTGTACCACTATGAGTTCACCTCGCGCGGCAGGGAAGAGGCCAACGAGGAAAAGCTGCGCCGCTGGAAGCGCGAGCAGGCACTGTTCATGCAGCGCTGGCCAGAATTCTTCCTCAACGGCGATCCGTGGTTGGGGCCGAACTTATCCGATGAGAGTGAGTATTTCTCGGTCTAAGGCAATGGTTTTTAGGAAGTCCTTAACTTTCTTTTGCTATGAGCTTGGAAGAAAGCAATGGTGGACTACTAATTAAGACAAATTACGAAAGCTCGATACTTCCGCGATAAGTTTATACAGGCTTATATAACTCGATATTATCGGATATAGTCTGCGATAATTATTTAAACGATGATTGGCTGTTAATCGATTCCCTAGAAAGGCAAACAAGTGAGCGCCACAGCATTCCATAATCCGTTTCGTCCCACTGCCGGCGCTGAGCCTCCGCGCATAATTGGCCGTGACGATATCGCTCTTGAGTTTACCGAGAGCTTGAATGCGGGAATTGGTGCACCTGCGAGGCTCATGCGCATTGCTGGACCGAGGGGCTCCGGAAAAACTGTTTTGCTCTGCGATCTTAGGGATCGTGCTCGAGAGCTTGGATGGAAGACCGCTATTGTCTCTGCTGGCCCTGACCTATTGCTGGACTTGCGGGATCAGGTTGCTGATTCTTCTCTTGCGACCAATGCTTCGGTCGGCGTAAACGCCGGCTTTGTTTCCGCGAAAGTTGACGTTGCGCCCAAAGAGCCGAGCCTTAGAAAGTTACTGAGTTCGGCAGCGAAGTCATC
Organism: Collinsella sp.; assembly: GCA_018376905.1. Classification (GTDB taxonomy): domain Bacteria; phylum Actinomycetota; class Coriobacteriia; order Coriobacteriales; family Coriobacteriaceae; genus Collinsella. The sequence goes on along the minus strand of JAHAAK010000001.1, from coordinate 3,524 downwards.
CAAGGGTCTTTTTATTGCCATCGATGAAGTTCAGGACGCTCCGATTGACGATATGCGTGTCATTGCGTCTACGGTTCAGCTTTTGATAGGGGAAAAAGTAGATATCGCACTTGCCTTTGCCGGGTTACCCGCCGGTGTTATGGATCTTATTAACGGCAAGGCGCTTACGTTCTTGCGTCGTGCCCTCCCCGAAGATCTGGCGCCTATCAACCAGGTGGAGGTAGCGCTCTCTATGGGCGATAGCTTTGTCGCTACTGGCTTGACCATAGAGGACAATCTCCTGTCGAGAGCCGCTAAGGCCACTAAGGGCTATGCCTATCTGGTGCAGCTGGTCGGTTATTCCATTTGGCAGCGCGCCAACTTGCATCGTGTCAAAAGTGCCATTGTGAGCGAGCGCGACGTCACTGAAGGCATTGCGCTGGCAGAGGCTCGTTTTCACGATGTTGTTCACGAGCCCGCGATTTCGGGACTGGGGCTCAACGATTTCAAATACCTTTTGGCCATGTGCGAGGATAAACAACAGTCCAAATCATCCGAGATTGCTAAGCGCATGGGTAAAAAGACCAATGAGATCAGCTCTATTAGGGCCAAATTGCTACAAAGAGAGGTTATTCAGGCACCACAGAGGGGTTACGTTCAGTTTGCCGTGCCGGACCTAGATATCTATCTACGAGAGAACGCCGAGGAGATTCTCGAACGGTTCTAGGTCGAGTGAGGGTGACGTCATATTCTTTAAGACTGCTATCAGCGTCGATTGCCATATCGGGGGAGGCGGGCTACCGCACCATCTTTACGCCCTATGCCGAGCTGTACCACTACGAGTTTACCTCGCGCGGTAGGGAAGAGGCCAACGAGGAAAAGCTGCGCCGATGGAAGCGCGAGCAAGCACTGTTCATGCAACGCTGACCGGAGTTCTTCCTTGACGGCGACTCCTGGCTCGGGCCAAACCTATCTGCCGAGAGCGAGTATTTCTCGGTCTAGTTCGAAGTGATGCCAAGATCCGGCAAAGTATCCTCAAGAGCCGCAAGGGCGGTGGGATTCAAATATTCCTCGTTCAAGTGGCTCTTGTCATAGTGAAAACGTGTGTCTCGTGAGCATTCGACGAGTTCTGCGGTAAAGAACTTCTCCCAGCTAAAGAACCTTGAGCTTTCGATGTGTTCAGCGGGATTAAGCAGCATCTCCTTAATGTGTTTGCTGTTGAATAATCCCGAATTCAACACGATCCATTCAAACGATTCCGGCAGGAATAGCTTGATGTTCTTTCGGCGCAATAGCGCAGTTGCTTCCGCAATTTCAGGTCCAAAGGCGGCACCGTCGGCGATTACAAGGATCTCGTTTTCCGGTGCGTCCATAATGCAGTTGCAGATATTTGATTTCCCGCCTGCGCTGATACACCGAATGTCGCTCTTTTTGCATAGCAAACTGAAGAACTCGTAGCCCGAATTTGAGTCTTCAACGATGACAAGCTCTGGCCTCTCACCTCTAAATTTACTATCACCGTAAATGCGATATGTAGAGGTGTAGACACGAGAATATACGGGATACTTCGTCGTGGTCCGGTTGGTGTTCTTTAGACCGTAAATTTCATCAACGCTATAGGGCAGTTGATGTAACGACTCTCTGGCAACGATTACGAAATAGTTCGAGCTATGCTTCGCTTCATGGGCAAATTCTTCTGTTCGAACAAAAGCGTTGCCTTCATCAATAAAAACGATGCTGTTGGAAATTTCCTGGAGATCTCTGCGCCAATACTTTCCAGTTATTGTCTTGCAGGGCACTTTGCAACTAACTGTTACGCCGCTTTGTGCTCCTAATTCTTCGTGAGCGGCCACCATATCGAGCAACGTCGTTTTGCCTGTAGCACTGTTGCCTTGAATGATAGTCAGGTTTCTATTGATGGTCAGTTTAAACTGAACTCGGTTGTTTTGAATAACTACCCCGTATGATCCGCGCATCAGGAATTCTCCCTAAGGCATTTTCCAGCTATGGGGACAAGGTCGAACATCGTGTGGACTACATCGCCCGTGTTTGCAATGGTCGCCGTGAATTTGCCGTTTCCAAAATCCAGCAAATGATAGAGATTGATTGTTAGATCCTTTTGAGCAGCGATTCTTAAAATCCAGTAAGCACAATTGTCACCACAGTTAGAGGCGTTATATACGTTTTGCGGCATGAAGTACATAAGCAGCAGTGTTTTGGTGCCGCTCGAGAGCTTCTCAGGAGGGATGATGCCGAGGATCTTAGTGTCGATTGCGTTGGGCCCCACCACGGTGCCCTTATCGATGGATTTGATGATCCTTTGAGCAAAGACATCTTGAAACCACTGGGGCGAATAGACGTTATTGAAGTAAACCGACGTATTGTAGATAACGTTTTCCATATCACCATAGTGAATTGTTAACACGTTGGTCCCTTCGGGTTGCAGGTTTGGTGTTCGGTGAAATTGATTATATCGCAGCATACGAGGGGGCATTATTGGCCTGTTGTGTATGTGATTAATGCCCATGGCGTGTTTTATCGGAAGTGTTTAGTTCGATTGTCTTGTACTTGAGTTGCTTTAAAAGCCTGCGTTCTAGATAAAACTTTTTGTGCCTTGCTCCGTGTGGCGGCGCGTAAACGCTGTGCTGTGCTTGGGCAGGTAAAAGTCCAAGACGATTAGATATCCGAGAAGATATCGAGCCCGCGCCGGGGAGAAAAGGTGAGTCCGCGCCGGGGGACTTTAATTCCGGCGACAATTGGGTTTCCATGAGGATACCGCGGCTGACAGCCAGCAGAAAACCGCCTTATACGATTCTTCCGCTTGCCGCGTGCTTAAAGGATTTACGTCGAATTTAATTTCGCGGGCGGTGAGCCTGTTTATAGACAATGTCACGAACTATAGACGGGTGCCTTGGGGGTATTGCAGCTTGGCTCCCGTCCCCCCAATCTAGTAGACTTGGAAACCGTTGCAAGATTAGGGGGATTTTCCATGAGACGCTCCACGAAACGAATTTCCGGTGCCGTCGCCGCGCTGGCGGTCGCGGCCGCCCTGGCCCTGTGCGGGCCCGCGGCCTACGCCGCCCCCGCCGCCCCGGGCGACGCGCAGGCCCCGGCCGCCGAGGCCCAGCCCGCCGACGGGGGCCCCGCCGCCCAGGCCGACGCCTCCCAGCCCGAGGCGGCGCAGGCCGAGGGGGCGCAGGCCGACGGTGCCCAGGCGGAGCCCGCCCGGTCCGAGGCGGCCGCGCCCGTCTCGCTCTCTTACTCGGCCCACGTCTCCAATATCGGCTGGATGGGCGCCGTCGCCGGCGGCGAGGTCGCCGGCACGACCGGCAGGGGGCTCCCCCTCGAGGCGCTTCGCCTCGTCCTGTCCGACGCCTCGACCGGCGAGCCCCTCGGCGCCGACGCCGTGTCCGTCGAGGCCCACGTCTCCAACGTCGGCTGGCAGCCCGCCGTCGGCAACGGCGGCACCGCCGGCACGACCGGCCAGTCCCGCGCCGTCGAGGCCCTGAGGGTCAGGCTGTCCGGGGAGCTGTCGGCCCGCTACA